>NZ_CP013634.1:0-300000 GCF_001664485.1 Rhizobium sp. N324 | reverse complement strand
GTTGGCCATCGGCTTCCTGACCCGAACCGGCCATCTCTGTCATGACGAGCGACAGGAGTTCATCCTGCTCAGCGATACGCTTGGTTTGTCGATGCTGGTGGATGCGATCAACAACCGGCGTCCGCCGGGCGCCACGGAGAATACCGTGTTCGGGCCGTTCCATGTCGAAGGGGCGCCCATACGGCATATGGGTGAAAACATCTCGCTCGACGGCAGGGGCGAGAGTTGTCTGTTCATCGGGCGGGTGCTCGATCTTAACGGCAATCCGATCGACGGAGCCCGGATCGATGTCTGGTCGGATAATGCCGATGGGTTCTACGACGTCCAGCAGCCGGATATCCAGCCGAAATGGAACAATCGGGGCATTTTCGTCACCGGCGCCGATGGCGCTTATAGTTTCGTCGGCATCAAACCGGTCTCCTATCCGATCCCGGATGACGGCCCGGTCGGGCAGATGCTGGCCTCCCTCGGCCGCCATCCCTATCGTCCCGCCCACACCCATTACCTGATCACGGCTCCGGGTTATCAGAAGCTCGTAACCCACACGTTCGTCGGCGACGATCCCTATCTGGAATCCGATACCGTGTTTGGCGTAAAACACAGCCTTGTCGCGCCTTTCGAGCGCATAGATCGTCCGACCATCTGGCGCTCCGACTTCGATTTCGTGCTGACGCCAGTGGAGGACAGACGATGATCGTTGCCCGCCATGCGGTATCCGACCCCGGCAAGGCCGCAGAACGCTCGCGATTGCTCGAGGAACACAAGGCCCATCTGCAAGGCGCGGCGATCCGCATCCTGCTTTCCGGCCCTTCCGCGCCGCCGGCGGAGGGCAGGGGTTCAACCGCCCTCGTGATCGCGGAGGTCAAGACGCTCGCCGAGTTCGAGGCCTTCAATGCGGAAGACCCCTTCGTGCGCTCCGGTGTTTACGCGAGCGTCGAGATCTTCGAATGGCGGCCCACGCTGGGGCTTCTTCTGGAAAGGCTCTCCGACGGCGGCTGAAAACCTGACGATCGCCGACCTCAACTGCCGAGGCCGGTCATGTCGAATACGGCCGCATTGTCCTGAATCTCGCGCAGCCCCTTATACGACGCATGGCGGAGACTGCCGTCATCGGTCCAGCCGCGAAACTCGATCTCGGCGATGAGGGTCGGCTGCACGAAGACGTAGCGTTTACCCTTCAGCGGAACGGCGGGCCGGTTGGTCTTCAACCGGTCGAGCGTCTTTTTCAACTGCTCGGCGTCGGTGGCGCTGAAACCGGTTCCGACCGAGCCCACGGAAATCCAGTCGAAACCCTTCTTGCCGGCGAGCAGCAGGCTGCCGATACCGCCGCGGGCAGATGCCGATTGTTCGTAACCGACGATCATGAAGCTCTCGCTCTCGACGCACTTGATCTTCAGCCAGTCGCCGGTGCGGCCGCTGCCGTAGGGCCGGTCGCGATGCTTGGCGATGATACCTTCCATATGATGGTGGCAGGCATGCTCGAGCAACTCTTCCGGAGGCAGGTCTATTTCTTCGGAAAAGCGGATCGTCCGATTGCCGCCTTCCGGTATCAGGTCTTCAAGAAGATGCCGGCGCACGGCAAGCTCGGTGCCCGTCAGGTCGTGGCCGTCCAGATACAAAAGATCGAAGGCATAGAGAATGGACTCGGTCGAAGCCCGCTTGCCGCCGCGACCGCCGAGTGACCGTTGCAGCGCGCCGAAATCCGATCGGCCGTGTTCGTCGAGAACCACCGCTTCCCCGTCCAGTATGGCGGTGGTCACGCCGAGTTCTTTGGCCGCCGCGGCGATGGCGGGAAAACGATGCGTCCAGTCATGGCCGCCGCGGGTGATGACACGAACGCCCTTCGGCTCGATGTGGATTGCCAGCCGGTAGCCATCCCACTTCACCTCGTAGAGCCAATCCGGCCCCACCGGCACAGTGGGTTTCAACAGCGCCAGGCATGGCTCGACCCTCGCCGGCATTGGATCGAACGGAAGGCTTGGCTGGTCGGGATCGCGCTTGCGGATCGGACGAGACTGCAGCGTCGCATCGGACTCGTTGAGGAATGGCAATGAGGGTCGGCGCGAGCGCGTCATGATCGTTGTCTGTCCTTCCCGGACTGGTTTTCAGGCTCTTCTCCAAACACGATGTCGCCTTTCCCTCTCTGCTCAATCGGATTTAGGTCCGGCGAGTATTTCGGCAAGAACCATAGGCTGGCGCCGCAGACGCTACACGGCCTGCACACTCTGGTCCTTCGGCAGCGAGATCGTCATCGCCGCGGCGACGGCGGCCGTAACTGCAACGGCGAGATAGATGCCGCTGAAACTCTCGGTCGATGTCTTAATCACGCCGCCGAAGAAATTCCCTGTCGTGCCGCCGATGCCTTGGAACACGGTGCAGATGCCTAAGACAGTCACCGCGACGCGGGGCGTGGCGCGATGTGAGACGTAGGCCGGCAGCAAGCCATAGATCGGATAAAAGCCCAGCGAAAAGAAGATGCCGGACAGAATCGAGAGTTCCATCGAGGGATCGAGGACGACGAGGCCGCCGGCGGCGAGGAAGCTTGAGTAACAGGTCAGCATGGCATAGCGCGATCCGAGACGCGACGATATTGTGCCAATGGCGAAGCCTGCGCTGATCCCCACCGCCCCGATCGTTGCCCAGAGCCATGAGGCAAAGCCGACGGAGTAGCCGAGTTCCTCGCGCAGAAACGGCGAGAGATAGGTGAGATAGGGATATGGCATCAGGCCGTTGATGAAGCCGAGCGCGAAGATCAGCGTCACCCATGGCATGATGGAGCGCAGGCTTGCTGAACCGCCGGCAGTTGGCGCCAGCGTTTCGTGACTTGTCCCGTTGTCGAAGAGGCCGGCCCGCCCGAAGAGAATGTGGGTGGCAACGGCCAGTGCGATCGTGGCCGCGCCTGTGAGGAACCAGACTATCTGCCAGTGACCGCTTCCGGCGTATGCCGCCACGAGTGCGCTGTTGATGAGGACGCCAAAGGCCGGGGCGCTGGAGATCAGGCTCATGGCAAAGCCGCGCTGTTCTGCTCTCACCACCCGCGAGGCAAGATTAATCATCGGCACGAAAGTCGATGCGCCAGTCGCTCCGGCGACCATCAGCAGGCCGGCAACCACATAGAGATTGTCGTTGATGGGGATGCTCGACAGGCAGAGCCCGCAGAGCGACACGGACGCCACCACCGTCCGTGCGGCGCCGATGCGATGGACGAGCCAGGTACCGAGCACGGCGAATGCCACTGTGGAAAACTGCACCAGGCCGGTGACCGTGCCGACGAAGGCATAGTCGAAGGCAAGATCTTTCCGCATGTCGGGGATGATTTGAGGAAAAAGGCTGAGGCCGAATCCGTAACACGTGCCGACGCAGGCAATCATGACGGCGACGAGGACGTTATCATGGATACGGACGCTAGTCATGATGATCGACCTCTGTTGGCAACCGTGTTCGCGCTCCCGCTCGACGCGATGATCATCTAGCATGGGCAGCCGGCGGACTGTCGGATCTGCGACGCCGGCTGCCTAAAACCTATATAAGCTAAGGGAGCGCAGAGCACGCGCTACGGCGTGCTCGCCTATGCTTTTCGCTGAACCGATCGCGCCGCCGAAACATCCAGCTCGATCGATCACCCGTTGACGCTCCGAACGCTCGCAACGCTGCCGTCGCAGGCCGCCCGGCGCTGAGCAAGCACCTTGACCGAAAAGAGCGCGTAGATGATCAACGGAAGGCAGACGAGATAGGATGTCCTGATGCCCGCATGTTCGGCAATGAAACCGAGCAGCGGCGGCGCCAGGAAGAAGGCGACGAAGGTCATCTGGCCAAGGGCGGCGACGTTGAGATGCGCCGCGCGATCTGTGCGCTGGGCCGCCGCCGAGACGGCGAGAGGATAGACAGCGCTGCAGCCGGCGCCCATCAAGGCAAAGCCCGCCAGTGCCACATAGGCATGCGGAGCGCCCCAGACGGCGCAAATGCCGATAGCCGAAAGGACAAGCAACATCGTGGCGACGGCCCGCGGGCCAAACCGATCGACCAGCGGATCGACGAACAGGCGCGCCAGTGCCATGCAGAAAGTAAAGAGCGTCAATCCTAGTCCGCCAATGAAGGGCTCGACTGAAAACACGTCGCGCATATAGATCGCCGACCAGTCGATCCCTGCACCTTCGACGAGAAAGGCCGCGATGCCGATCACGCAGAGCGGCATGAGGCTCCGGGTGGGAAGCGCCACCAGTGGCGCCTTGCCTTCATTCAAGGGGGACCGCGCGGGCGCATTTCGCATGCCTGAAATCGCCCAGACGCCGAGCACAAGCACCGCGGCAAAGGTCACGGCGAGATGGAGTTGCATCGAAATACCGGCTTGACGGACGACTGAGGAGACAAGCGCCGTGACGAAGAAGCCGAGGCTCCAGAAACCATGCGCCCTGTTCATCACGCCGCGTCCTAGCTGTGCTTCGATGCGATCAATCTCGACATTGAGATTGATCTCCAGCGCCCCGGCGAGCATCCCCTCGACGAAAAGCACACAGAACACGACCGGCGCCGCCCCAATCCACGGCACCAGCGACAGCAGCGCAGACGTGCCAAGAACAGTAATGAATGCCGTTGTCCGCGCGCCAAGCCGGGCGATCACGGGCGAAGACAAAGTCAACGAAATCAAGGCGCCGATCGCAGCCCCTATCAACATCAACCCAAGCTCGGACTTGTTGACGCCAAGCGCAACCTGCAAATCCGGCATCCTCGACAACAGCGCCCCCAGCGACACGGCGAAGAGAAAGAAGCAGACATAGATCCGCTGTTGCGGCGCGATTTTCATGATGCAACTCCGGGAATTGACGCTCGAAGTCGAACGCGCGCTTTTGGATTTGTGATGTCTAACTCACAGGGGCGGAGATCAAAACCTTATTCTGAGGAGATGCGACGGAGCAAGCGAAGGCGGTTGGCTTCCTGCGACCGCTGCCTGCGGGGACGTTCCGGATCAAGCGCCATGCGGGCGCTTCTGCCTAGCCGATGCTGGCGGTCTAAAGCGCCAACCGCAACTGCGTCTCCGTCCAGCGGCCCTCCGCTCCAGCGACTATAGTGAGACGCCGAGCAGAATCACGCTCTCACGGCAGCTGAGCGCCGCTGACGGCGACATAGACCGAATAGATCGAACGCGTCGCCGCAATAAACAGCCGGTTGCGCTTGGGACCACCGAAGGTGAGGTTGGCGACGGTTTGCGGCACGCGGATCTTGCCGATCAGTTTGCCGGCAGGATCGAAGCAATGCACGCCATCACCAGCACTCGACCAGAGGTTTCCGGTCACGTCGGTGCGGATGCCGTCCGGAATGCCGCTGTCGATCAGGCAGAAGACCCGGCCATTCGTCAGCCTGTTGCCGTCGGCCACGTCGAAAGCCCTTATATGGCGCGGCAGGCTTTCATCGTGGCTTGCCGCCGAATCCGCCACGTAAAGAATGGTCTCGTCGGGTGAGAAGGCAAGGCCGTTCGGCTGGATGAAATCGGTGGCGACAGCCGCAAGCCCCCCGGTCGCCGGATCGAGCTGGTAGACGTTGCGGGTCGGCTGCTCCGGCACGGCGCGATAGCCTTCATAATCCGACATGATGCCGTACGTGGGGTCGGTGAACCAGATCGTGCCGTCGGATTTCACCACCACATCGTTCGGCGAATTGAGCCTGGCGCCTTCGAAACGATCGGCGAGCACGGTAATCGAGCCGTCGACCTCGGTGCGCGTGACGCGGCGCATGCCATGTTCGCAGGAAATCAGCCGCCCCTGCCGGTCGCGTGTGTGGCCGTTCGCGAAGTTGGAGGGTTGGCGATAGACGGAGACGCCGCTCTCCGGCGTCCATCGCAGCATGCGCTGATTGGGAATATCGCTCCACAGCAATTGGTTCGCATCGTTGAACCAGACGGGACCCTCGGCCCAGCGGCAGCCGGAATAGAGTTCGTCGAGGCTAGCGCTCGTCACGATCAGCTGCCGGAACCGCGGGTCGTGGATTTCGTAGATGCTGGCGTCGGCCATGGCGGTCTTTCCGTTTATCGCATGCCGGCCCGGCGGCCGCCGGCGAGCATGATGACGCTGATGATGATGAGGCCGGTCATGATCAAGCGGATACCGGCGCCGACCCCGTAGGTGTTGAGCATGGAGACGACCAGGAACATGAAGAGCGAGGCGCCCCAGATGCCCGGCACGTTGGAATCGCCGCCGGCGACCGCCGTGCCGCCGATCACGACGACGGCGATCGACATCAACAGATATTCCGAGCCCATGTTGAGCGCTGCCCCGCCGGAAAAACAGGCGAGCAGATAGCCTGCGACGGAGGCGAGCACGGCGCAGAACAGATAGGTGACGAAACGCGTGCCGTCGACCGGTATGCCGGCCATGCGAGCCGCCGGCATGCTCTGGCCGATCGCCGAGATCCAGCGCCCGTAGATCGTCTTTTCGAGCAGGAACCAGGCAAGCAGCGAGATGAGGAGTGCTACGATCGCCACATTCGGCACGCCGAGCGTGTTCGACGTGCTGAATTCCGCCAGCAGGCCCGGAGGCTTGATCCGCAATCCGCGGTTCGTCCAGATCGCTGCGGACTGGACGATGAAGCTCATGGACAGCGTGGCGATGATCGGCGGAATGCGCAGCGCCTTGATCAGCGCATAATTGCCGAGGCCGACGACAAGGCCGAGGACGATGGCAATGAGAAGACCGGGCAGGATCATGCCGTTTTCGACATTCATCAGCTTCAGCGCCACCGTGCCGGCCAGCGTCATGGTGGCGGGAACCGAGAGGTCGATGTTGCCGGGACCGAGCGTGATGACGAACATCTGGCCGATACCGACGATGACCGAGAAGGCGGCGAAAGTGAGGGCTGCCTGCGACAAGCCGAGCGTGCTGGCGCCGAGCGTCACCATGATGGTCAGAAACCAGACGGCGAAGGCGGCAAGCCACGACCATATCCAGGGTTTGCCGAACAGACCGAGCAGCGGAGTCATCCGCGTTTCTCCCGCTTCTCCAGGCGGTTGAGCATCAGGCGAAGCGCGAGCACGATGATCAGGATCGCGCCTTGCGCGCCGATCTGCCAGTCCGGCGAGATGCGCAGGAAGGACAGGAACGAGCCGGCGAGCGTCAGGGTCAGCGCGCCGATGACGGCGCCGACAGGGGAGACGCGGCCGCCGATGAACTCGCCGCCGCCAAGGATGACGCCGGCGATCGACAGCAGCGTGTAGCGCAGCGCGATATTAGCATCGGCCGAGGTCGTCAGGCCGACGAGGGCGATGCCGGCGAGCACCGCGAACAGGCCGGCGAGGCCGTAGGCGCCGGCGCGCGCCGCGACGATCGACCAGCCGGCGCGCTCGACCGAGCGCTGGTTGCCGCCGATGCCGCGGATCAGCACGCCGAGCGAGGAGCGCATGACGAGAAGATGGGCGACGGCGGCGATGGCGATGCTGGCGACGATCGCCATCGGCGCCAGCGGCGGCTTGACGGTCATCAGCCAACGCACCCAATCGGGCGCCTGGCCGCCCGGTGCCGGCAGCAGCAGCACGGCAAGACCGCCCCAGACAAAGCTCATGCCGAGGGTCACGACGATCGACGGCAGGTTGCGCAGATGGATGACGACGCCGAGGCCCGCATAGATGGCGATCGCGCCGGCAAGGATCAGGATGCCGACCGCCGGCGCATCGCGCAGAAAGGTGGCGGTGACGCAGGCGACGAAGCTGACGAAGGTGCCCATCGACAGATCGAGATCGTTGACCGCCATCACCAGCATCTGGGCGATCGTCGCAAGCGCGATGGGCACAGCCAGGTTGAACAGCAGGTTGAGCCCGACATAGCTCATGGCGCGCGGCTGCAGCCAGAAGACGGCGGCAAGCAGCAGCGTCAGCGACAGAGCGGGGATGGCAAGACGCAAGGCGTCGGACGAGAGCCGGAACGTCATGCGGCGACCCCTTCGAAGGAAGCGGCGATGATATTCGTCTCGTTGACGGCGTCGTCGGCGAGTTCGGCGGTGATGCGGCCTTCGCGGAAGACGTAGACGCGGTCGCAGAGGCGGACCTCGTCCATCTCAGTGGAGTACCAGATGAAGGTGCGGCCGTACGCCGCTTCCTCGCGGATGATCGCGTATACCTCCTGCTTGGTGCCGACGTCGACGCCGCGCATCGGATCGTCCATCAGGACGACAGGCGCGCGTGTCGCCAGCGCGCGGGCAAACAGCACCTTCTGCTGGTTGCCACCGGAAAGCGATAGGATGCGGTTGGCCATATCGGGCGTGCGGATCTCGATCCGCCGCTTCCAATCGGCGCCCTTGGTCTGCTCTTCATCGGCGAGGATAAGGCCGTGCCGGGTAAGGTCGCCGAGCGACGCGATCGAGAAATTGCGCAGGATGCTCCAGAGTTCGAAGACGCCATTGAGGCGGCGGTCGCCGGCAACGAAGGTGACGAGCGGATCGCGCTCGGGCAGCCAGTTGCTAGACTGCGCGGCATGCAGGGCAAGCAGCAATTCGGTCTGCCCGTGTCCGGCCAGTCCCGCCAGTGCGATGATCTCACCCTTTAGCGCCGTGAAGGGAAGGCCTTTCGTCTGATGAGACAGAATGAGCGGAGCGGTGGATTGGTCGCGCGTCGAGCGCTGCGCCGTCTCCTCCTTCGCAACGGTGCCCATCGCTTCGACGAGACCGTTATGGTCGAAGCCCGGCGCTGGGCGCTCGGCGACGATGCGGCCGTCCTTCATGACGACGATGCGGTCGGAGGTTTCGAGGATCTCGTGCAGGATATGCGAGATGAAGATGACGGAGCCGCCGGCGGCAACGAAGCGGCGGACATGATCGAGCATCTGGCGGGCAAGGCTTGCATCGAGCGACGAGGTCGGCTCGTCGAGGATCACCAACCGCGGCGCAACGCCGGCATCGGAAAAAGCCATAGCAATCTCGACCATCTGCCGCTCGGCGATCGACAGATCGCCCACGGCCCGGCTGCTGTCGATGCCATGGCCGGGAAAGACGGCATCAAGGCTCCTCTCGATGATTCCAGCGGCGCGCCTACGCCAGCCGAAACCGCCGAGATGGCGATGCATGATGCGGGTGTTTTCGACGATGGAAAGATTGGGGCAGAGCGAAAGCTCCTGGAAGACGCAGCGCACCCCGCGGGCCCGCGCCGCGTTGATCCCATAGCGTTCCAGCCGCTCGCCGTCGCTCGCCACACTGCCTTCATGCGGCGTCAGGCCGCCGTTGATCACGCTGACGATCGTGGATTTACCGGCGCCATTGTGGCCGACCAGCCCGACGCATTCGCCCGGCATGACACGGAGCGTGACGCCGTCGAGCGCCCTGACCGCGCCGAAGCTGACCTTGGCGCCATCGACGGCGATCACCGCCTTCAAAACCTCATTCATCCTGCCCGCCACATCTGCTTCACAAAGAATGCCGCGCCGCCATTTGCGGCCGCGCGGCAGTCGCCGGGAGATTTACTTGGCCTGCTCGATAACCTTGATCGCGTCTGCCTGCGTGTATTCCACGTTCGCGACGCCGCCGGCCTGCGTATTGGCGAGGTTGGTTTCGAGATTGTCCTGGTCGATGCGCAGGAAGGGCACGACGAGATCCTTCTTGACCTGCTTGCCATCGAGGATCTGCTGAGCGACCCAGAAGGCGAGCGTCGAGACGCCAGGCGCGATGGAAACGGACATGGTCTCGTAGCCCTTGGCGTCCTTCTGCTCCTTCCACCACTTCAACTCGTCTTCGCGGTTGCCCATGATGATGGTCGGCATCTTCCGGTCGGTCGCGGCAATCGCCTGCGCGGCGCCATAACCGTCGCCGCCCTGCGTCACCACGCCGACGATGTCGGGCAGGCTCGGCAGGATGCCGGCAACCGCCTTCTGCGCCACGTCCTGCGCCCAGTCTCCGTGGACGGAGCCGACAACCTTGAACTGCGGGAACTGCTTGACGCCGTCGTGAATGCCGGCCGAGATCTCGTCATCGACGAAGACACCGGCCAGACCACGGATCTCGAGCAGGCTGCCGCCCTGCGGGAGTTTCTTCGACAGGTACTCCACCTCGCTGCGGCCCATTTCCTTGAAGTTGACGGCGATGCGCCAGGCGCAGGGTTCGGTGACGATGCCGTCGAAGGACACCACGGTGATGCCCGCGTCGCAGGCTTCCTTGACCGCGCCGTTCAGCGCCGTCGGCGAGGCGGCATTCAGCACGATGGCGTCATAACCCTGCAGGATCATGTTCTGGATCTGCGCCGCCTGCTCCGTCGCCTGGTTCTCGGCGGTGGTGAAGGGATCGGCGGCGGCAACGACGCCGGCCTTGACGGCCTCGCCGGTGACTTTGCCCCAGCTCGTCAGCATGGCCTGGCGCCAGGAGTTGCCGGCATAATTGTTGGAAAGGGCGATTTTCTTGGCCGACGTGTCGGCAAAGGCGGAAACGGGCATCGCGGCGCAAGCAATAGCGGCCGATGCCAGAAGCATCTTACGAATTGTCATGTCTCTCTCCCTCTGATCGCGCCGGTCGGCGGATCGTTCACTCCTGCGCGCCCAAAATGGGCTCGAGTGAAAATTGTTCTTGCACTGAGCTTCCTCCTCTCAGTAAGGGCAGGATGCGGGAGATCGACCGGGCTGTACAGGGGCAAGGCAGCAAGTCGTTTGCGGGTTTTGCGCAATTAGCTGCGGGTTTACGCAAGACGGCGGCGCTTCCGCGGGCGCTTACTGCAAAGGGCGCGCTGCGGGTTGAGGAGCCTGCTGCCGTCTCGGGGAGGAACCACCATGCTGCATCGCGCACCCGCAGCCATGTTCGACCACTATCTCGGCATTTCCCGGCTGCTCGCGGGCCAGCTCGACTTCCGCTCAGCCATCCGTTCGGTTGCGGCCGAGGTCGCCCATATCATCCCGCACGACCACCTCGACGTCTGCGTGCTGCTCGAGGGCGGCAACTATCACACGGCCTATGAGACCGGCATCGAGACCGCCTGGGGCGACCTTGCCGGTGCGCCCGTGGTCAACAGCCCGATCCGTTCGCTGCTCCGGGGCGAGGTGGATTTTCTGCTGGCGGACGATGCCATGACGGACCAGCGTTTCCACTTCGAGGGCGCCTTCAAGCGGCCGATCGTCGAAGAGTCGCTGCGGAGCCGCCTGCATGTGCCGATGAAAGTGCAGGGCACGATCATCGCTGCGCTCTCCTGTTCATCGCGAACGGCGGGGGTCTATACGATGGAGGATATCGAACGCGCCCGCATCATTGCCGACCTGCTGACCCCCTATTTCTTCGCGCTGCAGGCTGCCGAGCAGGCGCAGCGCTCGGCCATCGTCGAGGCGGAGGCCCGGGCCCGCGAGGAGGGGCTGCGGCAGGGCGCGCTGAAGCTGACCGAGGCGCTGGAGCAGGAACGCCAGCGGATCGGCATGGACCTGCACGACCAGACGCTCGCCGACCTGACGCGGCTCGCCCGCCGGATCGACCGGCTGTCGCGCAACGGCGAGGTGACGCCCGAGGCGCTGGAGCCGGTCTCCCGCTCGCTGCAGCATTGCATGCAGGATCTGCGGCAGATCATCGAACAGGCCAAACCCTCGGTGCTCCAGCTCTTCGGCCTCGCGCAGGCGATCGAGCATCATCTCGACCGGTCGACCCGCGACACCGGATCGGCCATCGAATGGGGTCTGGTCGACGAAACGCACGGCGCATTGGAGCGGCTGGAACCGACCGTCAGCGTCGCGCTGTTCCGGATTGCCCAGGAGGCGATCAACAATGCGGTGCGCCATGCCGCCCCGCTCGCCGTCACGGTGCGGCTCGAAGCCGACGAGGAGCGGCTGTCGATCGAAATCTTCGACGACGGCAGCGGGCTCGCCAAGGCGCGCGGACGGATCGGTGGCGGCATCGACAATATGAAGACCCGTGCGCGACTGATTTCGGCGCGCTTCACCACCGGCCCCGGCCACAACAATCGCGGCACCGTGGTGCGGGTCGTCCTGCCGCTAACCCCGCACGACCCGGCGAGCGGGCCGGACCGAGGAGAGACACGATGAAGGTTCTGATCGTCGAGGACGACCCGCTGCACCGCTCCTATCTGCACGAGGCGGTCAACGCCGCCCTGCCGGAATGCGATACGGTGATCGAGGCCGAGAACGGCACGGTCGGCGAGAAGCTCGCGCGCGACCATAAGTCGGCGCATATCGTCATGGACCTGCAAATGGCGAGCCGCAACGGCATCGAGGCGGCGCGCACCATTTGGAAGGAGCGGCCGGAGACCCGCATCCTGTTCTGGTCGAATTATTCTGATGAGGCCTATGTGCGCGGCGTCTCGCGCATCGTGCCGGATGGCGCCGCCTACGGCTATGTGCTGAAATCCGCCTCCGACGAGCGGCTGAAGCTGGCGCTGCGCTCGATCTTCATCGAGAGCCAATGCGTCATCGACCGCGAGGTGAGGGGCCTGCAGCAGAAGAGCCTCGGCCAGACCAACGGCTTTACCGATTCCGAATATGAAATCCTCGTCGATATCGCGCTCGGTCTTACCGACCGGGCGATCGCCAAACGCCGCGGCCTGTCGCTGCGCAGCGTGCAGAACCGCCTGCAGCAGCTCTACGACAAACTCGACGTCTACCAGAGCGCCGGCGACGACCACGAGGACGGCCGCTTCAATCTCCGCGCCCGCGCCATCACGGTGGCTTTCCTGCGCAAGCTCCTGAATTACAGCGCTCTGGAGCGGGCCGAGGCAGAGTTGCAGGAATGGCTCGACGGAAAGTAGTCCGGAGCTGCTGGAAAGCCTATAATCTGCCCAGGCGGGTCAGGCGATCGCTTTCAACGGCGCCCGGCTGCTCGGCGCCGCCTCAGGCTTGCCGAACAGGAAGCCCTGCATCTGCGCCGGCTGGCTTGCATGAAGGATCGAAAGCTGTTCCTGCGTCTCGACGCCTTCGGCAATCACCGGCAGGTTGAGCGTCGACGCCATCTCGATGACATTCTCAAACAGCGCCCTGATGGTGGGATCGACGCCGATGCCGGCAAGGAAACGTCTGTCGATCTTCAGCTTGTCGAACGGAAAATCCCGCAGATGGGCGAGCGAAGAATAACCGGTCCCGAAGTCGTCGAGAACGACCCGGATACCCGTCGCCCGGAGCTGACCGAGCTTGGAAAGCACGGCGGCCCGATCGTGGAACAGCGCCGACTCGGTGATCTCGAGCTCCAGACGGTCAGGCTGCAGCCCGGTTTTCGCAAGAATTTGCGAGACCTGCTCCACCAGGTTCGGCATCAGGAACTGAACCGGCGAGATGTTGACCGCGATCGCCAGCGGAGTTTTCCACGAGGCTGCTTCGATGCAGGCCTGTTCCAGAACCCAGATCCCGATGGGGATGATGCAGCCGGTTTCTTCGGCGGCAGCGATGAAGTCCGCCGGGGCAAGAACGCCTCGGCTTGCATGGCGCCAGCGCAACAGCGCCTCATAACCGCACGGCTCTTGCGAGCATGTGTCGACGATCCTCTGGTAGACGAGGAAAAGCTCTCCTTTGGCGAGTGCGTGCCGCAGATCGTGTTCGAGCTGCCGCTTGGCATGCAGTTCGATGTCCATCGCCGCCTCGAATGTGCAGGCTCTGCCGCGGCCGCCGCTTTTGGCTCGGTAGAGAGCCATATCGGCATTGTTTCTGAGACGCCGACCGGTAACGCCGTGCTCGGGGTACAAGGCAATCCCGATACTGGCGCCGAATCCCGAAAAGGTGGCGAGTTCTGCGAACTCGTGGGCGAAAGCCGTCAGCAGATCTGTTGACAGTGCTTCCGTCTGTTGGCGGGACGCGTTTTCGAGGATGATGCAGAATTCGTCTCCGCCCATGCGGGCGATCGTCACATCGGCCGGCAAAGCGCGGATCAGGACCTGCGCGACGCGCTGAAGCACCGTATCCCCTTCGGCATGGCCGAACGTGTCGTTGACGAGTTTGAACCGGTCGAGATCGAGGGCAAGAAGCGCCAGCCCGCTGGGTGTTTCTGCAGCACCTGATATCGCCATCTCGAAACGCCGGTCGAATTCGCGGCGGTTCGCCAGGCCGGTCAATGGGTCATGGCGCGCCATATGCTCGATCCTGCGGCTCGCCTCATGGCGCTCCGTCAGATCGCGTACGGCGATCACCTGGCATTCGCGCCCACGATATTCGATCGTTCGAGCCAGAATCTCGACCGGAATCATATCCTGGCCCGCGCGCAACACCGCTCCCTGGCAGGTGTCGATGCCGAGGCGCCTCTCGACCGCAAGCACCGCGTCGACTGGCTGCCCTTTCAGAAACGCGGCTGCCTTACCGGCCATCGCAGCGAATTTCTCGTTGAGATCGATGACGACATTCTCCTGGGCGATGACCAGCCCCTCGAACGAGGCATTCGCCAGCCCGCGCAGATCGGTCAAATGACGGTCGAGAAACAGCGCTGCGGCCGCTCCGAGCAGGATCAATGTGGAGATGATCGAGACGGCGATGGCGATGGCGATCCGATCGACGGAGGAGAGATCGGCGTGCACGGGCTCGGCCGAAGGGGTGATCTGGACACCGCTCATAGACACGGTGTGGAGGCTGCAGATCGCCAGGACGATGCACGCCGCGCCGGCAAAAATGTGAAAACGCCTGCTTGCGCTATGCCGCAGGGCCGCAACCGCAACGATGCCGAAGCCGATTGCCATCGCACAGGCGACGATCGATTTGTCCAGGGCGAGCGAAACCATGCTGAAAGGCGTGATCGCAAGCAGCCCGACGAAATGCATTGCCGCAATGGCAACGCCAAACAGGACCCCGCCGGATGCCTGGACAAGCTGGCCGCCATTGATGAAAGCGATTTCAACCGCCACCGCAAACAGGACGATGGCGGCGATAATCGACAGAATGATCAGAGGTCCGTCATAGCCGATCGGCACCGGGCCGGCATAAGCCAGCATCGCGATAAAATGGGTTGCCCAGGTGCTGGCGCCGAGGACGACGGCAGCAGCGATGAGCCAGGAGTGGCGATGGTGCCGCACGCATTCCTGCGCACGCGTCAACATGAAAACCGCCGTCAGGCTGCCGAAGCAGCAGATCGACAGGGCAACGAAAAGCAGCGTCCAGTCATGCTGGTCGGTGATACATGAAATCACAGTGAACATGGCATCTCCCGAAGGTGCGGGGAGGGTGCCAACGCGGGCCTAACGAAATCATATAGGCTTCGTTAAAATGCCGGTCATCCATGCAAAAACCACAACGAAAGGACGAAAAGAATGTGTCTCTCGACAAACAGCTGAGGAAGCCGGCCGCAGCAGCAGCTCGGTGGCTTCGGTTGGGGAAAATCAACTTCCGGCAAAGGTATCAAGAGCCCGTAAGCCGGATCGAACGCTTGGCGGCTGCCAAAGATGGGCCTGAGATGACACGGTAGCGCGCCTCGACAAGGTTGTATATTCCGAAGGCTGCCAATCCGGCGGCGACGGCGATGTAGAGGAAGGATCCGAACGGAAGCTGGCGGACCCATTCCAGGGCGTCGCCCATGCTGCCGGCCTGTTGCGGGTCCACCCGGAAGCCGGCATAGGCGAAAAATATCCCGGTGATCGCGAATACCGCGCCGCGGGCGACGAGACCGTAAACGCAGATCAATGTCACGATTCCCTTGCTGTCCGGTATTTTGACGTAGCGCTCGAACTTGCGGGTGATGCCCTTCACGACCGTCACGATGCCGCCGATGACCAAGCCGGCGCCAACGGCGATCGCAAGATAGGAGCCGAACGGCTGCGACATGATCCATCCCGCCAGCCCCCTCTCACCGGAACCTTCGCTCCCGCCGCCGAGGAAGATGGCGTGACCCAGTGCATATCCGGCAAGGCCGAGATACGTGACGGCACTGCCGAAGAGTGCGGCCCGGATCACCAGTGCCTTTCCGTCCCGCCCGTGGCCGTCGCTATCCGCCAGGGACTGCGCCAGCCTCCAGGCGACAAATCCGAGAAGACCAAGACCAATCATTCCGACCCAGATACGCCCGAACGGCTGCGCAAGCAGCGTCGAGAGCGCCGACTTCGTTTCCGGCCGGCCGCCGGCGACGCCGGAAAAGAGCGCCAACCCCGCTATCAGCAGAAAAACGACACCGCGCGCCACGTAGCCGCCTTTGGCGAGCACATCAAATCGAAAGCCTTTGCTCATCAGCATTTCCCCATCCGTAGTCAGCGCGCGGGGTTAACGCGCCAGACTTCCGAAAGTTTGCTGAGAGGACTCGCAGAGGTCCGCGGGATGGTGGAGAATGGAGCTTCGGTCTTCACCGGCAACGCGGTCGTTTGCGATTGGGAGCAGCTATTGCCTCGCCAGTTCCATAAGATGGATTACGCCACATTTACACGTAAACGTTGACTTGCACGCCCCTTAAGTTGCACTCCACTGCCCGCTTACGTCGCAACGGCATCGAGATGCGCGCCGCGTCCGTCGTTTCCTATCGCACCTCGAATTCCGGATCGGGCGGAACCTGCATGGCGAGAGCCAGATGATTTGTCTGTGCGGCAAGCCCGATGACCGTCAGGAGTTCGCCATGCTGGGCATCGGTCATGCCGCGGGCGCGAGCGGCCGCGGTATGGGATTGAATGCAGTACTGACAGGCATTGGCCGTCGACACGGCGATGTAGATCATCTCCCGCGTTAGCGGATCGATGGCACCTTCGACCGTCATGACCGATTTGAGCGTTTCCCATACCCGCTTGAGATTGGCCGGATCGTTGGCAAGGGCACGCCAGAAATTGTTGATGAAATCGGTATTGCGCGTCGCCCTGATGTCATCGAACACGGCTTGCACCGCTGGAATGGCCGCGGCCTCTTGATCCGACAGAAGTTTGACTGTTGCCATCGAAAGTTCCTTTCCGGCGCCGATTTACGGCCTCACGCATGACTTTGCCCGGCGATCCCACGCCGCAACGGAAGATACGAAGAAACGGCAATGGCCGCCAGCCTCCCTGCCGGCGAGAAAATCGAGGCGGCTGTTTCACGAAAACAGCTTAAATTAGAAATTATTGTCTACAGATTTTGTAGATTATACGGTTCCATAGCCCTGTCGACTTCAGCGCTGAAATCTCGACGCCCAACGGATGCGATCCTTGGGCGCATGCGACCTGCCGAGT
Organism: Rhizobium sp. N324; assembly: GCF_001664485.1. NCBI lineage: Bacteria > Pseudomonadati > Pseudomonadota > Alphaproteobacteria > Hyphomicrobiales > Rhizobiaceae > Rhizobium > Rhizobium sp. N324. The sequence goes on along the minus strand of NZ_CP013634.1, from coordinate 282,947 downwards.
TCATCCAATATCAACAGGAGATTTCCATGAGCAATCCGGTTCTCGTCAATCAGATCATTCCCGACATCGATGTCGTCCCGCTGACCGGCCGTGTCGGCGCCGAAATCAAAGGCATCCGCCTTGGCGGAGAGCTTTCCGATGCAACGGTGGCAGCCGTCAACCAGCTTCTCCTGAAACACAAGGTCATCTTCTTCCGCGATCAGGGACATCTTGACGATTCCGAACAGGAAGCTTTCGCGCGCCGCCTCGGCGATCTCGTGCCGCATCCGACCCAGGGACCGGTCTCCGGCACGGCTTCCATCCTCAATCTCGATTCCAGCCGCGGCGGCGGCAGAGCCGACCAGTGGCACACCGACGTCACCTTCGTCGATGCCTATCCCAAATTCTCCGTGCTTCGCGGCGTCGTCATTCCGGCATCCGGCGGCGACACGATCTGGTCCAACACCCATGCCGCCTACGAAAGCCTGCCGGCGCCGCTGAAACTGCTGGCGGACAATCTATGGGCCGTTCACAGCAATGCCTATGACTATGCCGCCGTGCGCCCTCGCGCCACCACTGAGGAGAAGAAGCATTTCGAGGAGGTTTTCACCTCGACCATCTACGAGACCGAGCATCCGGTCGTGCGTGTCCATCCGGAGACCGGCGAAAGGTCGCTGCTGCTCGGGAATTTCGTTCAGCGCCTTGTCGGCTTGTCGAAGAACGATTCTGCCAAACTCTACGAAGTGTTCCAGTCCTACGTCACCGCCCCGGAAAATACCGTGCGCTGGCGCTGGCGGGCCGGAGATGTCGCAATCTGGGATAATCGTGCGACGCAGCACTATGCCGTCAACGATTATGGCGACCAGCACCGCGTCGTGCGCCGCGCCACCGTCGACGGCGATGTTCCCGTCAGCATCGACGGCCGCCGCAGCATAACCCATGTCAAGGCTGCCAAGCCGCAAGCCAAGGCGGCCTGATCGTGCACGAATGAGTGCCGCCCGGAAGCAAAATGCGCCGCATGCCTTACGAGAAGGACAGCTTCTCGCTCGGCCGGGTCAGCGTTTCCGGGCGCAGCACCGCATCGAGATGCTCCTTTTGCATCAGCCCGCGCTCGAGAAGAATTTCGTAAACCCCCCGTCCCGAATGATGCGCTTCCAGCGCAACCTCGGTGGCGTTGCGGTAGCCGATATAGGGGTTGAGCGCCGTCACGATGCCGATCGATTGCTCGACCGTCTGTCGCAACCTCTCGCGGTTGGCGGTGATGCCTTGAATGCAGTTCGCCTCAAGCGTCAGGCAGGCATTGGTCAGGTGGCTGAGACTGCGATAGAGGCTGTAGAAGATCACCGGCTCGAAAGCGTTCAGCTGCAGCTGGCCGGCCTCTGCGGCCATGGTGATCGTCACGTCATTGCCGATCACTTCGAAGGCGACCTGGTTGACGACCTCGGGGATCACCGGGTTGACCTTGCCGGGCATGATCGAGGAGCCGGCCTGGCGTGCTGGAAGGTTGATCTCGTTGAAGCCGGCCCGCGGCCCCGAGGACAGAAGCCGCAGGTCGTTGCAGGTCTTGGAAAGCTTGACCGCCACGCGCTTGAGAACACCCGAAAGCTGCACGAAGGAGCCGCAATCCTGCGTCGCCTCCACCAGATCCGGTGACGTCACCAGATCGACGCCGACGATTTCGGACAGGCGCTCGCGCACCAGCGCCGCATAACGGGGATGGGCGGTGATGCCGGTGCCGATCGCGGTGGCGCCGAGATTGATCTCGCGGATCAGCGAGACGGCTTCGGAAAGCCGTGCCTCGTCCTCCGCCAGCATCAGGGCATAGGTTCCAAACTCCTGGCCGAGGGTCATCGGCACGGCGTCCTGCAATTGCGTGCGGCCCATCTTCAGAACGTCGGAAAACTCGACCGCCTTGGCCTCGAAGGCCCGGCGCAGGATCGCCATGGCGTCGACCAGACGATGAACGCCGATCCACGCGGCGAGCTTCAACGCCGTCGGGTAGACGTCGTTGGTAGATTGCGAGAGATTGACGTGCTCGTTCGGATGCAGGTGCTGGTACTCGCCGCGGTGATGGCCCAGGATTTCGAGCGCCCGGTTGGCGATCACCTCATTGGCGTTCATGTTGGTCGAGGTTCCCGCCCCACCCTGGATCAGATCGACGACGAACTGATCGTGCAGCGCCCCGTCGCGGATTTCGATGCAGGCCGCGATGATCGCATCGGCCCGCTCCTGATCCAGAAGGCCGAGGCTAACATTGGCCTGAGCCGCCGCCTGCTTGATCGCCGCCAGGGATGCGATCAGATCCGCCGATTCCTTCAGCGTCTGACCGGTAATCGGAAAATTCTCGACCGCGCGCAGCGTATGCACGCCGTAATAGGCCGAGGCCGGCACGTCGCGATCGCCGATCAGATCGTGCTCAACGCGGATAGCAGTCATATCGGATGTCGTCATGGCGAGAACTTTCGAGAGGGCGCTGTGGGATGCATTGCGGCGGCTGAATGGAATGCTGGAGACGCGGCGGGATAGCGGCGTCCACAGACGTCATCCGGCCGGGGCGGCAAGACGAGGATCGTCCCCGTCCGCCTCCGATCCGCGCAGCTTGAACGGAAAAGACACGCCGCCTGTCGTAACACCCATCGTGTTCACGCGCTGGGGATGATGGAACGGCGCGAGCCGGCTTAGGATATCAGCCGAGCCGATGCCGAGCCGCTGGAGAAGCTCCGTCACGACGGCGTAAAGGATTTCGAGATTGCCGTCCTCGATCTTGACCGAGATGCCGAGCGCACCGTCCGTCCCCAATCGCCGGGTTTCATCCGAGGCCCGCACGCCGATCGCGTAGCTGGCATCCGCCCCGAGCTTGCCGATGAGGGCGCCGTTATATGCACGCATCAGCGCTGTGCAGTAGCGCCCCTCACCCGCGACCATGTCAGGATGGCGCGCCATTGCATGGAAGATGCGGGCCAATGCCGGACCCCGCGTCGACAGGCCCTTGCCCGCCTCGTAGCCGTCCGCTACCGCGGCAAGCTTGGCATAGATGCGGGCCAGCCGGTCCAGCGGAAAAGCGGGGGTCGGGAGATTGCATCCGTCGACCCCCCATTCGACGTCCTCAACATCCAGATCGCAGAGTTCGGCGACGGTGCGCTTGACCCTCCCCTGCATCGGATGATCCGGCAGGTGGTAGCCTTCCATGCCTGCGCCGATCGCCCGGGCGCCGGCAAGCATGCCGACATGCTTGCCCGAGCAATTGCTGCAGACGCCTGTCGGGACAAAGTCCTGCTTGATCCATGAGCGGTTGACCGTTTCCGACAGCGAGGGATGGCCGCCGCAGCGAAGGTCAGCCTCCTCGGCCTTGATCTTCGACAGCATGGTTCGCGTGCGCGCGATGTGCCGCTCTTCGCTGCTGTGGGACGCGCACATCAGCGCAATATCCGCATCGTCGAAGCCGTAACCAGCAAAACCCTCCGTCTCCAGGATGGCAAGCGCCTGGGCCGGCTTGGCGGCGGAGCGGGCAAGCGTCATGCGCTCGGGATTTCCCAGCGCGTAAAGCAGCCTGCCCGTTGCATCGACGACAGCCGCGTGGACGCGATGGCGGTTCTCGACGATGCCGCCACGATCGGTGACGACGAAATCCTCACTCGGGGTCATGTCTCTCTCCATTCATGCCGTACCCCGGCGGCGACATGCGCCGCCGGAGAAAGCTTGGATTGTCGATCGGTGTCAGGCGAGATCGAAACCGCCGCGATCCTCGCCCTGTTCGGCGGCGAGCATGTAGATGCGCTCACGCATCAGCAGCCAGCCGACCACCAGCGCCGGAATGATCAGCGCCAGAGAGGCGACCGTGTAGGTTCCGACCGGATAGTCGAGGGCCATGAGGATCACGACGACGGCAAGGAAACCCAGGGTCAGCAGGCCGGTGTAAGGCGCGCCGAACATCCGGAATTCAGGCCGCGCCAGCTTGCCCTGCCGCGACAGCTGCCACAGCTTGAGCTGGCACAGCACGACCACGCCCCATGCCGCGATGATGCCGAGGGCGGCGACATTCAGGCCGATCTCGAAGGCTTCTGCCGGAACGACGGCGTTCAGCACGACGCCGAAGGCGGTCACGATAGCCGTCACCGCAATGCCGACATAGGGCACGCCGGATCGGTTCATCTTCGCCAGCGCCGCCGGAGCCGACCCCGAAATCGCCATGGAATGCAGGATGCGGCCTGTGGAATAAAGGCCGGCATTCAGCGACGACAGGACGGCTGTCAGCACGACCAGGTTCATGACCACGTCGGCGCCCTGGATGCCGATCTTGCCGAAGAAGGTCACGAACGGGCTCTCGCCGCCCTTGTAGGCGGTATAGGGCAGCAGCAGCGACAGCAGCAGGACCGAGCCGACATAGAAGACCACCAGGCGCAGAACGACCGTGCGGATCGCCCGCGGCATGACCTTGCGGGCATTTTCGGTTTCGCCGGCGGCGGTGCCGATCAGCTCGATCGAGGCATAGGCAAACACCACGCCCTGTATCACCACCAAGGCGGGCAGGATGCTGTTCGGGAACATGCCGCCGAAATCGGTGATCGTGTTGAGGCCCGGAACATGGCCGTCGATCGGTGTGCCGGTGACGACGAAGTAGACGCCGACGATCAGGAAGACGACGAGGGCGAGGACCTTGACGAGGCTGAACCAGAATTCCAGTTCGCCGAAGACCTTCACCGACAGAAGGTTCATCGAGAGGACGAGGACCAGCGCCGCGAGCGCAAACACCCACTGATCGATCATCGCGATCCAGGGGACATAGGCCTTGAAGAAATTCATGTAGAGGGCGACCGCGGTGACGTCGGCGACCGCCGTCATCGCCCAGGTCAGCCAATACATCCAGCCGACCGCGAAGGCGAGCTTTTCGCCGTAAAATTCCCGGGCATAGGAGACGAACGAGCCCGAGGTCGGGCGATGGACGATCAGTTCGCCGAGCGCCCTCAGAACGAGGAAAGCGAAAAAGCCGCACAAGGCATAGACCAGCACAAGTGCGGGCCCGGCAGCGGCAAGCCGGCCGCCAGCGCCGAGAAACAGCCCCGTGCCGATGGCGCCGCCGATGGCGATCATCTGGATCTGCCGCGGCTTCAGCGCCTTGTGGTAGCCGAGATCCTCCTCGGCAAAGACCTGGCCTTCGGCCTCGCTTCTATTGGATTGCATGATTGTCATTTCTCCTCCCTATCCCTGGGTTCGGCAACCTCCCGGCCGCCCCTCCGCGCAGATGTCATAAAGATGTTAATCTGCTATGCGGTCTGACAGGTTTGCCGAATAAAGGAAAAACCACCCTGCAGTCAAGGATTTTCCCTCTGCTATTTGTGGATGCGTCACCGGCGGCCTGGAGAAAGGCAGTCTTTAGTGGCGGGATTGGATCGATTTCCTAGGCTTCCGTCAAAAGCGCCAAAGATATCAGAGCTCGATGCCGATGATGCGGCTGACAGCCGCCGCGACCTTCCTGAGATGGATTTCCATCGCCGCCTGGGCCTCGGCCTCCGCCGCTATGCGGATGGCTTCGACGATGGCGCGATGCTCTTCATTCGATTCCTGGCGGCGCGGCCCCAAAGCGGTCAGCAGCCCGGATTGCTGCGCCATCGCCTCGCGCACATCATCGACGATGTCGCGAAAGACGGCGTTCTTCGACGCCTCGGCGATCAGCCCGTGAAAATCCGAATCCAGCCGCACCCAGGCTTCGGTATTTTCTTCCTGCTCCATCCGGTCGCAAAGATGAAGCAGCCGGGACAGTTCGTCATCGCTTCGGCGCAGCGCCGCCCAGCCGGCAGCGGAGACTTCGACGAAGGGCCGCGCCTCCATCAGATCACGCGCCGAATAATCGCCGTAACGGATATCGCCGCCGCCGCGAGCCGCGAGCACATAGGTTCCGCTTCCCGTTCGCGTCTCCGTCAGCCCCAAAATCTGCAGCGAGCGCAGCGCTTCCCGCACGATCGGGCGGCTGACACCGTATTTCGCCGCGAGCTTGGCTTCCGACGGCAGCTTGGAACCTTCGGCAAACCGGCCGGAGACAATGAGATTGCGCAACTCCTCGAACACCAGTTCCGAGGCGCTTTTTCGACTGAGGATCGCGGAGTTGGAAAGCCAGTTTTCTAGATCATTCATCGTCTTGCGTTCGATCGGCAGCGCACCCGGATTTGGGGTGCAATTTAAAATCATACCTTCGGCGCAGTCCCTCTTTCATCGGCAATCCCGATGATGGACCGCTTGACCTCCAGCAGATGCTCCGCCATCGCTGTGCGCGCATCCCCCTCGCTGCCTGCCGCGATGGAATCCAGAATGCGGCGGTGCTCGGCGTTGGAGGCTTTGCGTCGTCCGCGGACATGCTCTACCAGTTCCGATTGCGTCGAAAGCGCGCCGCGGACATCGGCGACGACTTTCCTGAAGATCGTATTGCCCGAGGCTCCAGCGATCTCTCCATGAAACTCGGCGTCCATCCGCACCCATGTCTGGACGTCTTCCTCCTCGTCCATCCGGTCGCACAGGGATGCAAGCGACGCCAACTGCTCGTTCGAGCGCCGCAATGCCGCCCAGCCCGCCGCCGGGATCTCGATGCAGGGGCGGGCCTCCATCAGATCGCGGGCGGAATAGGCGCCGCCGCCGAGCTGCCGCGCCGGGCTTTCCGAAACGACGAAAGTGCCCCGGCCGGTCCTGGTTTGCGTGAACCCCAGCGTCTGCAGCGAGCGAAGCGCCTCACGCACGATCGCCCGGCTGATGCAGTAACGTTCGGCGAGTTGCACTTCCGCGGGAAGACGGGTTCCGAGCGCCAATTTCCGACCAACAATCGCCGTCCGGATATCTTCGAAGACCGCTTCGGCAGCGTTTCTCCGGCCTATCTCTTTCTTCTCCGACAGCCATGAATCCATATCCTGCATCGAAGGACGATGCGGGCATTCGAAAGAGCTGTCAAGCAACCGGACAGGTGCGCGCAGGCGCGCCGGCGGCATGCCGACGCGGGGCCTACCAGAGCTTCATATGGCGGTTGACGTCCTTGTAGAGCAGGTAGCGGAAGCGGCCGGGGCCGCCGGCGTAGCAGGCCTGCGGGCAGAAGGCGCGCAGCCACATGAAATCGCCGGCCTCGACCTCGACCCAATCCTGGTTGAGGCGATAGACGGCCTTGCCTTCCAGCACATAGAGCCCGTGTTCCATGACATGGGTTTCCATGAAGGGGATCACCGCGCCCGGTTCCAGCGTGACGATATTGACGTGCATGTCGTAGCGCACATCGGCCGGATCGATGAAGCGGGTCGTGCCCCAGCGGCCGTCGGTATCGGGCATGGCCCGGATCGGATGGTCGTCCTCATGGGTGACGATCGCCGGCGGCGGCTCCAACCCTTCGACCTCCTGAAACGCCTTTCGGACCCAGTGGAAGATTGCGGCGGCCGAGCCGTCGTTCTTCAGGCGCCAGGCCGAACCGGCGGGAATATAGACGAAGGAACCGGCGCGCAGCGTATGGCTGACGCCTTCGAGCTCCACCGTCATGCCGCCTTCGACGACGAAGAGCACAGCCTCGGCGCGGCTGTCCGGCTCCGGCCGGTCGCTTCCGCCGCCCGGCTGAACCTCCATCACATATTGCGAGAAGGTTTCGGAAAAGCCGGAGAGCGGGCGGGAAAGAACCCATGCCCGCGTTCCCGTCCAATGCGGCAGGAGGCTGGTGACGATATCGCTCATGACGCCGCGGGGGATGACCGCGTAAGCCGTGGTGAAAACGGCTCTGCCGGAAAGCAACTGGGTCTGCGGCGGCAAACCGCCGAGCTTCGAAAAATACTCTGTCTTGTCCATTGATGCGGCTTTCCAGGCAGGTGTCTCCGCATCTGCTTTATGCGCCGCCGGTCCGTTAGGCAACTCCCAACGCCTTTCGCTACCGGTCGGCCATCACCAGATGGCCCGGCCCGACTTCACGATACAAGGTGGCCGGAGGCTGGTAATCGACTGATCGCATCGGGCTCTTGATCTCATCATTCGCCACCATGCGTTTTTCGTGGCGGCGGTCGGGATCGGGCACCGGCACGGCGGCGATGAGTTTTTTCGTATAGGGATGCTGCGGGCTTTCGAAGACGGCGGCGCGCGGGCCGATTTCGACGATTTCGCCCAGATACATCACCGCGACGCGATGGCTGACGCGCTCGACCACGGCCATGTCGTGCGAGATGAACAGGAAGGCGAGGTTGAGGCTCTGCTGCAGGTCGAGCATCAGGTTGATGACCTGCGCCTTGATCGAAACATCGAGCGCCGACACGCTTTCGTCGGCGACGATCACCTTCGGCTGCAAAGCGAGCGCCCGGGCGATGCAGATGCGCTGCCGCTGGCCGCCGGAAAATTCATGCGGGTAACGCGAAGCCATCTCGGGAGAGAGCCCGACCTTGACCAGCAGGTCCGCCACGACCTCCCTTGCCTGCTTCGAATTGCCCATCCGGTGCTCGAGATAGGGCTCGGCGATCGCCGCCCCCACCGTCATGCGCGGATTGAGACTGGCGAAGGGATCCTGGAAGATCATCTGCACGGATTTGCGCATCTCGCGCAAATCCCCCTTGTCGAGACCGAGCACCTCCCTGCCCTCGACGAGAACGGAGCCCGCCTGCGGCTCGATGAGACGCATGATAGCGCGCCCGGTCGTCGACTTGCCGCAGCCGGATTCACCGACGAGCGACAGGGTTTCGCCGGCGTGCAGATCGAAGGAGACGTTTTCGACAGCATGCACGCGGCTGGTCAGCCGGCCGAACAGGCCGGAATGAATGTCGAAACGCTTGGTGAGGTTCCTCACCTGCAAGACCGGCGTTGCGGCGACGGTATCGGCAGCCTCGGCCGGACTATCCGACTGACCCGTCGCCGTGTTGACCACGGGAAAACGCAGCGGCCGCTGGCGGCCCTGCATCGAGCCGAGCACCGGCACGGCCGACAGCAGTGCCCTCGTATAGGGATGTTTGCCGCGGTGAAAAATATCGGCGGTGGGGCCGCTTTCGACCTGCTCGCCGCGATACATCACCACCGTCCTGTCGGCGATCTCGGCGACGACGCCCATATCATGGGTGATGAAGAGAACGGAGGTCCCCTCCTCTTCCTGCAGCATCTTGATGAGATCGAGGATCTGGCCCTGGATCGTCACGTCGAGGGCCGTCGTCGGCTCGTCGGCGATCAGCAGTTTGGGCCGGCTGGCGAGCGCCATGGCGATCATCACCCGCTGGCGCATGCCGCCGGAAAAACGATGCGGATATTCGTCGAAGCGCGAGGCGGCCGAGGGGATGCGAACTTTTTCCAGCAGCCTGATCGTCTCGGCCCTGGCATCGGCCCGGCTGACATCGGAATGGCAGAGCAGCGCTTCGGAAATCTGATCGCCGATGGTGAAGAGCGGATTGAGAGATGTCATCGGCTCCTGGAAGATCATCGCCACCTCATTACCGCGCACCTGCCGCATGGCCTGTTCCGGCAAGGCCAGCAGGTCGCGTCCGCCGAGCCTGACCCGGCCCTCGACACGGCTTGTGTCGGCCTGCAGCAGCCGCATGATCGACAGCGACGTGACACTCTTGCCCGAGCCGGATTCGCCGACGATCGCCACCGTCTCGCCGGGCGCGACGGTGAAGGAGATGTCGCGCACCACAGGCTTCCAGGCGCCGTCGACCAGAAAGGACGTCGTCAGCCCCTCGACGGAAAGAACGGGGGTGGCTGTCTCGATCGATTGCGCCTGGACGCTGCTCATGTCGGTTCCTTCTACGTTCAATCCGGCCAGCGCAGCAGCCCGTCGAAGCGGTGCCGGCTGCGGTTTTCGATCGGGGTTGCGATGATTTCGTTGGAGGCGCGCGCCTTGTCGAGTTCCTCGGCCAGGCGATTTGCGACGATGCCCTCCTGGCCCGGATGCAGGTTGCACGGGTCGAGGTAGAAATAGCGGTGCTCCACCTCATGGTCGCGCACGATGATCGGCGGGCTGCCCTTCGCCAGCGCATCGGCGAGATCCCAGGCCGTGATATGGGCCTGCTCGGCATCGACGATCAGGCGCAGCCGCTCAAGCGGATTGTTGGTCGGATCGGGCTCGATCAGCGCCGTGACGCCGGGACGGCCATCGAGCGTGCGTTTCCACAGGTTGAGATAGCTGGTCTCGCGCTCGCGGATGCCGGCATGATCGCGCTTTTCCCAGGCTTCGAGTGCGGCCATGACGCCGAAGATGCTTTCCTTGCCGACCTTCATGCCGCGGCCGATTCCCATATTCTGCAGGAAGGCATGGCGCACCAGCTCCTTGCGGCCGGCAACGATGCCAGACGTCGGGCCGCCGAGGAATTTGTGGCCGGAATAGAGGGCGATATCGGCCCCCTGCTCCAGGAAGATCCGGAGATCATATTCCGAGGCGGCATCGACGATCACAGGCACACCTCTGGCATGAGCGATCTCGACGAATTCCTTGAGGTTCAGCAGGCCGTAATCGACGACATGGTGGGAGACGACATAGACGGCGGCGGCGGTCTTTTCGGTGATCGCCTTTTCCATGTGGAAGCGATGCGTCGAGGTTGCCTGGCCGATCAATACGACCTTGCCGCCGGCAAGCCGGATCGCCTGATCGACCGGCGCGCCGTAGCTGACCACATGGCCCATCTGCACCAGCACCTCGTTCTTCTCGGGCACTACATCCGGCAGCTTTTCGATCGCCAGCAGATTGTCGCCGGTGATGGCGCCGGCGACCGCCAGCGAAATGCCGGCCGAGCAGGAGGCGGTGACGAAGCCCGCCTCGCCGCCGGTCAGGCGGGCGATGACGGCGCTTGCCTTGCGCTGCAGGTCGTTGATCTCGACGAAATGCGGCAGGATCGATGCCATCGCCTCGACCGCCTCCGGCACGACGATCGAGGCGCCGAGGCTGGTCATCGTGCCGGATACGTTGATGACGGGGCGAAGGCCGAGCGAAGGTCTGATATCAGTGGGCATGAAGGTCTCCAGAAATCTCAGTCGAGGAACGGGCCATGGTGGCGCTGCTCCGAATATGAAAGCTCTCGTCAGCCATTCAAGGCGACGATCGCCTCAATTTCGACGGTGATGTTGCCGGGCAGCGAGCCGAAGCCGACGGCCGAGCGGGCATGTTCGCCGGCCGCGCCGAAGACCGCGATCAACAGATCCGAGCAACCGTTGATGACGCTCGGATGATCCTCGAATTCAGGCACGGCATTGACCATGCCGAGCAGCTTGACCACCCGCTTGACGCGGGAAAGATCGCCGAGCGCATCATGCATGACGGCGAGCAGATTGATGCCGGTCAGCCGCGCATGCCGGTAAGCCTCCTCGACACCGACATTGGCGCCGACTTTGCCGGCATGCAGGAAACCGTCGGCCTCGCGCGGCCCCTGGCCGGAGAGGTAAAGCATATTGCCCTCCACCACATGCGTCACGAAATTGGCGATCGGCGGCGGCGGTGGCGGCAGCTTTATGCCGAGGGCGGCTAACCGTTGGTAAGGCGAGTTCTCGACCTTGCCGGCGGCGGTTGGAAACTGATTCACGCAAACTCCTGTCATGCGAATTTGGATTGGCGAATTTTGGATTGGCCGATTTAGGTCGGCGGATTAAAGGTCCTTGCGAAGTCTTGGGTCGAGCATGTCCCTGAGGCCGTCGCCGACCATCTGCAGCGACAGCACCGAAAGGATGATGGCGACACCGGGAAACAGCGTCATCCAGTCGGCCTGGCCGATATATTGGCGGCCGGCGGCGATCATCGTTCCCCAGGTCGGGATCTCCGGGCTGACGCCGAGGCCGAGGAAGGAGAGACCAGCTTCGGCCAACATGGCGCTGGCGAAGAGGAACGTGGCCTGCACCAGGATCGGCGACAGCAGATTGCGCAGCACATGCCGGGTCATGATGTGGAAGGTGGAAATGCCGAGCGCCCTCGCCGCCTCGACATAGGGCAGTTCGCGGATAACCAGCGTCGATGCACGGACAATGCGGGCAAGGCGCGGGGAATAGACGATCGACAGCGCGATGATAACAGTGGTCAAGGACGGGCCGAGCGCAGCGACAAGGGCGATCGCCAGCAGAATATCCGGGAAGGCCATCATCGCGTCGATCAGCCGGGCGATCGGCGTATCGAGCTTCTGGAAGAAGCCGGCAAGCAGGCCAAGCGTGACGCCGATCACCGCCGACAGGCTGACGACCGCCGCACCGACGAGCAGCGACAGGCGGCCGGCAAAGATCGTGCGCGAGAAGACGTCGCGGCCGAACTCGTCCGTGCCGAAGAAGAAGGTGCCGCCTGGCGGCTTCAACCGGTTGACGATCGAAAGCTTGGAGGGCGAATAGGGCGCGACCATAGGCGCGAAGACCGCCAGCAGCACGAAGATCGCCAGGATCAGCAGGCCGAAGGCCACCGTCTTGCGCTTCAGCAGGCGGCGGACGAATTTGCCGCCTTCGCTCTCGGCTGATTTGATTGCGATATCGGCCATCAGTAGCGCACCCTCGGATCGACCAGCAGATAGAGCATGTCGATCGCAAAATTGATCAGCACGTAGAGGGCGGCGATGACCAGCAGCGCCCCCTGGATGACGGGGTAATCGCGGCGCAGCACCGCTGAGACCACTAGATTGCCCACGCCGGGAAGGCCGAAGACCGTTTCGGTGACGACGGCACCCGATATCAGCACCGCCGCCGTCAGGCCGAGCACCGTCAGGATCGGGATCAGCGCATTCTTCAGCGCGTGCTTGAGGATGACCTTGCGCTCGATCAGCCCCTTGGCGCGCGCCGTGCGGATATAATCGTCGCCGAGCACATCGAGCATCGAGGCGCGGGTGAAGCGCAGGATCAGCGCCGAGGAGACGATGCCGAGCGCAAAGGCCGGCAGCGTCAGGTGATACATCCGGTCCGCGAAGGTTGAGCCGGGGCCGCCATAGCCCGAAACCGGGAAGAGATTGAGCCGGACGGCGAAGAACTGCATCAGGATGAGGCCGAGCCAGAAGCTCGGAATGCTGGCGGCAAACATCGCCAGCGTCGTTGCCGCCTGGTCGACGAAGGAGCCGCGCCGATAGGCGGCATAGATGCCGATCGGCAGCGCGATGATGCTCGCGATGGCAAGCGAAAACAGCGTCAGGAAGAAGGTCGGTTCGGCGCGGTCGAGTAGCGCTGAGGTGACCGGCATGTTGAGGAAGATCGACTGGCCGAGATCACCCTTCAGCAGCTGGCCGATATAATAGACATATTGCAGGCCGAGCGACTGATCGAGCCCGAGCCTGGCTCGAAGATCGGCAACATCCTGCGGCGTCGCATCCGGCCCGAGCATGACGGCGGCCGGATCGCCCGGCGTCACCCGCACGATGACGAAGACGATCGTGACGACGAGAAACATCACGACGATCATGCCGAACAGGCGCTGGAGGATGTAGCGGATCATCCGAACATTGCTCCTCGGCTTGGTCCATGTCCGTGTCGTAGCGGAATCCGCCGCCCTCCCTCATCCCTGTGCTTGACACAGGGATCCAGCCACGGCGCGTCTGCGCCGTGATTGACCTTTATCGGTTCAAGAAATCCTCCGCGCCCAAGGACTTGGGCGTGCTGGATTCCTGTGACAAGCACAGGAATGAGGGAGCAAGTAGCGGCCACCGAAATCACTCCATCACTTCTTGATCGAAGCGTTCCAGAAATACGGCCAGGGGGCCGGATCGACGCCTTCGAGCTTGACCGATTTCGCCGAGACCGCGTTGAAATCGCCGATCTTTATGAAGGGCGCGTCTGTATAGATAGCCTTCTGGACATCGGCCCAGAGTGCCACGCGCTTCGTCGGGTCCACCTCGGAGGTGAAGGCATCGACAGCGGCCTTGCGGGCCGGCGTATCCCACCAGCCGGGCGAGCTGGTCGAGAGCGAACCGATGAGGGCCGGTTCCGGAAGGAAGGGGCTGTGGGTGATGTAGATATCCCAGAGCTTCGGATCGGTGCGGCGCTGCGTCAGCGTCGCCCAGTCGACCACCTGCATATCGACGGTGAAGCCGGCAAGCTTCAGATATTCGGCGGCGACCTGCGCCATCTTGTAATGGAATTCATACTGGCGGCTGGTCAGGATGCGGATCGGCTCGCCGTTATAACCGGCCTTCTTGGCGGCCGCCGCCGCCCCTTCCGGATCGGCGACATTATAGGCACCCTCGACGCCGTCATCCGTCGACCAGGAGAATGTCTTCGGATAGATGGCGCCGTCGAGCGCATAAAAATCCTTGCTGCCGAAAGCGGCGGCCAGCATGTCTTCCATGCTGAGCGCCTGGCGGATCGCCTTGCGGACCTCGACATTCGCAGCAACGCCTTCCCTAGTGTTGAAGACGAAGACCGGATAACCGAAGGGCTTCAGCATGACCGGCTGCGAGGCTGTGGAAGCCTTCACCTTGTCGTAGGATTCGACGGCGATCGAATCGACATAATCATACTGGCCGGAGATCGCGGCCTCGACGCGGGTGTTCGGATCCGGCACCGGCACGAAGCGGATTTCATCGAGATATTGATGGCGGGCGCCGCCATAGCCGTTGCTGTCGCCTTCGCGGGACTTGTAGCCGTCGAAGCGGACGAGCTGGATATACTGGTCGGCCTTGCGCTCCTTCAGCATATAGGGGCCGGTGCCGATGAACTCCTTCATCGGCTCGTCCTGCTTTTCCGAGGGGATGATGATCGCCGCCGAATTGTTGAAGGCAAGCAGTGAGGTCAGCGGCGCATAGGGCTGCTTCAACGTGATCGTGACGGTTGCGGGATCGGCAGCCGTGATCTTGTCGATGAAGCCGGCCACCTGCTTGCCGCGCGAGGCGATCTTCATCCAGCGGCTGAGCGAAGCGACGACATCGTGCGAGGTCATGTCGCTATTGTCGTGGAACTTGATGCCGGTCCTGAGCTTGATCGTATAGGTTTTGCCGTCGGCACTGATCTCAGGCAGGCTTTCGGCCAGCAGCGGCGTGACATTCCAGCTCTTGTCGAAGGTGTAGAGCGTTTCGAAAATATGCTGCGTGACGATGCCGACAAGATCGGCCGTCGACGACATCGGATCGAGCGTCGGCGGCTCGCCGATCGTCGCGACATTGATGACGCCGCCCTTTTCCTGGGCAAAGAGGGTCGAAGGCAGGGCGACAAGCGCAGTGCCGAGCAGGAATGCGACAAGCGTTTTCATGTGATGGCTCCCCTTCAGTTCCACAATTATGTAATTCATCTTTTTGTAACAGAATAAGAGATGAAGTGGTGGTGTCAAGCGGAAGCCGCGGATTATATCGTGGGACGAGGATCAGGATGGCGAAAGCGGACCGTATCACCGGCTTCGGCTGGCCACCTGCGCAAAGGCTGCGCATGATGCGGGCTGAAGAATCGGCAGCGGCAGCGGCAGAGCGTCAATAAGGAGAGGGTGGAATGAACATCGATTTCAACGGTGGAAAATGGCTGAACGAACCGGCCAGCTGGCGCGTGGACGACTCCGCCCTCACCCTGACCACCGGCGAGAAAACCGATTTCTGGCGGGAAACCTATTACGGCTTCACCCGCGACAGCGGCCATTTCCTCGCCTTTCCCACGCTCGAGAGCTTCACCGCCCAGATCCGCATCCAGGGCGAATTCCGCACCCTCTACGATCAGGCCGGCCTGATGGTGCGCCTCGACGAAAGCCGCTGGGTCAAGACAGGCGTCGAATTCACCGACGGCGAAGCCTTCCTTAGCACCGTCGTCACCGACGGCAGGTCCGACTGGTCGGTGTCGCAACCCTTCAAGGAGCTGGAGGATTTCCACATCCGCGTGACCGTCGCCAACGGCGCCCTGCGCATCCAGGCCTCTCGCGACGGCAGCTTCTGGCCGCTGCTGCGGTTAGCGCCGTTTCCGGTTGCCGAGCGCTACGAGGTCGGGCCGACGGCCTGTACGCCGGAACGGAGTGGGCTGAGGGTGCGGTTTTCCGAGTTTTCGATCAGGCCGGCAATTACGACGGATCTGCATGATTTGAGCTAAGAGCTGGGCGATGCTCAGATTATCTTAGAGCCAACCGCAGCAACGTTAACGCAGAACCGCAGCAGTCACGCTGCCCGCTTGCGTCATGTCCGATCAGTCGCAGGACAGTCATTTTCGAGATGACATCCGCGCCGTTCTCTGCGAAAAAGAGCGCGATGAGAGACAGGGGCGCCCGTCGACAGACGGGCTGAGAAGCACCCTTCGAACCTGAACCGGATAATGCCGGCGGAGGGAGTCGCTCGGGGTCGCGGCTCACCGCACGAATGACCCCGTGCCCGCCCCCGCCTGAAAGGGGCAACATGCAGACTAGGACCACACCAGGAGCCATGCTGACGGCGATGCGCGAAAAGCCGCCGCTCGTTCAGTGCATCACCAACTATGTCGCCATGAATGTCGCCGCCAATGTTCTCTTGGCCGCCGGCGCCTCGCCGGCCATGGTGCATGCCGCCGAAGAAGCAGGCGAGTTCGCCGGCATTGCAAATGCGCTGACCGTCAATATCGGCACGCTGTCGACGCAATGGATCGACGGCATGCGGGCGGCGGCGAAGGCGGCGAACTCGGCCGGCAAACCCTGGGTGCTCGACCCGGTCGCCCACTACGCCACGGCTTTCCGCCGCGACGCGGTTGCCGGTCTGCTGGCACTGAAGCCGACGATCATCCGCGGCAACGCCTCCGAGATCATCGCGCTCGCCGGCGGCGAGAGCCGCGGCCAAGGTGTCGACAGCCGCGATCCGGTCGAGCAGGCCGAAGATTCGGCGCGATGGCTGGCTGAGCGCCAGCAGGCGGTCGTCGCCGTCACCGGTGCGGTCGATTTCGTCACCGACGGTGAAAAGGCGGTGCGCATCACAGGCGGATCGGCCTTGATGCCGCAGGTCACCGCGCTCGGCTGCTCGCTGACCTGCCTCGTCGGCGCCTTTGCCGCCACAGCACCCGAAGATATCTTCGGCGCGACGGTCGCGGCACTCGCAACCTTCGCCATCGCCGGCGAAGATGCCGCGCTCGGTGCGGCCGGGCCCGGCTCCTTCGCCTGGCGTTTCCTCGATGCGCTGAACGCGCTCGACGGCGAAACGCTCGATGCCCGGGCAAGGATCTCGGTCGCATGAAGCTCTTCGATCTGTCGCTCTATCTCGTCCTCGACCCCGATCTCTGCGCCGGGATCGGCATGGTCGAGACCGCGCGGCGTGCCGTTGCTGGCGGCGCGACGATGGTGCAGTTGCGCGACAAACATGCCGGCACGGCCGGGATGATCGAGACCGGACGCGCCTTGAAACAGGCGCTTGATGGCACCGGCGCACGCCTCGTCGTCAACGACGATGTCGAGGCGGCGATTGCCATCGGCGCCGATGGGTTGCATATCGGCCAGGAGGACATGGATGCGGTGAGAGCGCGGGCGATGATCGGCCCCGACATGATCCTCGGCCTGTCGGTCGAAACCGCGGCGCTTGCTGCTGCCGTCGATCCCGATCTCGTCGATTATACCGGCGTCGGGCCGGTGTTTGCGACGCCGACCAAGGCCGACCACAAGCAGCCGATCGGTTTTGACGGTCTTGCCAACCTGGTAAAGGCCTCGCCCGTGCCCTCGGTTGCCATCGGCGGGCTCAAGGCGGAGCATGTGGCCGAAGTCTTTGCCGCAGGCGCAAGCGGGCTTGCCGTTGTCTCCGCCATTTGCGGCGCGCCGGATCCGGAAGCCGCCACACGCCGCATCGCCGCAGAAATTCGAAAGGCCCGCGCATGATCCGCAACGTCCTCTCCATCGCCGGCTCGGATCCCTCGGGCGGCGCCGGCATTCAGGCCGACCTCAAGGCCTTCTCCGCCCGCGGCGTCTACGGCATGGCGGTGCTGACCGCGCTGACAGCGCAAAACACCCAAGGGGTCACCGGCGTGCATCTGGTGCCGCCCCCCTTCGTCGCCGATCAAATCAAGGCCGTCTTTGCCGATGTGCGCGTCGATGCGGTCAAGATCGGCATGATCGCCAATGCCGGCATCGCCGAGGCCGTCGCCACAGCCCTCGACGCAGCTCTGGCCGCAGCACCGGCCGACCGCCGCGGCATCCCCATCGTCATCGACCCCGTGATGATCGCCAAGGGCGGTGCCGCGCTGCTGGCACCCGAAGCCGTCGATGTGCTCAGCCGCCGCCTGCTGCCGCTGGCGACGCTGCTGACCCCGAACCTGCCGGAGGCCGCCGCCCTGCTGCATCAGCCGGTGGCGACGAACCGGGCGGAAATGGCGGCGCAGGCCGAACAGCTGCGCGCGCTCGGCCCGGCCGCCGTGCTGGTCAAAGGCGGCCATCTTGACAGTGACGACAGCCCCGACGTGCTGGCCGCCGCCGACGGGCTGCACTGGTTCGAAGCCCAGCGGGTGCCGACCAAGAACACCCACGGCACCGGCTGCACGCTGTCGAGCGCGTTGGCGGCCGAGCTTGCCAAGGGCGCTTCGGCTGAAGAGGCTGTCGCCATCGCCAAGGATTACCTCGCCGGCGCGGTTGCGGCCGCCGGCAGCCTTACCGTCGGCTCCGGCCACGGGCCGGTGCAGCATTTTCATGCGCTTTGGCGCGTGGACCGATAGGCGCCCACATCGACGCACCCATTCCATCAAAACGGCTCGGGCTCCCCGGGCCGTTTTTGCGTTCAGCAGCCGGCTTGGTTTCGAGCGGGGCATCACGACGAGCAGCCTCGCGCCATTTGAAAAACTCTGTTGACAAGCTCAATCGGATAGCCAAATCTATGTCATTAAAAGGGGATATATTCTTTAATAAAAGAATATCAGGAGGAGAGACGGGTGCCAGACCTGCTTGTGAGTCTATACTCGACGAAGCTCTCCGACCTGGAACGGAAAGCCGATCATGTCGGCGTCTCCATCCGCCCGGCCCTTCCCCCGGAATTGCATATCGTCGTCAACTGGGTTCGCGAACACTTCAGCGAGAACTGGGCAAGCGAGGTTTCGGTCGCCTTCTCCCGCCAGCCCGTCGCCTGCCTGATCGCCATCGAAGGCCATGAGCTGCTCGGCTTTGCCTGCTATGACACGACGGCGCGCGGCTTCTTCGGCCCGACCGGCGTTGACCCGCAAGCGCGCGGCAAGGGCGTCGGTCTCGCTTTATTTTCCGCCTGCCTTCACACCATGAAGACGCTCGGCCATGCCTATGCCTTCATCGGCGATGCCGGCCCCGTCGATTTCTACGCCCGAACCGCAGGCGCCATCACTATCCCCGCCCCCGACAAGGGCATTTACGAAGGCATGCTGAGAAGCATGCCGAAATGACCATCTGATCCCGGAGTTATAGACTTGTCCTCGACCCCGCTCGCCCTTTTTGTCGGCCTTCCCAATCCGGTTCTTTCGGATGATGAATTTGCGCTGTTTCGTGAGACCAATCCGCTCGGCCTCTTCGTCGGCCGGCGCAATCAGCGCGAGCCGGAGCAGACAAAACGGCTGATCGAGCGCTTTCGCGAAGCCGTCGGCCGCGACGACGCCCCCGTCTTCACCGACCAGGAGGGCGGCCGCGTCCAGCATCTCGATGCCGGCCCCTGGCCGCTCTTCCGCAGCTTCGGGCAGTTTGCCGAACTGGCGCGCCGCGATGTCGAGCTCGGCAAGAAAGCATTGCGCCTTTCCTCCCAGGCCATGGGCGCGATGATGACGGAACTGGGCCTTTCGAGCGGCTGCTCGCCCGTTCTCGACCTCGTCTTCGAGACGACGAGCGCGGTCATCGGCGCCCGCTCCTTCGGCCCCGATCCCGATGTCATCGCCGCCCTCGGCCGCGAGGTGGTCGACGGCCTGCTCGAGACCGGCAACATGCCCGTGATGAAGCATATTCCCGGGCATGGCCGGGCAACGCTCGATTCCCACAAGGAGCGGCCGGTGGTCGATGCCAGCCGCGAAACGCTCACCGCCACCGATTTCAAACCCTTCGTCGCGCTGAAGGATACGCCCTGGGCCATGGTCGCCCACGTCGTCTATTCGGCCTACGACAAGGAGCTGCCGGCCTCCGTCTCGCCGGTCATGCACGACGTGATCCGCAACGATCTCGGCTATGAAGGCGTGCTGATCTCTGACTGCATCTTCATGGAATCGCTCGCCGGCACATTGCCGGAACGCGTCGAACAGGTGCTCAACGCCGGCTTCGACATCGCGCTCCACAGCCATGGCGATCTCAGGCAAAGCGAAGCCGCCGCCAAGGCCGCCCGGCCACTGACGGACGCCGCGCTCAAACGCATCGCCGCCGGCCAGGCTCGCCTCGGCAATCTTAAGATCGACGTCCGCGCCGCCCACCGCCAAGTCGAAGACATGTTTGCCAGCGCCTCGGTCTCCTGGCCGAGGCGCCATCTCTCACCGCATAAGAAAAAGGGGAATAGAACATGAAAAAATATCTTCTAGCAGCCGCTGCCCTGACACTGCTTTCGGGCTCCGCCATGGCGCAGACGGTCCTGACGGCCAATATCGAACCGGCGACGACCTGGGTGCGCAACTTCAATCCGTTCAATCAGACCTCGGCGCGCCAGTCGACGCTCGATTTCATCTATGAGCCGCTGGTCATCTTCAATCGCTTCGACAGCAACAAGCCGGTCTACCGTCTGGCCGAAAGCTTCAAGCTCTCCGACGATCTGAAGAGCATCGATTTCAAGCTACGCCCCGACCTGAAATGGTCGGACGGCAAGCCGCTGACCTCTGCCGACGTCACCTTCACCTATGCCTATCTGAAGAAATTCCCGGCGCTCGACTTCGTCAGCATCTGGAGCTTCGTCACCGATGTCAAAGCCGTCGATGCCCAGACCGTGCGCTTCACGCTCGCCAATCCGAGCTCACTCGCCGCCGAGCAGATCTCGCAGCTGCCGATCGTTCCGGAACATGTCTGGAAGGATGTCGCAGATCCCGTCACCTTCGCCAACGAGAACCCGGTCGGCAGCGGACCGCTGACCGAGGTCCCGCGTTTCACCGGCCAGACCTACGACCAGTGCCGCAACCCGAACTATTGGGACAATGCGCATCTGAAGGTCGATTGCATGCGCTTCCCGCAGCTGGCCGACAACAATCAGATGCTGACGGCAACGGCCGACGGCACGCTCGACTGGGGCGTCTCCTTCATTCCCGATATCGACAATGTTTACGTCTCGAAGGACCCGGCGCATTTCCACTACTGGTATTCGCCGAGCAGTATGGTCGCCTTCCTGTTCAACCTGGAAACAGCGAACGAAAACAACAAGAAGGCCTTCAACGACGTAAAATTCCGCCGCGCCGTCTCGATGGCGCTCGACCGCAAGACGATGATCGACGTCGCCGGCTACGGTTATCCGACGCTGAACGAAGATCCAGGCCTGATGGGCGAGCTTTACAAGAGCTGGTCGGACCCATCCATCAAGGCCGACTTCGGCAAGTTCGCGACCTATGACGCCGACGCTGCCAAGGCCCTGCTTGACGAGGCCGGTTACAAGGACAAGGACGGCGACGGCTTCCGCGACAATCCCGACGGCGGCAAGATTGCCTTCTCGATCATCGTCCCGAATTCCTGGACCGACTGGATCGACACCGTCAACATCGCTGTCGAAGGCATGCAGGCGGTCGGCATCGACGCCAAGATCGAAACGCCTGAAGAAGCGGTCTGGACCGGCAATTTGATCAACGGCAGCTTCGATGCGGCGATCAACAGCCTGCCGGCCTCGGCCTCGCCCTACTATCCCTACAAGCGCGCTTTCAGCGCTTCGGACAAGGGCAAGACCCGCTTCACCGCGCAGCGCTGGTTCAATCCGGATGTCGAGAAGCTCGTCGCCGAGTTCACCCAGACCGCAGACCTTGGCAAGCAGAAGGCCGCGATGAACAAGGCGCAGCGCATCGTCGCCGAGAACATGCCCGTCATTCCGGTGTTCAACAATCCGAACTGGTATCAGTACAACACCAAGCGCTTCACCGGCTGGTCGACCAAGGAAAACCCCTTCGTCAATCCGTCGATCTCGCGGACCAATCCGGCACGCCTCTTGAACCTCTTGGCTCTCGAACCCGTCAAGTAAGCATCGTAGTCCTCGGGAGCGGTAGCAAACGCCGCTCCCGTCACGACGGAGTTCCCATGGCCTTCCTGCTTCGCCGCCTCGTCTTCTACATGGCAGCCTTCATCGCGGCAGCGACGATCAATTTCTTCCTGCCGCGGCTGATGCCGGGCGATCCCGTGCAGATCATGTTCTCGAGCGCCGGCACCGAACTGCCGCCGGAAAGCCTGCAGGCGCTGAAGCTCACCTTCGGCTTCGTCGACGGTCCGCTCTGGCAGCAATATCTCACCTATCTCGGCAGCATTTTCACCGGCGATCTCGGCCGCTCGATCAAATATTTCCCGCTGCCGGTCACCTCGGTGCTCGGCCATGCCCTTGTCTGGACTGTCGCCCTGATGGGAACGGCGACGATTGTCAGCTTTGCGCTCGGCACGTTGCTCGGCATCGCCGCCGCCTGGCGCCGCGGCAGCAGGTTCGATGTCATCGTTTCCGTCGGCGCGATCTTCGCGACCTCGGTGCCGGCCGTCGTCACGTCGCTGATCGTGCTCTTCATCTTCGGCTTCACGCTCGGCTGGTTCCCGAACGGCTATGCCGCCGATCCCTCGCTCGATCCGGCCTTCAGCCTGCAATATATCGGCAGCGTCGCCTATCACGGTATCCTGCCGATGGTGACGCTCTGCACCGTGCTTATCGGCGGCTTCACCGTCACCATGCGTAATAACATGATCAACCTGCTCGGCGAGGACTATATCGTCATGGCCCGCGCCAAGGGCCTTTCCAATCGGCATGTGATGCTCTGGTACGCGGCGCGCAACGCCCTGCTGCCGACCGTTTCCAGCCTTGCCATCGCCATCGGCACCATTCTCGGCGGCTCGCTGGTGACCGAGGTCGTCTATAACTATCCGGGCCTCGGCAATATTCTCTACCAGGCGATCCTCGCCCGCGATTATCCCGTCATCCAGGGCCAGTTGCTCATCATGACCGCGACCATGCTGATCGCCAATTTCATCGTCGACGTCAGTTATATCCTGCTCGACCCGCGGCTGAAGGGAGCGTGAAATGAAGAGCCTGCTGCGAAACCGCAAGGCGCTCACCGGCCTCGCCATCATCGCCTTCATCATCATCGTCGCGGTCGCAGCGCCGCTGCTGACGCAATACGACCCCGCCGCCCGCACCGGGCGGCCGCATCAGCCGCCGTCGCTCGACCATATTCTCGGCACCACCCGTATCGGCCAGGACGTCTTCGCCCGGCTGATCTATGGCGCCCGCACCTCGCTGGCCGTCGGTTTCGGCGCCGGCCTGCTGATCACCGTCGTCGGCACCGCGCTCGGCATCATCGCCGGCTATCGCGGCGGCAAGACCGACGAGGTGATCAGCTTCTTCACCAACATGGTGCTGGTCGTTCCCAATCTGCCGCTGCTGCTGGTGCTCGCCGCCTTCATCGGCCAGGCAAGCCCGCTTGTCATCGCGCTGATCCTCGGCGCCACCTCCTGGGCCTGGGGCGCCCGTGTCACCCGCGCCGAAACGCTCTCCGTCAAGCACAAGGATTTCGTCAAATCGGCCGAGATGATGGGCGAGCCGCAATGGCGGATCATGACATTCGAGATCTTTCCCAATGTGATCTCGATCGTCGGCATCAATTTCATCGGCAGCGTCATCTTCGCTATTATCACCGAGGCGACGCTGGAATTTCTCGGCCTCGGGGATCCTCGCGCGATCTCCTGGGGCACGATGCTCTACAATGCGCAGAAGGCCTCGGCCCTCTCGGTCGGCGCCTGGTGGGACATCCTCACCCCCTGCTTCGCGCTCGCCTTCCTCGGCATCGGCATGTCGCTCTTGAATTTCGCCGTCGACGAGATCGCCAATCCGCGGCTGCGCACCGGCAATCATCTGAAGCGCTGGTCGCTGCTCGTTCGTTCCGGGGAGGGCCGCCTGTGACGCAGCCGCTGCTCTCGGTGAGGAACCTTTCGATCGACTATATCGGCGAGGAGAAGGATTTTCGCGCCGTCGACGATGTCAGCTTCGATGTCGCACCCGGCGAGGTCTTCGGCCTTGCCGGCGAATCCGGCTGCGGCAAGAGCACCATCGCCTTCGCCGTCAGCCGCCTGCACAGGCCGCCGGCGCTGATCCGCAAGGCGAGCCGCATCCTGCTCGACGGCCGCGACGTACTCGGTCTCGACCAGCAGGCGCTTGCCGCCTACCGTTGGCGCCAGGTCGCCATGGTCTTCCAGAGCGCCATGAATTCGCTGAACCCGGTGCTGCGCATCGAGGCGCAGTTCTACGATGTGCTGCGCACCCATAAGGGCATGAGCCGCACGCAAGCCCGCGAGCGCACCGCCGAGATGCTGACGCTCGTCGACATCGCGCCCGATCGCATGCGCGACTATCCGCATCAGTTTTCCGGCGGTATGCGCCAGCGCATCGTCATCGCCATCTGCATGGCGCTCGACCCGAAGCTCGTCATCATGGACGAGCCGACGACGGCGCTCGACGTCGTCGTTCAGCGCGAGATCCTGCAGCGCATCAACGAGCTGCGCCGCCGCTTCGGCTTCTCCGTACTGTTCATCACCCATGATCTCGGCCTGATGGTGCAGTTCTGCGACCGCATCGGCATCATGCTGTCCGGCAGGCTGGTGGAGCAAAATACCGCCGAGGCGATCTACCGGACGCCGCAGCATGATTACACGAAGAAGCTCTGGGCCTCCTTCCCCTCGCTGCATGGAGGCGTGCTGCTATGAGCGAAGCCATCCTTGCGCTCGACACGGTGACAAAGACCTTCGGCCACGGTGCGTCCGCCGTTCATGCTGCCCGCTCGATCTCCTTTTCGCTGCGCGCTGGCCGGGCACTGGCGCTCGTCGGCGAATCCGGCAGCGGCAAGACCACCTGCGCCCGTATGGCGATGCGCGAATATCTGCCGACATCGGGCCGCATTCTCTACAAAGGACGGCCGGTCGAGACGGCGAATTCGGCCGAGATCGCCCGCTACCGCCGCTCGGTGCAGATGATCTTCCAGGATCCCTTCGCCTCGCTGAACCCCGCCCATACCATCGCGCACCATCTCCGCCGGCCGCTGAAGCTGCATCGCCCCGACATCAAGGGAACCGAGATCGACGTCACCATCGGCGAACTGCTGCAGCGCGTCCGGCTCGATCCCGACCTCGTCGCGCCGAAATATCCGCATGAGCTCTCCGGCGGCCAGCGCCAGCGCGTCAACATTGCCCGTGCGCTTGCCGTCAGGCCGGAGGTGATCGTGGCGGACGAACCGACCTCAATGCTCGACGTTTCGGTCCGCCTCGGCGTGCTCAACCTGCTGAACGAGATGAAGCGAGAGATGAATCTCGGCCTGCTCTATATCACCCATGACATTGCCACCGCCCGTTATGTCGCCGAGGACATCGCCGTGATGTATGCCGGCCAGATCGTCGAATGGGGCAGCACCGCAAGGGTGATCGACAATCCGCTGCATCCCTATACCAGGCTGCTGCTCTCGGCCGTTCCCGATCCCGACGTCCGCTTCGAGGATCCGAAGGCGCGGCTGAGGCCCGACGAGGTGGAAGACATCCGCCGCCGTTCGGCCGCGGCCCAGGATGACATCGTCGAAGTGGAACCGGGTCATTTCACGCGGAGGATCTGAGGCGCTTCAGCTGAGTTCCTGGGCGAGTCCGAGGAGAAGTCCTTCGGGCCCTCTTATGTAGCAGAGCCGATATGTGTCTCCATACTGGACGACGTCGCCAACGAGCTGGGCCCCGCGCCCGCGGAGCCTTTCAAGCGTGTCGTCAATGTCATCAACGGTGAACATGACGCGGAGATAGCCGAGCGCGTTGACCGGGGCGTTGCGGTGGTCTGCGACGACATCGGGCATGAGGAAGCGGGAGAGCTCAAGCCGGCTGTGGCCATCAGGTGTGCGCATCATGGCAATCTCGACCCGCTGATCGCCCAGCCCCGTGATCCGCCCGGCCCATTCTCCTTCGACCATGGCCCGTCCTTCGAGCGCGAGGCCGAGCTCGCCAAAGAAATCAATCGCCGCGGTGAGGTCTTCGACGACGATTCCCACATTGTCCATTCGCTTGAGCGCCATGTTTCCAATCTCCAAACGTGTCGTTGCAATCTACGAGGCGTCCCCTCGTCCAGCAAAGGACGCTTGATGTGCGCCAACACCGACAGCCGTCCAAGCTTAATTCGCTGCTGTCCACCTCGGAAGCTTGAAGAACGGACCGCCTCAAACCGCCGCCCCGTTTTCAATCGGTCCCCAAGTCCTGCTCACTGGCCCCGCTCATCGCCCTATGCTAGGGGACGGTTCTTTCACGTGAGGCGAAACCGTCATGCTGCCCTGGATCCAGCTCGATTGCGCGACCATTCCCGGCGAAGGCGGCGAACTCAGGCTGAAGCAGCGCGGCAGCGAGTTCTCGATCATGCCCGGCGCCAACGAGCTGATGAACAGCCGCCTCAGCGGTTCGGAAGAGGCGCTGGCGACACTCTCCTGGGAGCGGATCAAGACGCATCCGAAACCGAAGGTGCTGATCGGCGGGCTCGGCATGGGCTTTACCCTGCGCGCCGCTCTCGCCATCCTTCCCGAAGATGCCGGCGTCACCGTCGCCGAACTGGTGCCTGCCGTCGTCGCCTGGGCGCGCGGACAGATGGCTGAAGTATTCAAGGGCTGTCTCGACGATCCGCGCGTCGCCATCCATCAGGGGGATGTCGGCGAGGCGATCCGCGCCAGCAAGGGCGCTTATGACGCGATCCTGCTCGACGTCGACAATGGCCCGGACGGACTGACCCGCAAATCCAATGACCGGCTCTATGATTTCGCCGGCCTGCGCGCCGCCCGCGACGCGCTTCGCCCCGGCGGCGTGCTCGCCGTCTGGTCGTCCGGCCCCGATCCCGATTTCACCCGGCGGCTCAGGGACAGCGGCTTTTCCGTCGATGCCGTCAACACCCGCGCCAACGGCAAACGCGGCGGCGCCCGCCATGTCATCTGGCTGGCGGTGAAGCCGGTCCGCTGATCAAAGCTCTTCAACGGCTGAGGTGATATCGCCTGGGTCGGCTGGCCGAAGCGATCCTGCGGGCGGCATTGATGGCGCGGCGGGCGCCGGAGCGCAGCTGCGTGGTCTCGGCGCCGGCAATGACCAGGTCGAAGCCGAATTTCAGGAGTTCGCCGGCCCGCTCGCCGTCGGCGGCAAAGGCGCAGGCGAATTTGCCGTGGGCACGGCAGCGCGCGACGGCATGCTGCATGGCGCTGTCGATTTCGGCCGCGTTCGGCGCCACCTGATCGCCGTTCGACAGCGCGATCGAAAGGTCGGAAGGGCCGATGAAAATGCCGTCGATGCCGCTCACGCCGAGAATGCCGTCGATCGCGTCCAGCGCGGCATGGGTCTCGATCATGGCGATGGCGACGGTGAGCGCATTGGCATTCTTCAAATAATCGTCGGCCGACAGGCCGGTATGGTTCAGCGCCAATGACGGCCCCCAGCTGCGCTCGCCGACGGGCGGATATTTCGTCGTCCGGACCAGGGCTCTCGCATCGTCGGCCGAATTGATCATCGGCGCGATGATGCCGGAAGCGCCGGCATCGAGCAGACGCGAGGCGGAGGCGAAATCGCCGACCGGGATACGCGCCAGGGCCGGCTTGCCGGCAAGGCGAACCTGCGCGACGGCGTTGGCCGCCGACGGCATGTCCCACATGCCGTGCTGCATATCCAGCACGACGGCATCGAAGGCCTCCTGCGCCAGGTGGTTGACGAGCATGGCATCGGGAATGCCGACCCAGGCGGAGATCATCCCACCCCGGCTGCCCCTGATCCTGTCCGCAAAGCCGTCGATGTCAGCTGCACCCATGCCGTTCTCCTCAATTCGTCAGCGCCCAGCGACGGCTCACACTCTCCGGCGCAGTCGTGAGACGATGATCATGACGGCAATGCCGGCCGCGGCCAGAAGAGCGCCCCACAGGATCCAGATCGTTTGCGCGATCATGAAGCTGGAGGCCGGATAGGGAAAATAGCCGCTTCCCTGCCCGATCCAGATCAGCCCGAGAAGGATCATAAGCAGTCCGATGATATGTCCGATCGTTCGCATGCGTACGCCACTTTCGCTATGGATTCGATCCCACAATGTCCGGCGGCATCGCCGATGACAAGGCTTCCCCGGAGAGAAATGCAGCCGTGCTAACTGCTCCGCTTCACCTCATCCAATAGCCAGGCACTGAGCCTCTCGCCGTGCGCGCTTGGAGATCGCGGCGGCACCAGCCAGTAACCGCGGTCCTGTACATCGAGCGGCGGGCCGGCTTCGACCAGCATGTCCGCGGAGAGCAGCGTATCGACGAGCCCCATCCAGCCGATCGCCACGCCCTGCCCGCTCAGCGCCGCCTGAATAACCAGCGAATAGGTATTGAAGCTGATATCGCCGCGGCCGGCATTGATGTCGCGCAGGACGGAGAATTCAGAGAAATAGCTGCGCCAGTCGAACCAGGGCGATGGCATCGGCGTGTCGAGATGGATCAGCACCGCCTTGGCGAGCTGCCCCGGATCGTCGAACGGGCCGTGGCGGTCGAGAAATCCCTGTGTGCAGACCGGCACGACCTTTTCCCGCAGCAGAAGCGTGCCGGTGGCGCCGAATTCCGCCCGCGTGCCGAATACGACCGCGACATCCGCCTCGTCGCGAAAGCCGGCTGAAAATCGCTGCGTCGCGACGATCTGGATGTCCGTTTCCGGGTGCAGAAGACGAAAGCCGTCCATGCGCGGGATCAGCCAGAGCGATGAAAAGGCATAGTCGGTTCTGAGCCCAACGACCGGTCTTTGGCCTTCGGCACGGAAACGGCGGGCGAGCGCATCGATGTCGGAGACGGCTTTGGCGGCGACCTCCAGAAGCCGCTCACCTTGCGCAGTCAGCGTCACGCCGCGATGCTGGCGGCGCAGCAGGCTGACGCCGAACTGCTCCTCCAGCCGGCGGATCTGATAGCTGACGGCCGGCTGGGTAAGCCGGAGCAGCGCTGCTGCCGACGAAAAGCTTCCAAGTCTGGCGACCTCGACGAAGATGCGCATCCAGCCAAGCTCCGGCGGGTGGTCCGGCATAAAAATTCCTTTGATGACCTATCGAAAAAAGGCCAGCTTTACAGGGGCGATAATAGCCGCTTCAATAAAATCTTCAAATAGCTAGAGGAACGATATGGCGCGCCCGAATATTCTCATCCTGATGGTCGACCAGTTGAACGGGACCCTCTTTCCCGATGGGCCTGCCGATTTCCTTCACGCGCCGCATCTGAAATCATTGGCGGAGCGTTCCGTGCGCTTCGCCAACACCTATACGGCAAGCCCGCTCTGCGCGCCGGCGCGGGCCTCCTTCATGTCCGGACAATTGCCGAGCCGGACGCGAGTCTACGACAATGCCGCTGAATTTGCCTCCGACATTCCGACCTATGCGCATCATCTGCGCGCCGCCGGATATCAGACGGCGCTGTCCGGCAAGATGCATTTCGTCGGCCCCGACCAGCTTCACGGCTTTGAAGAACGGCTGACGACGGATATTTACCCCGCCGATTTCGGCTGGACGCCCGATTATACCAAACCCGGCGAGCGCATCGACTGGTGGTATCACAATCTCGGCTCGGTCACCGGCGCCGGCGTCGCCGAGATCACCAATCAGATGGAATATGACGACGAGGTCGCCTACCACGCCAGCCGCAAGCTGTTCGACCTGTCGCGCGGCCAGGACGGGCGCCCCTGGTGCCTGACCGTCAGCTTCACCCATCCGCACGATCCCTATGTCGCGCGGCGCAAATTCTGGGACCTCTATGAGGATTGCCCGGCGCTCGACCCGGCGGTGGCGCCGATCGCCTTCGAGCAGCAGGATCCGCATTCGCAGCGGCTGATGAACGCCTGCGACCACGATGCTTTCGCCATCAGCCCCGAGGAGATCCGGCGGGCAAGGCGGGGCTACTTTGCCAATATCTCCTATGTCGACGATAAGATCGGCGAGATTCTCGGCGTGCTGGAGCGGACCCGGATGGCCGACAACACGATCGTCCTGTTCGTTTCCGATCATGGCGACATGCTCGGCGACCGCGGCCTCTGGTTCAAGATGAACTTCTTCGAAGGATCGGCGCGTGTTCCGCTGATGATCGCGGCCCCCGGTTGGAAGCCCGGGCGCATCGATCAGCCGGTCTCTACACTCGATGTCACGCCGACGCTGGCGGCTCTTGCCGGGATCGACATCACCGCGTTGAAACCATGGACCGAGGGCGAAAATCTCGTAGCGCTTGCCGAAGGTGCCGGCGGCCGCAGCCCCGTGCCGATGGAATATGCCGCGGAAGGCTCCGAAGCGCCGCTCGTTTGCCTCAGGGACGGGCGCTACAAGCTTTCGCTTTGCGTCAAGGACCCGCCGATGCTGTTCGACCTCGAAGCCGACCCGCAGGAACTCGATAATCTGGCGGCAAATCCGGCGCATGCCGATACTCTGGCGAGGCTCACCGACCAGGCCGGCCGGCGCTGGAACCTGGCCGATTTCGACGCCGCCGTGCGCGAAAGCCAGGCGCGCCGCTGGGTGGTCTATGCGGCCCTGCGCAACGGCGCTTATTATCCCTGGGATTATCAGCCGCTGCAGAAGGCCTCGGAGCGCTATATGCGCAACCACATGGACCTCAACGTGCTGGAGGAAAGCCAGAGATTTCCGCGCGAGGAATGAGCGTAAAGTTCTTCGGGATTTAACCCGTCCTGCGCGCCGGCGCCTCGCGCAGAAAATCCTCGATGAACTGCTTCTGCAGCAGGATGCCGTCCCATTCGTCGGGGAAGAAGGGCGAGTCGTAGATCAGCGTGAAGGGGCCGGCATAACCGGCCCGCTCGCACATCTCCAGGCACTTGCGGTAATCCCCGGCATCGAGGCCGGCAACGGTGTAATCGGCCTTGGCATGGCAGATTTCCGCCCGACGCATGATGTCGGCCAGACCTTCATATTTTGCGGGTGCCGCCCAATTGCCGAGGTCGCCGTTGAGGCCGACCTTGCCGTCCAGCCGATCCAGCAGCCAGTTCATCTCCAGAGGCGACGGCAACAGGTCGAACCAGTTCTCGACGACGACGCGCACGCCGCTGCCTTCGGCCTTTTCAGCCAGCCAGTTCAGATGACCGGCAGCACGGCTCAGGTTTTCCTCGGTCGGCTTCTGTTTGCCGGCGATGACGCGCATCCTCTGCGCCCCAAGGGAAGCGGCGATATCGATCCACGGCGCCATCCATCTGACATCGCGTTCTCCAGTCTCGGCATGGCTCGGATCGCCGTCCTCGACCAGCAGCGTCTGGAACAGCACATTCGATGCTCTCATCGCATCGCGCAACTCGCTTATATATCCGGCTTCGAGGCTCGGCAGATGAAAGGAGCAGATTTCCAGCCGGTTGACGCCGCGCGCCGCCAGCGCCGCCGGCGTATCGATCAGCGCTGCCGCGCCCGGGCCATAGGGTTCCTTGGCTGCTGCGCTTTTTTCAGGATCTGGGCTATAGCCATAAACGGCGCCGAGCAGCCGATGCAGCGACCATGTCGAAACCGCGAAGCGTCCGTTTTGCAAGATCTGCACGTGCTTTCCTCCAGGATTTCCTCCTGCCATCAATCGCAATAAAAGCCTGGCGGTTCAATTGCCAATCAGGCGAAATCGCCGCGAACGACCGGCTCGGCGGCGAGTGCGACCCCGAGCAGCGCCTCGTCGCGACGGGCTGTCGCCGAAAGCAACAGACCGACCGGCATGCCTGAAGCACCCGTGCCGCAGGGGATGGAGACGCCGCACCAGTCGAGGAAATTGCCGAGCGCGGTGTTGCGCAGCGTCTTGTTGTTGGTGGCGAAGAAGAGTTCATCGTCCTGTTCCAGCGGCCCGATCGGCGGAGCGACATGGGCGACCGTCGGAAAAGCGATGAGCCGGTCGCCGACAAGGCGCTCGACATCGGCAATCAGGTGGCCTCGTGCCGCAAGGATCGCCAGGTAATCGGCCAGACTCGTCCTGCTTCCCAAGCGGGTGCGCATGACGACGCGGTGATCCATCCTGTCCGCATCCGGTCCCGCGAGCCGTTCCTGATGCAATGCGAAAGCCTCCGCGGTGACCAGCGGGCCATATCTCGTCATCAGATCGAAAATCTCGTCGAAGGCGGGAATGACCGTACGGGCAACATGGGCGCCGGCCCTTTGAAGACGTTCCAAAGCGGCCTCGAACGCAGCGATCACGTCAGGCTCGGCTCCGTCGAAGACGATGTTGTCAGGCACGAGCAATTCCAGCCCCTGCAGCGGACGCTCGACGACATCAGGCGCCGTGCGGCCGCGCATCGCCGCATCGATCCACACCGCATCCCTGACGCTGCGGCAGAGCGGCCCCAGCGAATCCAGGCTCTTGGCCAGCGGATAGACGCCTTCCATCGCATGACGGCCGCGGGACGCCTTGTAGCCGACAATGCCGTTGAAGGCGGCGGGAATGCGCACCGAGCCGCCGGTATCCGTGCCCATGGCGACCGGCACTAGGCCGGCGGCGACGACGACACCGGCGCCGGAGGACGAACCGCCGGGAATGCGCGGCAGATCCGTGCTGCGCGGATTGACCGGCGTGCCGTAATGCGGATTGATGCCGAGGCCGGAAAAGGCGAATTCGCTCATATTGGTGCGGCCGATAGCGACCATGCCCGCCTGCCGGAGGAGGCCGACGACGGCCGCATCGCGCCTGGCCGGCGCATCGGTGACAAGCACGACGGAACCCGCCGTCGTCGCCAGGCCTTCGATATCGAAAAGATCCTTCCAGGCGATCGGAATGCCGTCCAGCAATCCGAGCGATCGGCCTTCGCGCAAACGCTTCGAGGAGGCGCGCGCCTCCTCTATCGCGCGGCGTTCCGTAAGCGTGGTGAAGACCGCCTTGTCGGCATAATCAGCGATGGTTCCGAAGACCACCTCGGCCACGTCGACCGGATCGGCCGCGCCACCTTGAATGAGGACGGAAAGCTGGGCGACCGACATCGCGCCGAAGGATTTGCTCATGAGACGATCCAGAAAGATGATCCTCTGGACTACCTCGGATCATTCCGGCGAGCCAGAGCATCACGATATTTTGCATTCATTGGGACGATTTTTTGAACACTGCGTTTGCAGATCGCCCCTTCAATTGCCGCGATTAAAGACACACATGCTGCACGCATGCGGGAGTCGGTCCGCCATGAGGGTTGAGAGTTTATTCTTGAGAGGCCGGCGCCGCATGTGTTGCAGGAGTAATTTAGATGACAGATTGTGAAACTTTGACCCGGCGCCAGGATATGGTGACCCTTCATGTGAAAGAGGACGAAACCGCCGGACTGGGCGAACGCGACTATGTGGAACATGTCAGCGCCCAGAAACTTTCGGGCTTCGAGCGCATTGTCGTGGTCGCGGCGCTGGCTCTCTTGAGCTTTGTCGGTTTCGCCGCATATTCTTCCACCGAGACGGACCCGGTGACGACATCGGCCATTGCCGCCCCCGCCGGCGACAGCGCGCCGCACCATCAGCCTTACGGCCATTGCCGTGACAGTAGCCCCTATGCCGAAAGGGTGTGCTGAGAGAGCACGCGGCTCGCCCGAGGAAAGCCAGCTTGCCGGGCATGGGAATTCGGCCCAGGCTGCATCATGCAGGAAAGGGACGAACCATGGCCGGTGATATCGATTACAATCTCGACCGCTTCGTCGACGCCCAGAACGGCGTCTACGAAAAGGCGCTTTCGGAACTGAAAGCCGGGCGCAAGACCTCCCACTGGATGTGGTTCATCTTCCCGCAGATATCAGGTCTCGGCACCTCGCCGATGGCGGAAAAATATGCGATCCGTTCGGCCGAGGAAGCCGCCGCCTATCTCGCCGATCCCATTCTCTCAAGCCGGCTGTTGCGTTGCATCGAGGCGATCTTGTCGGTCAAGGACCGATCCGCGCATGCAATCCTGGGCTCGCCCGATGACCTGAAGCTGCGCTCGTCGATGACGCTGTTTGCCGCGATCAGCGATCACGGCTCGCCCTTCCACCGGGTGATCGAGCATTTCTATCAGGGGAAATTCGACGAGCGAACGATGGAGATCCTCAGCGCAGGAGATTAGGGTATGCCCGCCCGGGAACGTGCAGGGCGCCAGGACAAAAACATG
Source organism: Rhizobium sp. N324 (assembly GCF_001664485.1). NCBI lineage: Bacteria > Pseudomonadati > Pseudomonadota > Alphaproteobacteria > Hyphomicrobiales > Rhizobiaceae > Rhizobium > Rhizobium sp. N324. The sequence goes on along the minus strand of NZ_CP013634.1, from coordinate 248,939 downwards.
CATAAAAACAACACATTAAAGCCGCTGGCTCTAGCGGCCGGGCCTGCTCTCCAATGCGTCGATTTCGTCGGAAATTTCGCTCAGCCGCTGACGCAGATCGCTGTCGGTGCCGTCATCGACCTCTTCCTCGCCGAAACAATAGCGCGCATCGTGAAGCTCCAGCTTGGCTTCAAGCTCGGCGCGTTTGGCATATAGGCGTTTGAGATAGATGTAGTTCATCGCCCGGTCTCCACTTGTCCTCCGGTGATGGAAAAACGGCATGGAAGCGGTAAGGTTCCCAAAAGAACCGAGTCAGGCGAACGAAGCGATCGCCGCGTTGCAGGCCTTGGCGAAATGACCGCAGCAGCTGGCAGCGCCCATGGCCTGGCGGCTGACGCGCGCCCCCTCGAGCAGCAGCGTCAACGTATCGGCAAGAAGGTCCGGCTCGCGGGCATCGGCCGCCGAACAGAGCGCAGCCAGGCGATCACGCTGTTCGGCCTTGTGGCGCTCGATCATTTCATGGGCGGGATGGCCCTCGCCCTTCAGCTCGATGGCGGCATTGGCGAGATCGCAGCCGGCGGGCTCGCCGTTCAGACATCGCGCCCGCATTTCCACCCAGGCGTAAAGCTGTGCGCGCGGATTGCCGGGATAGGCCGTCTCCAGATCGCGCCAGATGGCGCCCGCCTTTTCGGAGGCGCGGCGCAGCGTTTCGCAGACGAGTTCGTCCTTCGAGCCGAAATGCCGATAGAGCGTCATCTTGTTGGTCAGAGCCGCATCAGCGATGGCATCGACGCCGATGCCGCGGATGCCGCGCTCGCGGAAAAGCTCCGATGCTGTGGAGACGATACGTTCCCGCGGCGGGATTCGATCCTCTGAAACAGCTGCGGAGATTTCACTCGAAGTTTCGGTTTTTTTTGCGGACGTAGTCCTTGACATCAATGTGACCGATCGGTAACAAATGTATTGTTACTTACCGGTAACACCACGGAACGCGAAAGTCAATGTCGAGAACACGGCAGCGCAAAGTGGAACACGGGCGACCGCCCACGAAAGGAGGACAACCATGAGAAAGACCAGAGACGACCTGACGATATCCGAAGCCCTTCGCGACCCCCTGATCGCCATGGTGTTGCGCGCCGACGGCGTGAAGCTTGAAGATTTCAAGCAACTCCTGGAGACGGCCGCCGGCAAACGCGAACCGCGCTCGACCTCGGTGGGCAACATCATCGGAGCCATCGCCAGCCGCGCCAATCTGCCGGCAATGCCCTGCTTCGGCTGAACAGCCCGCCTCAAAAATTTCGGGGGATCTCTCCCTGCCCCCGTCAAGGGCTGCCGTCATAAACAGGCGGCGGCCCTTGCCGTTTGATCGCAATGCCTAGAGAGCGCGCGGAGCGTGGCGGCCATCGCCGATACCCCGCGGCATCGAGCCCCAGGCCTTTCATAGACTCCACCACCGCCGGCGACGCCGTGATCGTCACGACGCCCTCCGGCGGCGGCTACTGGGCAGGCCGGACTGAAACGCGTCGCATCAGACATTGATCGACCTGCTTCAGCTCCTTGTTTCACGCATGTCCTTAACCCGGAACCGCCAATCCCAGGCGACTTGCGTCAAAGGATCGGCTTGCCGCCAGTGACCGCAATTGTCGTGCCGGAGACATAGCTCGACAAAGGATCGGCCAGCATCACATAGGCCGTCGCCAGTTCGGCCGGCTGACCCGGCCGTTTCATCGGCACCTGTTTGCCGAAATTGCTGACGGTTTCCTCCGGCAGCGTCGAGGGAATAAGCGGCGTCCAGATCGGCCCCGGTGCCACGGCATTGACGCGGATGCCTTTCTCCGCCAGAAGCTGGGCAAGTCCGGCGGTGAAATTCTGGATCGCGCCCTTGGTCGTCGCATAAGCAAGCAGGGTCGGGTTCGGGCTGTCCGAATTGATCGAGGCGGTGTTGATGATTGAACTGCCGGGCTTCATATGCGGAACGGCCGCCTTGGTCAGGTAGAACATCGCATGGATATTGACCTTGAAGGTCAGTTCCCACTCCTCATCGCTGATCTCGTCGATGCTCTTGAAGCTCGCCTGATGGGCGGCATTGTTGACGAGGATGTCGATCCCGCCGAACTCCTTGACCGCCGTCTCGACGATCTGCCGGCACAGAGCCGGATCCTGGATATCGCCGCTGACCAGCACGGCCTTGCGGCCGGCCTGTTCGACAAGCCGCTTCGTCTCGTCGGCATCCTCATCCTCGTCGAGATAGGAAATTACAATATCGGCGCCTTCCCTGGCATAGGCGATCGCCACTGCCCGGCCGATGCCGCTGTCGCCGCCGGTGATGATCGCCCGCTTGCCTTTCAAGCGGTCGGAGCCGTGGTAGCTTTTTTCGCCATGGTCGGGAACCGGGTCCATTTGCGCGGTAAAACCGGGCATGGGCTGTTTCTGGGATGGGAACGGCGGTGTCGGATAATTCGGCATCATGACCTCCTGGGTTCAGGGTCAAACTCTGGCTGCGGCTTGTTGTTCCAAGCGTGATTGAGATGGCATAATTTCCGATTAAATGACCGGGAATAAACATCGAGGACGCACTATGGCGCGTGTTAATCTGGAGGAAGCTGAGGTCCGTCTCAGCGAATTGCTCGATCGCGTCGAAGCCGGCGAGACTTTCGAGATACTGCGGCATGGCAAGCCGGTAGCGCAACTCGTGCCGATGAAGGCATTGGAAAAACCGATCGATGTCGAACGGCTAAAGACACTGACCGCCTCGATGAGGCCGCCTGCCGAGCCCGTCGATTCCTCCACCTTCATTCGAAGCATGCGCGACGCAGATCGCTACTAATGCTCTCCGTTGGGATATCAGCTCTCGTCGCCATCGGGACGGTTTCGAGTGCCATCCTCCTCGACAGATACCCAAGGGTGGCTGTAAGGGCGAGGCAACACACGCACCACCTGTGAGAGACCGAAATGACAACTGACGGATCAGTGCAGCCTTATGGCTAGGTGCTGACGAGTCTTCTTATGATCAGTGGGCTACGGGGATGGCGGTGGCTGAAAAATAATCCCCGAGCCTCCCCAGGCTTCCACCGCTGTCGTCCGTTCGCACGATCAACCTACAAGATGTTGCGATTTGCCACAGCGACCGCTATGCCATAGTAATGTAACATGATCGCAGTTTTAACGAGGTGCATGGAATTGGACGGAAAGACATCACCCGCAGTTTACTCCGAAGACGAGGGCCATGCCGAGGAAGCCGCCGGTAAGGGTGCGCGCCGCGCGCGCGTCAGCGGCATCGACCGTGCGCTCCAGGTGATCGATCATCTCTACGAGACGGGCTCGCCCGCCGGCGTCTATGCCATCGCCAAGGCGGTGAAGGCGCCGCTGTCGACCGTTTACGTCATCGTCGACGATCTGGTCGAGAAGAACATGCTGACGCGTCAGGCCGATGGTTCGATCTGGCTCGGCGCCCGGCTCTATCATTACGGCCTTGCCTATGCCCGGTCGCTGGATTTCATGAGCATCGCCACCCACGAAATGCACGATCTCTGCCGCCAGGCCGGCGAAACCGTGCAGGTCTGCGGCCGCGACGGCGATTATATGCTGGTGCTGGCCATGGCCGACGGCCCGAGCCACTTCCAGGTGGCGTCGCGCGTCGGCACCCGGGTGCCGCTGAATTGGACGGCGTCGGGCCGCCTGCTCGCCGGCCACCTGCCGCAGGAGGAGCGCATCGAGCTGTTCAAGCGCTGCGCCCGCTCGTCACCGACCGGCCGCGCCGAGATCGATCCGAGCACGCTGTCGGAAGCTGCCGGCAAGGCCTTTGGGGCGCGCCTGTCGATCCAGGCGGGAGAATCCGATTATGCGGTTGCCTGCATCGCCTCGCCGATCTGCGATCGCGACGGCCAATGCGTCGCTACCATTTCCATCGTGCTGCCGGAGCAGAAGGCCTTTTCCGATGAAAACCACTATACCGCGCATGTGCGCAGTTCGGCGGAGCGGATCGAAAAGCTGATGGGCTGGCGCAACCGTTAAGCGCTCACGCCTGGGATCTGACTGTATGATGGCTAAATTGCCGTCATTGATAGCGTCTGGGAGTCTGAAATATGGCCGTTCTGACAGTTCGAAATGTGCCCGATGAAGTGCATCGCGCATTGCGGACGCGCGCAGCGATGAACGGCCGCAGCACCGAAGCGGAGGTTCGTGAAATCCTGAAAAGTGTGGTGGGGCCCCAGCAGCGCATCCGCATGGGGGATGCGCTGGCTGAGCTCGGTCGGCAGTCGGGGCTGGTCAATGATGATTTCGCCGTGCTTGGCCAGCGACAGGCACCGGCGGAGCCATTGAGGTTTGAATGATCGTCCGTGCGCCCCTTTGAGGCCGCCGGACTTGCTGTCGTAAATCCGTGGAACCACCAAACAGCTGACACCTCTCGGGCGGATTGATGATCGAACCAAGCCCGGCGGCGGATCCTACCGGTAGGAATAGCCGTGGCTGTGGCGCACGAGTCTGCGCGCCCGCGGCACGTAACGGCTGGCGGTAAAGGCATCGGCGCCGATCACTGCGTAGCGCGGCTCGAAAAGCTTGCTGAGGACCGAGACATCGCCGTTGGAATCCGTCGCCTCGAGTTCGGAATCGACGAGATCGAAAATGGTGAATTCGGCTCTCGCGCCGACCGACAGCCGGTTCTCCATCGACAGCTTGATGACCGATGCCGGCGCATGGGTGACGGCCTCGACCACCTTGTCGAAGGGCATGCCGACGCTGAGCAGCTTCGACATCGTCGTCGCCAGGTCCCAGACCGGAAAATTCATCGAATGGCCGTGCAGATCGGTCGAGATCGAGAAGGGCAGCAGCCCGCGCGCAATCGCCGCTTCCGCCACCTTGAAGGAGAAGGAAGCGCCGCCATGGCCGATATCGAGGCGGATGCCCTCGGAAGCGCAGCGCTCGGCGAGATTGAAGAGATCCTCGTCCTCCATGATGCTCGAGCCGGCCTTGCCGTTGAAACAATGGGTGACCACGTCGCCGGGACCGAGGATCTCCAGCACTTCGTCATAGAGCGCGGGCGGCTCGCCGACATGCACCATCATCGGCACCTTCAGGATTTTGGCGATCTTCTTGCCGAGCTTGACGGGGGTGACGCCCCAGGAGCCGGTGATGACATGGCTGGCGCGCACCTTGATGCCGACGATGTGCTCGCTGTTTTCGGCATAGACTTCGAGGATGCGGTCGAGATCGATATCTCTTATATCCCTGAGTTCGGCGACGCGATTGCAGGCGACGAGGCCGATCGAGCCGAGATTCAGGAAGGCCTTGATGCGCTCGCGGGCGGGCTCGATGATATATTCGCGGAAGCCATGGAAATTCGCCTCGCCGGCCGAACCGGCATCGACCAGCGTGGTGACGCCGCGCTCGACGCCGCATTCGGAGGGGCGAATGGAAATGTCGGTGCCGCCGTGCCAGATATGCACGTGCAGATCGATCCAGCCCGGCGAGACGAAGGCGCCCTTGCCGTCGATACGCGTCACATCCTCGGAAACGGCAAGCGACGGACCGATCTTGGCGATCCGGCCATCGGCATCGACGAGAATGTCGATCTTCCCCTCGGCTGTGCCAGCCCCGAAAGCCATTGGTCTGATATTGGTGAGAAGAAGCGGCTTGTTCGCCTGGTCGCCCGACACGATCATATCGTTGAATTCCACAGTTATGCTATATAAATCTTTATAATAGAATAAAGCTGGAGAGGGTACTGTCAAGGAAAATGAGGCGGATCCATCGCTCGATAAACGGCAACGGCGCGCTGTGCTATAGCGCGACTGTTGCGGGGCTCCGGCAAATCAGCGTTTATTTTCAATCCCGAAGGATCGAGTAGTCAAGCCGTTCGAGGTGATCCGGATCGGCAATGGCGTCGATCGCAGCGATCCTGCCATTGGCGATCGTCAGCGCCACGACGACGCGGAGCTGGCCGCCGATCTGCACGACGAATCCGAGCTCGCCGTCGACAACGGCGATTTCTGCCGCCTGCGCCCGGCCCTTGAAGGTTCGGGCGATCTCATCTGCGCCACGCATTTCGCCGATCGTGCCGAACCGCGCCGCCGTTGCATCCGGCCGGAAGACGACATCGGGGGCAAGCACGGCAAGCAAGGCGTCCAGATCGCCGTTGCGCGATGCGCTCAGAAAGGCCTCCGCGACCGTCCGCTTGCGGCCGAAATCGACATCAGGCCTCTCATCCGTGCCCTGCACCCGGCGGCGGGCGCGGCTTGCGAGCTGGCGGGCAGCGGCGGACGAGCGGCCGATGATCGGCGCGATCTCGTCGAAGGGCAGATCGAACATGTCGTGCAGCACGAAGGCCACACGCTCGGCCGGCGCCAGCGTCTGCAGCACGACGAGCAGCGCCACGCCGACCGATTCGGCGAAGGCTGCATCCCGCTCCGGATCGTTCGCCGGATCGGCAATCACCGCATGGACCGGCATCTCCAGCGGCTCCTCGCGCCGGGTCTTGCGCGTGCGCAGCATGTCGAGGCAGATCCGCGCCACCACCGTCGTCAGCCAGCCGCCGAGATTGCCGACGTCAGTCGTGTCAGTGCGGCTGAGCCGCAGCCAGGCCTCCTGAACGGCGTCCTCAGCCTCGCTGCGTGAACCGAGCATGCGATAGGCAGCCGCCCGCAGATGCGCCCTGTTCGCCTCGAATTCGTCGGCCAGCCATTTTTTCTCGTCCATCCGTCACATTCCTTCGCTGCGTTCCGTCAAGGCCATGACGAATGAAACCCGGCCGATGTGACAGCGCCGGCGGATCGTCGAAGAGCAACATGCCTCAAGGAGACATACCATGCAGGAAAAATTGGTCATGCAGGAGAGAATGGGAAATCCCGCCCTCGTGCTTCCCGCCGCCATGCAGGCGCTGACAGCCCTTGCCAAGGTGCCGACTGAGACCGGCCTTTCACCGAAACTGCTTGAACTCGTCAATCTGCGCGCCAGCCAGATCAATGGCTGCAGCGTCTGCATCGACGGGCATCCGCGCATCGCCAAGAAGCTCGGCGAAACGGACGAAAGGCTTTTCGCCGTTAGTGCCTGGCGCGACACGCCCTATTTCAGCGATGCCGAGCGGGCAGCCCTTGCGCTGACGGAGGCGGTGACCCGCACCAGCGACCGTTCCGACCCCGTGCCCGACGAGATCTGGGACGAGGCGACCCGGCATTATGACGGCAAGAGCCTCGCGGCCCTCGTCATCGCCATCGCCAATATCAATGTCTGGAACCGGCTGAACATCGCCACCCGGCAGATCGCCGGCGCCTGGAAGCCGTAAACGACGCTTGCCGGCAGCGCATCTTCTGCGCTGCCGGCAATCATTTCTCATTCAGATTTGCCGCTCAGATGATACCGCCGCCGCCGGCAGCGGAGGCCGGACGCTCGGCCGCTATTTTCTTGCGGTAGCCGCTGGCGCGGTAGGCGGCGATCGGGTCGATCGCACCGCCGGCCCTGCGGCGGGCCTCGGCGAGGATCGGCTCGACATCGGCGCGATAGGCGCGCTTCAGCGTTTCCGACGCCATCAGCGCGTCATTGTCCTGCTGGTAGCCGTCGAGCACCTTGCGGTCGACGATCAGCGCCTGTGCATAGGCGCGGCGAATCTCGTTGGCGCTGTTGATCAGGCTTTCGATCGGGTCGGTGACATTGTGCGACTGGTCGATCATGTGAGCCGGATTGAAGTCGTTGACCCCGCGCTGCTCGGCATCGACCAATTCGTTGAAGACCAGGAACAGCCGGTAAGGATCGATCGCGCCGGCGTCGAGATCGTCGTCGCCATATTTCGAATCGTTGAAGTGAAAGCCGCCGAGCTTGCCGAACTGGATCAGACGGGCGACGATCATCTCGATATTGGTGTTCGGCGCATGATGGCCGAGGTCGACCAGGCAGTAAGCCTTGGGCCCGAGCGTCTGGGCGATCAGGTAGTTGGTGCCCCAGTCCTGGACGATCGTCGAATAGAAGGCCGGCTCGTACATCTTGTGCTCGGAAAACAGCTTCCAGTCGTCCGGCAGCGCCTTGTAGATGTCGGCCATCGAGGCGAGGTAACGCTCGAACGCCTTGGTGAAATTGCTCTGGCCGGGGAAGTTCGAGCCGTCGCCGATCCAGACGGTCAGCGCCTTGGAGCCGAGCGCCTGACCAATCGCGATGCATTCGAGATTGTGCTCGACCGCCTGCGCCCGCGTTGCCGCATCGGTATGGCTGAGCGAACCGTATTTGTAGGAATGGGCCTGCCCCGGTCCATCGGAGAAGGTGTTCGAATTCATCGCGTCGAAGCCGAGACCGAGCGCATCGCCCTTTGCCTTCAGCTCCTTGGCATCCGCCTTGTCCCAGGGAATATGCAGCGAGACATTCGGTGTCGCCTGCGTCAGCTGGTTGATGACGGCGCAATCGTCGAGCTTGTCGAAAATGCCGCGCGGCTCGCCCGTGCCGGGGAAGCGGGCAAAACGCGTGCCGCCGGTGCCGACGCCCCAGGAGGGAACGGCGACGAAAAATTCCGCGACCTTGCGGGTGATTGCCTCGATATCCACGCCGCGGCGATCGAGGTTTGCACCCAGCGCCTCGTAATCGGCTTTCAGTGCGGTTGCCCGCTTGTCGTTTTCTGTCGCGACCAGATCCTGCGCGATACTGAACTCGGCCATTTCTACCTCCCGGTTATGCAATTTCTACGATGGGATTGCCGTGGGGCCGCCCCTCATCCGCCTGCCAGCACCTTCTCCCCGTTCAGACGGGGAGAAGGGGTGTGCCGCACCGTCTCCGTCCCACTCCAACATTTCGTTGGGCAAGTCCCCTCTCCCCGTCACGACGGGGAGAGGGTTAGGGTGAGGGGCAGACGCATTCGCCGCCGCTCAAAATTACCGCGTAAAGCTCTGCACGTTGCCGGCATCGACGTTGATGATGTTGCCGGTCGATTTTGCCGAAAGGTCCGAGGCCAGGAAATAGATCGCCTCGGCGATATCTTCCGGAAACACGTTGAGTTTCAGCATCGAACGCTTGCGGTAATGTTCCTCGAGATCATCCACCTCGATCTTCGAGGAGGCGGCGCGCTGCTCGCGCCATTCGCCGCTCCAGATCTTCGAACCGCGCAGCACCGCATCGGGGTTGACGGTGTTGACGCGAATGCCGGCATCCGCACCTTCCAGCGCCAGGCAGCGGGCGAGATGGATTTCGGCGGCCTTTGCCGTGCAATAGGCCGACGCATTCGGCGAAGCGGCGAGACCGTTCTTCGAGGCGACGAAGACGATGTTGCCGCCGAGCGCCTGGCGGCGGAACAGCCGGAAGGCTTCGCGCGAAACCAGGAAATAGCCGGTCGCCAGAATATCGATATTGCGGTTCCAGGTCGAAAGCTCGGTGGCTTCGATCGGCGCCGAGGAGGCAATGCCGGCATTCGAGACGAGGATGTCGACGCCGCCGAATTCGACAGAGGCTTCCGCGAAGGAGGCAATCACCGCATCTTCCTTGGTGACGTCGAGCCGGACGCTGCGCACGGCATCGGCGCCAAACTTCTTGACGAAATCGGCCTCGGTGGCTTCGAGCGCCCCCTGGTCGATATCGGCAAGCACCACACAGGCGCCCTCGCCGACGAGGCGCGCGGCCGTCGCCCGGCCGATGCCGCCGGCGCCGCCGGTGACGAAGGCCACGCGGCCGGCGAGACTCTTCGGCTTCGGCATGCGCTGCAGCTTGGCCTCTTCGAGCAGCCAGTATTCGATATCGAAGGCTTCCTGCTCCGGCAGCCCCTGATATTCCGAAACCGTCGAGGCGCCGCGCATGACATTGATGGCATTGACGTAGAATTCGCTGGCGATGCGTGATGTCGCCTTGTCGCGGGCAAAGGACAGCATGCCGACGCCGGGAACGAGGAAGATGACCGGATTGGCGTCGCGCATGGCGGGCGAATTGGCATGCTTGCAGTCGTTGTAATAGCGGGCGTAATCGGCGCGGTAATCCTCCAGCGCCTTGTCGAGGCCGGCGACGATCGCATCGACATCCGGCTTGGCCGGATCGAAATCGACGATCAGCGGCCGGATCTTGGTGCGCAGGAAATGGTCGGGGCAGCTGGTGCCGAGCGCGCCGAGCGGGCGCAAATCCTTCGAATTGACGAATTCGAGCACGGCGTCCTGATCGTCGAAATGACCGAGCTTGCGCTCCTGCTTGCCGATGCGGCCGCGAATCTCCGGCATCAGCCGGGCGGCAATAGCGCGGCGTTCGGCAACCGGCAGGCTCTGCGTGACCGCGCCGCCGAAAATCGTCTTTCCCTCGGTCTTTTCGGCAAACCAGACGATCGCCTTGTTGATGATCTCAAGCGTCAGCTCGTAGCAGGCCTTGGCGTCATCCGCCCAGGTGAAGAGGCCGTGACTTTCGAGCACGACACCCTTGGCATTCGGGTTCGCCTTGACGAAGGCTTCGAGGTCGAGGCCGAGCTGAAAGCCCGGGCGGCGCCAGGGCAGCCAGCCGATCTCCTCGCCGAAGATCTGCCGAGTCAGCTCTTTCGAGTTCTTCGAGGCGGCAATGGCGATGATCGCGTCGGGATGCATGTGATCGACATGGGTGAACGGCACGAAACCATGCAGCGGCGTGTCGATCGAGGCGGCGCGGCCATTGAGATTAAAGGTGCAGTGCGGCAGGAAGCCGACCATGCGGTCTTCATCCTCGACACCCTTATAAATGCCCTTCAACGATTCCAGCTTGTCCTGGTAGAGGGTGGCGAAACCGTCGAGCTTGATGGTGCCGACGTCGCCGCCCGAGCCCTTGACCCAGAGCACCTTGACCTTGCCGCCATCAAGTGGATCGGTTTCCATCACCTTCGCCGAGGTGTTGCCGCCGCCGTAATTGGTGATGCGCTTGTCGGCGCCGAGCAGATTGGAGCGATAGAGCAGCTTGCCGGGCTCATCGAGGCCCGCCGCATAACCATCATCCCACCGGTTTTCCAGAAGCCGGACGTTCGCCGCCATATCATCCTCCCATATCAGGCTTGTCGGGGGCCGCGATCAGCGCGCCCTTTCGCTCACGGTATCGCGCATCAAAAGTGCGCTTGTCAATCGAAAACGATCAAAATCGATTATGCTGCATCGCAATATGAAAATTTATGATCGTTTGTGATTGACAGTCATTAACGGATGCGAAATAAATATGACAAGAGGAGGAGCCCAATGCACGAACGCGAACGCCATCGCATCATCTTAAGCGCCGTTCAGGAAAAGTCCGTGGTGACGATCCAGGATATTTCCGAGCTGACGGAGGCTTCGGAAGCGACAATCCGACGCGACATTGCGGCTCTTCATGTGCAGGGCAAGATCCGCCGTGTGCGCGGCGGCGCTGAGGCAGTGCACCCGCCGCAGCTCGGCAATCTTGCCGGCCGGCCCTTCCGGGTTTCAGAATCAGTCAACATCGATAAAAAGCGCGCAATTGCACGCGCCGCCGTCGATCTCTGCGAAGCCGGCGACGCCATCATCATCAATGGCGGCACGACGACCTTCCAGATGGTGCACTATATGGCCGGCCACCGCCTGCAGGTGATGACCAATTCTTTCGCGATCGCCGAACATTTGGTCAAGCACTCCAAAAACACGGTGACGGTGCCGGGCGGCGCGATCTATCGCGAGCAGAGCCTGATCCTGTCGCCGTTCGACAATGACGCGATCCGCAATTTTTATGCGCGACGCATGTTCATCGGCGCCCAGGGCGTCGGCCCGCTCGGCATCATGGAGGCGGACGCGCTCATCATCCAGAGCGAGCAGAAACTGATGCACCAGGCCGACGAACTCGTCGTCATGGCCGATTCAAGCAAATTCAATCGCCGATCGAGCCTCATTCTCTGCGGGCTCGACCGCGTTTCTGTGATCATCACCGATGACGGGATTTCGGACGAGGCGGCTCGCATGGTCGAGAATGCCGGCATCCGGCTCGTTGTCGCAAGCCTGGTCGCCCAGGCTGTGAAGGAGGATTCCTCGTCGGTCGCATGAGGCGCCGCCGAGGTGTGGAAGTCTAATCTTTAAGGGAGGAAAGTACATGAAACTCGCAAAGACACTTGCGCTCGGCGTCGCGCTCGCCGTCGCCATGATGGCCGGCACTGCCAGCGCCAAGGACATCAAGATCGGCCTCGTCGTGAAGTCGCTCGGCAACGGCTTCTTCGACGCCGCCAACAAGGGCGCCCAGGAAGCCGCCAAGGAACTCGGCGGCGTTGAGGTGATCTACACCGGTCCGACGTCGACGACGGCGGAAGGCCAGATCGAAGTCATCAACTCGCTGATCGCCCAGGGCGTCGACGCCATCGCCGTTTCGGCCAACGATCCGGACGCGCTCGTTCCGGCGCTGAAGAAGGCTGCCCAGCGCGGCATCAAGGTCATCTCCTGGGATTCCGGCGTCGCACCTGAAGGCCGTATCCTGCAGCTCAACCCGTCGTCCAACGAGCTGATCGGCAAAATGTGCCTGACGCTCGTCAAGGATCATCTCGACGGCGGCAAGGGTGACTTCGCCATCCTGTCGGCAACGACCACCTCGACCAACCAGAACATCTGGATCGACCAGATGAAAAAGCAGCTGAAGGACTTCCCGGGTCTCAACCTCGTCACCACGGTTTACGGCGACGACCTCTCGGACAAGTCCTATCGTGAAGCCGAAGGCCTCTTGAAGTCGAACCCGAACGTCAAGGTCATCGTCGCTCCGACGACGGTCGGCGTTCTCGCCGCTTCCAAGGTGGTCGAAGACAAGGGTCTCGTCGGCAAGGTCTACGTCACCGGTCTCGGCCTGCCGTCCGAAATGGCCGGCGCGATCAAGTCGGGCGCGACGAAGGAATTCGCCATCTGGAACCCGATCGACCTCGGCTACTCCGCAACGCAGATCGCCTATCACCTGGCAAAGGGTGATGCCGATGGCAAGCCGGGCAGCGAAATCGAAGCCGGCCGCATGGGCAAGATCAAGATCGGCGACAACGGCGAAGCCGCCATGGCCGATCCCTTCGTCTACAATGCCTCGAACATCGACCAGTTCTCCAAGGTCTTCTGATCCGGAGCCGACGAATAAGATCCCGGCGGCTTTGCCGCCGGGATTTCCCTTTCGACATTTGGTAGAAATCTGATGAACGCCGCCTTTCAACAAACCGTCACGGACAGCAAAACCGGCGATGCGCCCGCCATTCTGGAAATGCGCGGCATCTCCCAGATCTTTCCGGGCGTGAAGGCGCTCGACAATGTCAGCATCGCGCTCCACCCCGGCACGGTGACGGCGCTGATCGGCGAAAACGGCGCCGGCAAATCGACGCTCGTCAAGATCCTGACCGGCATCTACCGGCCGAATGAAGGCGAGATCCTGGTCGACGGCCAGCCGACGAGTTTTGCCAGCGCCCAGGCCGCGATCGATGCCGGCGTCACTGCCATCCACCAGGAAACGGTGCTTTTCGACGAGCTGACGGTTGCCGAAAACATCTTCCTCGGCCACGCGCCGCGCACCCGCTTTCGTACCATCGACTGGCAGGCGATGAACAGCCGCTCGAAGACGCTGCTGACCGCGCTCGAAAGCAATATCGATCCGACGATCCGGCTCAAGGACCTCTCCATTGCGCAGCGCCATCTGGTGGCGATTGCCCGCGCTCTGTCGATCGAGGCCCGCATCGTTATCATGGACGAGCCGACGGCCGCCCTTTCCCGCAAGGAGATCGACGATCTCTTCCGCATCGTCCGGGGCCTGAAGGAACAGGGTAAGGCGATCCTCTTCATCAGCCACAAGTTCGACGAGGTCTACGAGATCGCCGACGATTTCGTCGTCTTCCGCGACGGCCGCGCCATCGGCCAGGGGCGGCTCAAGGACACGCCGCAGGACGAGATCGTCCGCATGATGGTCGGCCGCGACGTCGAAAACGCCTTTCCGAAGATCGATGTCGCCATTGGCGGCCCGGTGCTGGAGATCCGCAACTACAGCCACCGCACCGAATTCCGCGACATTTCCTTCACCTTGCGCAAGGGCGAGATTCTCGGCATTTACGGGCTGATCGGCGCCGGCCGCTCGGAATTGTCCCAGTCCCTCTTCGGCATCACCCGGCCGCTTTCCGGCACGATGATGCTCGAAGGCCAGGAGATCGCCATCCATTCGCCGCAGGATGCGATCCGCGCCGGCATCGTCTATGTGCCGGAAGAACGCGGCCGCCACGGTCTGGCGCTGCCGATGCCGATCTTCCAGAACATGACGCTGCCCTCGCTCACCCGCACCTCGCGCCGCGGTTTCCTCAGGGCGGCAGAAGAATTCGCGCTCGCCCGCAAATATGCCGAGCGGCTGGATCTGCGCGCCGCCGCGCTTTCCGTGCCGGTCGGCACGCTGTCGGGCGGCAACCAGCAGAAGGTCGTCATCGGCAAATGGCTGGCGACGTCGCCGAAGGTCATCATTCTCGACGAACCCACAAAGGGCATCGACATCGGCTCGAAGGCGGCCGTGCACGGCTTTATCAGCGAACTCGCGGCCGAAGGCCTGTCGATCATCATGGTCTCTTCCGAACTGCCCGAGATCATCGGCATGTCGGACCGGGTTCTGGTGATGAAGGAAGGGCTCGCCGCCGGAATTTTCGAACGCGCCGAACTGTCGCCGGAAGCGCTGGTGCGCGCCGCCACCGGCAATGCATGAGGTAGAAGCATGGCAAGACTGATCAGAAAACGCGAAACCCTGCTCTTCCTCATCATCGTCGTGATGATCGCGATCTTTTCGACGCGGGCAGCCGATTTCGCCACACCGGACAATCTCGCCGGCATCTTCAACGACACCTCGATCCTGATCATCCTGGCGCTGGCGCAGATGACGGTGATCCTGACGAAATCGATCGACCTGTCGGTCGCCGCCAATCTCGCCTTTACCGGCATGGCGATCGCGATGATGAATGCCGCTTATCCCGATCTGCCGCTCATCGTGCTGATCCTGATGGCCATCGTCATCGGCGCCTGTCTCGGCGCGATCAACGGCTTTCTCGTCTGGGCGCTGGAAATCCCGCCGATCGTCGTCACCCTCGGCACGCTCACCATCTATCGCGGCATGGCTTTCGTGCTTTCGGGCGGCGCCTGGGTTAACGCCCATCAGATGACCCCCATCTTCCTGTCGGTGCCGCGCACGCCGTTCCTCGGCCTGCCGGTTCTCGGCTGGGTCGGTATCGTCATCGTGCTGCTGATGTATGTGCTGCTTCGATATACCCAGTTCGGCCGCTCGGCCTATGCGACCGGCGGCAATCCGACCGCGGCCGTCTATGCCGGCATCGATACGGGCTGGACGAAATTTCTGGCCTTCGTTCTCTCGGGCGCGCTCGCCGGCCTGGCAAGCTATCTCTGGGTGTCGCGTTATGCGGTCGCCTATGTCGATATCGCCAACGGCTTCGAACTCGACAGCGTCGCGGCCTGCGTCATCGGCGGTATCTCGATTGCCGGCGGCGTCGGCTCGGTCGCCGGTACCGTGCTCGGCGCGCTTTTCCTCGGCGTTATCAAGAATGCGCTGCCGGTGATCGGCATTTCACCCTTCACCCAGATGGCGATCTCCGGAACCGTCATCATTCTCGCCGTCGCCTTCAATGCCCGGCGTGAGCGCAACCGCGGCCGCATCATCCTGCGTGACCGCGCCGCAGCGGAGGTCGCAGCATGAGCATGACGTCTTCAACACCCGAAAAGCGGGTGATCCCCGACCGCCTCGGCACCCCCTTCCGCCGCATCGCCGCGAGCTGGGAGGTGCTGCTCTTTGCCGTCGCCGTCCTGATCTTCGTCTTCAATTCCCTAGCCTCGCCCTATTTCCTCGATGCCTGGAACCTCTCGGACGCCACCTTCAACTTCACCGAAAAGGCGATGATCGCCTTCGCCATGGCGCTGCTCGTCATCTCCGGGGAGATCGACCTTTCCGTCGCCGCGATCATCGCGCTTGCTTCGACCGCGATGGGAGCGGCAGCGCAGCTCGGCGTCGGCACGCCGGGCCTGGTCGCGATCGGCATCGGCACCGGCCTTGTCTGCGGTACCTTCAACGGCGTTCTGGTCTCGGTGCTGAAACTGCCGTCGATTGTCGTCACCATCGGCACAATGAGCCTTTTCCGCGGCATTTCCTATATCGTGCTCGGTGACCAGGCCTATGGTAAATATCCCGCCGACTTCGCCTATTTCGGCCAGGGCTATGTCTTCTGGGTGTTCTCCTTCGAATTCGTGCTGTTCATCGTGCTGGCGATCCTCTTCGCTATCCTGCTGCATGCGACGAATTTCGGCCGGCAGGTCTATGCGATCGGCAACAACGACTTTGCCGCCCGCTTCTCCGGCATCCCGGTCGAGCGCGTCAAATTCATGCTTTTCCTGCTGACCGGCATCATGAGCGGTATCGCCGCCGTCTGCCTGACCTCGCGTCTCGGCTCGACCCGGCCGTCGATCGCCCAGGGCTGGGAACTCGAGGTCGTCACCATGGTCGTGCTCGGCGGCATCTCGATCCTCGGCGGCTCCGGCACGATCGGCGGCGTCGTCATCGCCGCCTTCGTCATGGGCCTCGTGACCTTCGGCCTCGGCCTGCTGAACGTACCCGGCATCGTCATGTCGATCTTCATCGGCCTACTGCTGATCATCACCATCGCCATTCCGATCATCGCCCGCCGCATCAAGCTCATGAGCTCCCGATGACATCAGAAAAACACGCCTTCAAGATGCAGCTCAATCCCGGCATGGAAGCCGAATACCGCAAGCGGCATGACGAGATCTGGCCTGAGCTGGTCGATCTCCTGCACCAGTCCGGTGCCAGCGACTATTCGATCCACCTCGACCGCGACACCAACACGCTGTTCGGCGTGCTGACGCGGCCGGCCGACCACACGATGGCAAGCCTGCCGGAGCATCCGGTCATGAAGAAATGGTGGGCGCACATGGCCGACATCATGGCCACGAACCCGGACAACTCGCCTGTTCAAAGCGACCTCGTCACCCTCTTCCATATGCCATGACCGCAACCTCCTATCGCCGCATTGCCGTTCTCGACATCGGCAAGACCAATGCCAAGGTCGTCGTGCTCGACAGCGGGAGCGGCGCCGAGATCGCCGTCCTGAAACGGCCGAACGCTACCATCAAGACCGGCCCCTACCCGCATTACGACATCGAGGCGCTGTGGTCCTTCGCGCTCGATGCGCTGAAGACGCTGGCACGGGAACCCGGTTTCGACGCTATTTCGATCACCACCCATGGCGCCGCAGCGGCGCTGCTCGATCGGGACGGTGGGCTCGCCATGCCTGTCATCGACTATGAACACGAATACCCGCAAGAAATCCGCGACGCCTATACGGCCTTGCGCCCCTCCTTCGACGAGACCTTCTCGCCGCGCCTGGCGATGGGCCTCAATGTCGGCGCGCAGCTGCACTACCAAAAGACTGCCTTCTCCGAGGAATTCGCCAAGGTCGCGACCATCCTCACCTATGCGCAATATTGGACGGCGCGGCTGACGGGTGTCGCCGCCAATGAGCTGACCTCGCTCGGCTGCCATACCGACCTCTGGAATCCGAAGACCGGCGACTATTCCTCGCTGGTCGACAGGCTCGGCATCCGCGATCTGATGGCGCCGATCCGCTCCGCCTTCGATGCGCTCGGCCCGGTCCTGCCCGGGATCGCCGCGGAGCTCGCCCTTGCCGCGCCCGTGTCGGTCTATTGCGGCATTCACGATTCCAATGCGTCGCTGCTGCCGCATCTCGTCCATCGGGAGGCCCCTTTCGCCGTTGTCTCCACCGGCACCTGGGTCATCAATTTCGGCGTCGGCGGCGATCTCGATCATCTCGATGCCAAACGCGATGCGCTCGCCAATGTCGATGCCTATGGCCGGGCCGTTCCCTCCTCGCGTTTCATGGGCGGGCGGGAATTCGAAATTCTCTCGGCCGAAATCGGTTCCGTCGATGAAAAAGGCGCCCAGGCGGCGATCGGCCCGGTCGTCGAAAAGGGCATGATGCTGCTGCCCAATATCGCTCCCGGCTCCGGACCTTTCCCCGGAAAGGCCAGCCGCTGGATCGGCGCCGAAGGCGCGAGCCGCGAGGAACGTCATGCCACGGCCTGCCTCTATCTCGCTTTGATGACCGATGCCTGCCTCGGACTGACCGGCGCCAAAGGCCCGGTTATCGTCGAAGGGCCTTTTGCGCTCAACGAGACCTATCTCAGGCTGCTTGCGGCGCTTGTCGGCCGCGAAGTCCTGGCCCTTCCCGGGACAACCGGCACCAGCCAGGGTGCGGCCCTCCTCACCGGCATCCGGCCGGTATCGGGTGCCGAAACGCATGTTCCGCCGAGCGCTATCGCCGGGCTCTCGGCCTATCGCGATCGCTGGTACGCGGCGATGGAATAAGTGCTTTTCCAAATGCGGCCCAAGAACGGTCTTGCTCGCCCCTGCCTTGCGGTTAGTGTGCCCCTCGAAAACCGAGTCGAGGAGACAGCATGACAGAGACATTCGATCCGCGCGGGCTCGCGGCCCGGCTTCACAGCCTGCGCCGGGCCGGCAGGCACGAGGAAACCGGCACTTTCGCACTGCCGGCCGATCTGCATGAGGCGATGGAGACGCAGAATTTCCTTGCCGCCGCGGATGGCATTTCCAGCAGCGCCTGGAAAGTGACGGTCTCGCCTGCGGGCCAGGCAGTCACTGCTCCGCTGCATCCCTATGCCGAAGCCGCCGCCGGCGCGAGCATTCCCTGGTATCCCGGCCTGAAATTCGAGACCGAGATCGCCGTGCGTCTCGGCAAGGATCTGCCGATCCGCGCCGGTGCTGCCTATAGCCGCGCCGATGTGGTCGAGGCGATCTCCGCTGCTTATCTCGGCGCCGAACTGCTGGTCAGCGCCGTCAGGGAAAGCGGCAGCGTCTCCTTTCTGCTATTTACTGCAGACCGCCTCGGCAATAGCGGCTATGTGCTTGGCCCGAATCTCGACACAAGCGCTGTCGACACTGCCGGTGGCACGCCGCTCAAGGTCACCCATGCCGGCCGCACGATCTATGACGGTCCGGCCCAGCATCCGAAGGGTGACGTTCTCACCTGGCTTGTCGATTACGCCAATGACAGCTTACGCCCGGAAACGTCGCTGAAGGCGGGTGCGCTGATCACGACGGGGACGTTGAGCGGCGCGATCGAACTGACCGAGCCCGGCGAGATCGATATCCTGTTCGGGGACAGCCAACTCCGTTTCTCGGTTTCGAAGAGCTGATTTGAAGCCGAGCAGAAAGCGTAAGTTGACAATCCTAGTTTAGTTTTGCAGGGAAAGGGAGGGCTCGCCTTCCCCGTGCGACACCGAACCCGGAGCAGATCATGCCTTCACCTTTCCTTGCCCTGTCGGCAATCGAGCATGCCATCGGACAAAAATCCGTCCTGCACGGCATCGATCTGACGCTCGAGCAGGGCCGCATCTACGGTCTGGTAGGCCCGAACGGCTCCGGCAAAAGCACGCTTTTGAAGATCATCGCCCGCCAGGCCGCGCCGAAGTCCGGCGCCATCGCCTTCAACGGCAAGCCGGCGGGTGATTGGGGTGCCCGGGAATTTGCCCGACACGTCGCCTATATGCCGCAATTCACGCCGGCGACCGATGGGATGACCGTGCGCGAACTGGTGGCGCTCGGCCGTTTTCCCTGGCACGGCACGCTCGGCCGCTTCACGCCTACCGATCGCAACAAGGTCGAGGAGGCGATCGTCCGCACCGAACTCGAGGATTTTGCCGATCGTCTCGTCGCCAACATGTCCGGCGGCGAGCGCCAGCGCGCCTGGATCGCCATGATGCTCGCTCAGGACGCCCGCTGCCTGCTGCTCGACGAACCGACATCGGCGCTCGACCTCGCCCATCAGGCAAGCGTCCTGTCGCTGGTCAAGGAACTCAGCCATGAGCGCGGGCTGACCGTCGTCATCGTGCTGCACGACATCAACCTCGCCGCGCGTTATTGCGATGCGATCGTCGCGCTCAACCGCGGCCGGATCACCGCCGAAGGCACACCCGCCGAGATCATGCGGACCGAGACGCTGCGTTCGATTTTCGGAGTCGGCATGGGCGTCTTTCCCCATCCGGTTCGAAACGAGCCGGTCAGCTATCTCTTATAGGTCTCGGCGTTTACGCCTTTTCGCGGAACATCTCGATGATGGCGGAGAAATCCCGTCCGCCGTTGCCCTGCTTTTCGAAGAGCGCAAAAAGCTGTGCGGCCTCCGCACCCATCGGCGTTGACGCGCCGCTTGCCAGCGCCGCCTCCTGTGAGAGTCTCAAATCCTTCAGCATCAGGGCCGCGGCAAAACCCGGCTTGTAGTCGTTGTTGGCCGGCGAAGTCGGCACCGGCCCGGGCACCGGGCAATAGGTATTGATCGACCAGCACTGGCCGGAGGAAGTCGAGGCGACGTCGAACAGCGCCTGGTGCGAGAGGCCGAGTTTTTCGGCAAGCACGAAGGCCTCGCAGACGCCGACCATCGAGATGCCGAGGATCATGTTGTTGCAGATCTTCGCCGCCTGGCCGGCGCCGGCCTCGCCGCAATGGACGATCTTCTTTCCCATCGCCTCGAGGATCGGCTTAGCCTTGGCGAAGGCCTCATCCGAGCCGCCCGCCATGAAGGTCAGCGTGCCGGCAGCCGCCCCGCCGGTGCCGCCGGAAACGGGCGCGTCGAGCGACAGACAGCTTGCGGCCTTGGCCATCTCATGCGCCTTGCGGCTGCTGTCGACATCGATTGTGGAGCAATCGATAACAAGCGTGCCCTGTGCCGCGGTCTGCAGGATATCGGCCCAGGCCGTCAGCACGTGCCTGCCCTGCGGCAGCATGGTGACGACAATCTCCGCGTCCTTGACCGCCTGGCTGGCATGGCTTGCCGGTTTGACGCCGCTGTCCTCGGCCGCCTTCAGCACGGAGGCCGCGAGATCGAAACCGAGGACCTCGTGACCCGCTTTGACGAGATTGGCCGCCATCGGCCCGCCCATATTGCCAAGCCCGATGAATGCGATCCTTGCCATGGTCTTCTCCTATCGATTGTCTTCGAGGATCATCGCCGCCGCCTTTTCGGCGATCATGATCGTCGGCGAATTGGTGTTGCCCGAGGTGATCGACGGCATCACCGAAGCGTCGGCGATCCTGAGCTTGCCGAGCGCCCTGAGTTTCAGCCGCGGATCGACGACGCTATCCCTGTCGGCGCCCATGCGGCAGGTCCCGACGGGATGGAAGATCGTCGTGCCGATATCGCCCGCCGCCCGTTCCAGATCGGCTTCGGTCTGATAGCTGGGGCCCGGTTTGAATTCCTCCGGCCGGAACCTCGCGAAGGAAGGCTGCGCGACGATCCTGCGCGTCAACCGTATCGAACGGACAGCTATGTCACGATCGCGCTGCGTCGAGAGGTACTTTGGGCTGATCGTCGGCTGCGCGGCGAAATCCGGGCTCGACAGATGCACCGAACCCCGGCTTTCCGGCCTCAGATTGCAGACGCTGGCGGTGATCGCCGGGAAAGGATGGACGGGATCGCCGAACTTCTCCAGCGAGACCGGCTGCACGTGATATTGCAGATCCGGCGTTTCCCGGTCCGGGCCGGAGCGGGTGAAGATGCCGAGCTGGCTCGGCGCCATGGCCATCGGCCCGGAGCGGCGGACGAGATATTCGAGCCCGATCGCCGCCTTGCCGATCAGCTTGGTCGCCTTCTCGTTCAGCGTCGGAACGCCGGTCACCTTGTAGGCGAGCCGCAGCTGCAGATGGTCCTGCAGGTTTTCGCCCACCCCCTTCACTTCGGTGACGACATCGACGCCGGCCTGGCGGAGAACCTCGCCTTTGCCGATGCCGGAGAGTTCCAGAATATGCGGCGAGCCGATCGAACCGGCCGAAAGGATAGTCTCCTTGCCCGCATAGGCGCGTTTCGCCACGCCGCCATGCTGGAACTCGACGCCGGCAACGGCTCCCTCCTCCACCAGCAGCCGACGCACCTGCGCCTTGGTCAGAACGGTCAGGTTGGAACGCTTCATCGCCGGCCGCAGGAAGGCCTTCGAGGTGTTCCAGCGAATGCCGGAACGCTGGTTGACGTCGAAATAGCCGGAACCCTCATTGCTGCCGCGGTTGAAATCCGCGGTCTCCGGAATGCCGGCTTCTCTCGCCGCCTGCTGGAAGGCATCGAGCACGGCCCAGCGCACCCGCGCCCTCTCGATGCGCCATTCGCCGCCGGCGCCGTGCATCTCGTCTTCGCCGCGATAAAAATCCTCGGACTTGCGGAAAAAGGGCAGAACGTCGTCCCAGCCCCAGCCGCTGCAGCCCATCTGCCGCCAGAGATCGTAATCGCGCGCCTGGCCGCGCATGTAGATCATGCCGTTGATCGAGGAGCAGCCGCCGAGCACCTTGCCGCGGGGGTAGCTGAGCGCCCGGCCGTTCAGCCCGGCCTCCGGCGCCGTGGTGAAGCACCAGTCGGTGCGCGGATTGTTGATGCAATAGAGATAACCGACCGGAATATGGATCCAGTGGTAATTGTCGCTGCCGCCGGCTTCCAGCAGCAGCACCCTACTTCTGCCATCGGCCGATAGCCGGTTGGCAAGCACGCAGCCGGCGCTACCCGCCCCGATGATGATATAGTCGTAACGATCCATGTGCCCTGCACGAAACTCCAGATGCCGCTCGTTCAGCGGCGATAGACGAAGCCCAGCTTCCGCCCCACCCGCGAAGCGTAGAATTCGCCGATGATGCCGCGGCGGAAGATCAGCACGCAAACCATGAAGACGATGCCGGTGATGATCGTCACCGGGAACTCCGAGGTGGCGAGGTAGTTTTCCAGCGCCACCACCAGCCCGGCGCCGAAGAGCGGGCCAATCAGCGTACCGATGCCGCCGAGCAGCGTCATCAGGATCACCTCGCCCGACATCTGCCAGGCGACGTCGGTCAGCGTCGCGAACTGGAAGACGATCGATTTGACTGCGCCGGCGAGCCCGGCAAGTGCTGCCGACATGACGAAGGCGCCGAGCTTGTAGCGGGCGACGGAATAACCGAGCGAGACCGCGCGGTTTTCGTTCTCGCGGATCGATTTCAGGATCATGCCGAAAGGCGAATTGATGAAACGCCAGATGATCAAAATGCCGACGAGGAAAACGGCCAGCACGAAATAATACATGTTGGTCGAGCTGTTCAGATCGATGAAGCCGAAGAGATGGCCGCGCGGCACCGACTGGATGCCGTCCTCGCCCTCGGTAAACTCCGCCTGCAGGCAGAAGAAGAAGAACATCTGCGACAGGGCCAGCGTAATCATCGCGAAATAGATACCCTGGCGGCGGATGGCGAAGAAGCCCATGACGAGGCCGAGAAAGGCAGCCCCCGCCACGCCGATCAGAATGCCGAGCTCCGGCGGCAGACCCCATTCCTTCACCGTATAGGCGGTGAAATAGGCCGCGCCGCCGAAGAAGGTGGCATGGCCGAAGGACAAGAGGCCGGTATAGCCGAGCAGCAGGTTGAAGGCGCAGGCAAACAGCGCGAAGCAGAGCAGCTTCATCAGGAAGATCGGGTAGAAGAAGAACGGCGCGAGCAGCAGCAGCAACAGCCCGATGGCCAGGAAGGCAGCCTGCACCGAAAGGGCGGTCCGGCTTTTTTCCGTTCGAATGGTGTCGGTGATGTCAGCCATGTCAAGCATCCCGGCCGAAGAGGCCCGCGGGCCTGATGAGAAGCACGATCGCCATGATGACGAAAATCACGATGTTGGACGCCTCGGGATAGAAGACCTTGGTCAGGCCCTCGGCGATGCCGAGCACGTAACCGGTGATGATCGCGCCCATGATCGATCCCATGCCGCCGACCACGACCACGGCGAAGACCACAATGATCATGTTCGAGCCCATCAGCGGCGAGACCTGGTAGATCGGGGCCGCCAGCACGCCGGCAAAGGCGGCAAGACCGGCACCCAGCGCATAGGTCAGCGTCAGCAGCACCGGCACATTGACACCGAAGACCTGCACCAGCACGGCGTTTTCGGTAGCGGCGCGCAGATAGGCGCCGAGCTTGGTCTTCTCGATCAGCAGCCATGTGCCGAGGCAGATAACCAGCGAGACGACGACGACCCAGCCGCGATAGATCGGCAGGAACATGAAGCCGAGATTGGCGCCGCCGGCAAGAGCCGCCGGCGTCGCATAAGGCTGGCCGGACGAGCCGTAGAGATAGCGGAAGGTGCCTTCGACCGCGAGCGCCAGCCCGAAGGTGAAGAGCAGGCCGTAAAGCGGATCGAGATCGTAGAGCCGGCGCAGGAACAGCCGCTCGATGATCGCCCCGGCAAAG
Organism: Rhizobium sp. N324; assembly: GCF_001664485.1. NCBI lineage: Bacteria > Pseudomonadati > Pseudomonadota > Alphaproteobacteria > Hyphomicrobiales > Rhizobiaceae > Rhizobium > Rhizobium sp. N324. The sequence goes on along the minus strand of NZ_CP013634.1, from coordinate 224,756 downwards.
CCGACGATGACGGGCGCCAGGATCAGCGACGGCCAGTAGCCGATGCCGGCATAGGTCAGCAGCAGATAGGCGACGAAGGCGCCGAGCATATATTGCGCGCCATGGGCGAAGTTGATCACCCTGAGCAGGCCGAAAATGATGGCGAGGCCGAGGCTGAGCAGCGCATAGAAGGAGCCGTTGATCAGGCCGATCAACAGCTGGCCGAGCAGCGCCTGCAGGGGAATGCCGAAGATCATCGTCATCTGGTCATACTCCCAGAACCTTGTGCAGCGTATCCATGCGCTGCGGCAGTTCGCCGACCGGGAATTCCGACACCATCTGCCCATGATCCATCAGATAGAAGCGATCGGCAATACGGCTGGCGAAACGGAAGTTCTGCTCTACGAGCAGGATCGTCATGCCGCGTCCTTTCAGTGTCTGCAGCACCTCGCCGATGCGCTGGACGATGACGGGGGCAAGCCCCTCCGTCGGTTCGTCGAGAATGAGCAGCCGCACTCCGGTGCGCAGGATCCGGGCGATTGCCAGCATCTGCTGCTCGCCGCCGGAAAGTTTGGTGCCGGGGCTGGTGCGGCGCTCGTAGAGATTGGGGAAGAGTTCGTAGATCTCGTCGAGCGTCATGCCGCCCTTCGCCACCACAGGCGGCAGCAGCAGGTTTTCCGACACGGTCAGCGTCGAGAAGATGCCGCGCTCCTCCGGCACGAAGCCGATGCCGCGATGCGCCGTCTTGTGCAGCGGCACCTGCATCATGTCGCTGCCGGCAAAGCTGATCCTGCCCTTGCGGGTCCGCACGATGCCGGTGATGGTGCGCAGCGTCGTCGTCTTGCCGACGCCGTTGCGGCCGAGAATGGTGATCGTCTCGCCTTCGGCCACCCGCATATCGACGCCGTGCAGGATGTGGCTTTCGCCATACCAGGCGTTCAATCCCTGGACTTCGAGGAGATCGGCCATCAATGCTCCTCCGTGCCCATATAGGCGACGCGCACCCGCTCATCCTGGCTGACCGTGGCATAATCGCCCTCGGCAAGAATCTCGCCGCGCTGCAGCACGGTGACATGCTGGCAGATATTGGCGACGACGGAGAGATTGTGCTCGACCATCAGCACCGCCCGGTCGCGGGCGACGTCGCGGATGATCGCCGAGACGACGCCGACATCCTCCAGCCCCATACCGGCCATCGGCTCGTCGAGCAGCAGCACCTTGGGATCGAGCGCCAGCGTCGTGGCGATCTCCAGCACGCGCTTGCGGCCATAGGAAAGATCGGCGGCGATATGATCGCGCTCCTTGGAAAGCCCGACGCTGGCGAGCAACTGCTCGGCCCGCTCGTTCAGCCGATCGAGCGCCGAAAGCGGCCGCCAGAACTGCGTGGAAAGATTGTTCGGCCGCTGCAGCGCCACCCGCACATTGTCGAGAACGGAGAGATGCGGGAAGACCGCCGAGATCTGGAAGGAGCGCACCAGCCCCATGCGCGCCACCTTGTCGGGCGGCGTGTGGGTGATGTCGGTGCCCATCAAGGTGATCGTGCCCGCCGTCGGCTGCAGGAACTTGGTCAGCAGGTTGAAGACCGTGGTCTTGCCGGCGCCGTTCGGGCCGATCAGCGCATGCACGCTGGCGTCATGGACGTCGAGGTCGACGTTCTTGACGGCCGTGAAGCCGCCGAAATCGCGGCGCAGGCCGCGGGCGGACAGCACCACCCGCGGCTTTTCCTGCGTTCCAATCGCGGAAACCGCCATCGCGCTTACTTCACCAGATCGCAGCCGCTCTTGGCGGGATCGATATAGGCTTCCTTGCCGGGAATGGTGGCGAGAACGTTGAAGTAATCCCACGGCTCCTTGCTGTCGGCCGGCTTCTTGACCTGCAGCAGATACATGTCGTGGATCATGCGGCCATTGGCGCCGACCGTGCCGCCGCGGCCGAAGACGTCATCGACCGGCATTTCATGCAGCGTTTTGGCGACGGCTTCCGTCTCGTCGGTGCCGGCCTTCTGCACCGCCTTCAGATATTGCGTCACTGCCGAATAGGTGCCGGTATGGATCATGTTCGGCATCTTGCCGGTGCGGGCGAAGAATTTCTTGGCGAAGGCGCGGCTTTCGTCGTCGCGGTTCCAGTAAAAACCTTCCGTCAGCGTCAACCCTTGAGCCGCCTCGAGGCCGAGGCCATGGACTTCGGCAAGCGTAAAGAGCAGCGCCGCCAGATGCTGGCCGCCCTGGGTAATGCCGAATTCGGCCGCCTGCTTGATGGCGTTCGAGGTATCGAGGCCGGCATTGGCAAGGCCGATCACCTTGGCGCCTGAGGATTGCGCCTGCAGCAGGAAGGACGAGAAATCCTGGGTCGACAGCGGATGGCGGACAGCGCCGACGACCGTGCCGCCGCTCGCCTTGACATAGTCGGTGGTCTGCTGCTCCAGAGAATAGCCGAAGGCATAATCGGCGGTCAGGAAGAACCAGCTGTCGCCGCCCTGCTTGACGAGGGCGCCGCCGGTGCCGACGGCGAGCGCATGGGTGTCGTAGGCCCAGTGGAAGCCGTAGGGCGAGCAGGCCTTGCCGGTCAGATCCGTCGTCGCAGCGCCGGTGACGATGTCGATCTTCTTCTTTTCCTTGGCGATTGCCTGCACGGCGAGCGCCACCGACGAGGTCGTCAATTCCGTGATCGCATCCACCTGCTCGGTGTCGTACCACTGGCGGGCGATGTTGGAGGCGATATCCGGCTTGTTCTGGTGGTCGGCATCGACGATCTCGACCGGAACACCCAGGACTTTGCCGCCGAAATCCTCGACGGCCATCTTGGCGGCTTCGACGGAAGACTTGCCGCCGAAGTCGGCATAAACGCCCGACTGGTCGTTCAGAATGCCGATCTTGACCTTGCCGTCGGTCGCGCTCTGCGCGAGCACCGCCGTGCTGCTCGCCAGCAGAAATGCAACTGATGCAATGAGATTCTTACGCATATTCTCTCCTCCCAGAGATGAGCCAGATTGCGGTTCTGTTCAGATTTGGCCAGCCGCACTCCTCAGAACGGCGGACCCTCTCCTTACGATCACGGAAATTCCGCGTTGAAGCAACGGGTGGTTTACAACTAATTCCAAACAGTATCTGTTCATTTTTGAACAGATGGGGATCGCGATGAACAATCCGCCGCAGTTTACTTGGGACGATCTTCAGTTTTTTCTAGCCGTCGCCCGCACAGGTCAGCTGTCGACGGCAGCCCGGCAGTTGCGCTCCAGTCATGCCACCGTTTCGCGTCGCATCGACCGGCTGGAATTCACCCTCAAGGTCAAGCTGTTCGAGCGCAATCCACGCGGCTATGTGCTGACCGCCATGGGCACCCGTTTCGTCGAGACGGCCGAGAAGATGGAGCAGGAGACCGAGCGGCTGCGCGCCGACCTCGCCGACGGCTCGATGGCGCAGCGCGGCCTCGTGCGCCTCAGCGCGCCAGAGGGGTTCGCCAATTTCTTCTTCGCCACCGTGCTGCACCGGTTCGCCGCCCAGCACCCGCATCTGGCGCTCGAGCTGGTGACGATCCAACAGATCATGTCGCTGTCGCGCAAGGAGGCCGATCTTTCCGTCGTGCTCGACGAGCCGAAGGGCGGGCCTTATTTCGCCGAGAAGCTGACCGATTATCATCTGCAGATCTACGGCTCGCGCGACTATCTGGCAAAGGCGCCCGCGATCACCTGCCGCGAGGACCTGCTTGAGCATCCCTTCGTCAGCTATATCGAGGAAATGATTTTCGCGCCGGGCCTGGATTACCTCAGCGACGTGCATCCGCGCATCAAGCCGCAGTTCCAGAGCTCCAGCATCTTCGCCCAGCTGACCGCCACCCGAAACGGCCTCGGCCTTTGCATCCTGCCCTATTTCTTTGCCAGCCGTTATCCCGAACTGGTGCGGGTGCTGCCCGCGGAGATCGACCTCAAGCGCCAGTACTGGATCACCTGCCATCGCGACTTGAAACAGGCGCCGCGCGTGCGCGCCGTCATCGATTTCCTGCGCGAGGCAGTGCGCGGCGAGGATGCACGCTTCGTGCCGCCCTATGTCACGCCAGCCGGGCCAGCCCGCCGATCGGAAGCCGAGCCCTGACTATGCGAGAAATTCGGCTCGGTGCGGGGTGAAGCTATCGATCAGCCGTCCCTTTTCCAGCGCCTTGACGCCGTGGACGAGATTGGGGGGCACGATGAAGCTGCCGCCCTGCTTGAGCACCTCGGTCCGCCCGTCGATCGTCACCTCGAAACTGCCCTCGGCGACATAGCTTGCCTGAATGTGCGGATGCGAATGGGCAGCACCGACGGCGCCGCTCTCGAAAGCCACCTCCACCATCATCATTTCGGGCAGATAGGTCATGATGCGCCTGGTAACGCCGGGCTCGGGATTGACCCATTCGGCGCCTTCGGCCGATACGAACAGATCGCTTGACGACATTTCCGTCTCCTCGTTCCAGAATCGATCGCCGGCAAAGTGGAGCATGCCGGCGCTTTTGAAAAGATGCCGTACCCGGTCTTTTCGATAAGCCGCCTTCTGTTGACGCGGTCGGCCGGCAGGTCTATGCGACCTTGAGCGAGGCAAGCCTGAATCGTGGGTGAGGAGACGCCGACATGCAGCATACGCGCGAGGTTTTCGACTGGGCCGATCCGTTCCGCCTAGTGGAGCAACTGACCGACGAGGAGCGCATGGTGCAGGATACGGCCCATGCCTATGCCCAGGAAAAGCTGGCGCCCCGCGTTCTCGACGCCTTCCGCAACGAAAAGACCGATCCCGCAATCTTCCGCGAAATGGGCGACCTCGGCCTGCTCGGCCCGACGATCTCGCCCGATTACGGCGGCGCCGGCCTCGGTTATACCGCCTACGGCCTGATCGCCCGCGAGGTCGAGCGGGTCGACAGCGGCTATCGTTCGATGATGAGCGTGCAGTCCTCGCTGGTGATGGTGCCGATCGACACCTTCGGGTCTGAGGCGCAGAAGCTGAAATATCTGCCGAAACTCGCCAGCGGCGAATGGATCGGCTGCTTCGGCCTGACCGAACCCGATCACGGCTCCGACCCCGGCTCGATGGCGACGCGCGCCAAAAAGGTCGAGGGTGGCTACAGCCTCGCCGGCTCGAAGACCTGGATCTCGAACGCCCCGATCGCCGATGTCTTCGTCGTTTGGGCCAAGACCGAGGACGGGCTCATCCGCGGCTTCATCCTTGAAAAGGGCTGGAAGGGGCTTTCGGCCCCCGCCATCCACGGCAAGGTGGGATTGCGCGCCTCGATCACCGGTGAAGTGGTGATGGACGGGGTCTTCGTGCCCGAGGAAAATCTTCTGCCCAATGTTACCGGTCTCAAGGGGCCGTTCACCTGCCTCAACTCCGCCCGCTTCGGCATCGCCTGGGGCGCGCTGGGGGCCGCCGAGGATTGTTATTCCAGGGCACGGCAATATACGCTGGAGCGCAAGCAGTTCGGCCGGCCGCTCGCCGCCAACCAGCTGATCCAGAGGAAGCTTGCCGACATGGCGGCGGAAATCTCGCTCGGCCTGCAGGGCTGCCTGCGGCTCGGCCGCATGAAGGAGGAAGGCCATCCGCCGGTGGAGCTGACCTCGATCCTCAAGCGCAACAGCTGCGGCAAGGCACTGGAGATTGCGCGCGCGGCCCGCGACATGCTCGGCGGCAACGGCATCTCCGACGAATTCGGCATCGCCCGCCATCTCGTCAACCTCGAAGTGGTCAACACCTATGAGGGCACGCACGACATCCATGCGCTGATCATCGGCCGGGCCATCACGGGCATTGCCGCCTTTGCGAACTAAACCATCGGTTCGGCAGGACGAATTGCCACGCGCCTGACAATGTGCAACCTTCCCTCTGGCGGCACGAAGCCGGCAATGAGGGGGATCACGCATGTTTCTGCTTCTTGCATTGCTGATCGGCGTCATCTCCGGCCTTCGCACCATGACGGCGCCTGCCGCCGTCGCCTGGGGCGCAGCGCTCGGCTGGTTCGACATCTCGCAGACGCAGCTTGCCTTCATGGGGTACCGGTGGACGCCGTGGATCTTCACCGTTCTCGCCATCATCGAACTGGTCGCCGACCAGTTGCCGACCACTCCGTCGCGCAAAGTGCCGATTCAGTTTTCCGCCCGCATCGTTTCGGGGGCGCTGTCGGGTGCTGCGATCGGTGCCGCCAGCAGCCTGCTGTTCGGCGGGCTGATTGCCGGCGTGATCGGCGCCGTCATCGGCACCTATGGTGGCGCAGCGCTGCGCGCCAGGCTCGCCGCCTCCTTCGGCAGGGACCTGCCGGCCGCCCTCATCGAGGATGCCGTCGCCGTCATCGGCGCGGTGCTGATCGTGGGGGCCGTGTCATGAAGAGCTTCGACGCCATCGTCATCGGCGGCGGCCAGGCCGGCCCGTCGCTTGCCGCCCGCATGGTCGAAAAGGGCATGAAGGTGGCGCTGATCGAGCGCAAATTCCTCGGCGGCACCTGCGTCAATGCCGGCTGCATGCCGACGAAGACGCTGGTCGCCAGCGCCCGCGCCGCCCATGTCGCCAGAAACGGCGCCGCGTATGGCGTCAATATCCCCGGTGAAATCGCCATCGACATGAAGGTGGTCAGAGCCCGCGCCGAAACGGTGACCATGAACGCCCGCAACGGCCTGATCGGCTGGCTTGGCGGCATGGACGGCATGAGCGTGATCTACGGCCATGCCCGGTTCGAGGGTCCGAGGACCGTCAGTGTCAACGGCGAGACGCTGACGGCGCCGCGCATCTTTCTCAATGTCGGCGCGCGGCCGGTCATTCCCGAACTGCCGGGTATCGCCGATGTCGACTATCTCACCAGCACCTCGATCATCCATCTCGACACGCTGCCGCGGCATCTGGCGGTGATCGGCGGCAGTTATATCGGGCTGGAATTCGCGCAGATGTATCGCCGCTTCGGCGCCGAAGTCAGCGTCATCGAGCACGGCCCGAAGCTCGCCTCGCGCGAGGACGAGGATATATCCGATGCGATCGCCGATATCCTGCGCGCCGAAGGCATCGGCGTGCACACCGACGCCGGCAACATTGCCTTCGCCAAGAACGGCAATGGGGTCAGCGTCACCGCCGGCGCAGCAGCGATCGATGCGAGCCATGTGCTGATCGCCACCGGCCGCAAGCCGAACACCGACGATCTCGGCCTCGATGCCGCCGGCGTCGCCACCGACAAGCGCGGCTTCATCACGGTCGATGACAGGCTCGCCACCAATGTCGAGGGCATCTGGGCGCTCGGCGACTGCAACGGCCACGGAGCCTTCACCCACACCTCCTACAATGATTTCGAGATCGCCGCCGCTAACCTGCTCGATGGCGACGACCGCAAGGTCTCAAGCCGCATTCCCGCCTATGCGCTCTATATCGATCCGCCGCTCGGCCGCGTCGGGATGACGGAGAAGCAGGCGCGAGAGTCGGGACGCAGGATCATGGTCTCGACCCGGCCGATGAGCCGCGTCGGTCGCGCCACCGAGCGCGGCGAGACCAAGGGCTTTATGAAGGTGATTGCCGATGCCGAGACCAAGCAGATCCTCGGCGCCGCGATCTTGGGCATCGAAGGCGACGAGGTGATCCATGGGCTTGTCGACGCGATGAATGCGGGCACGACCTATCCCGCCTTGCAATGGGCGGTGCCGATCCATCCGACGGTGTCGGAGCTGATCCCGACGCTGCTTGGCGATCTGAAGCCGGCCCAGCCGTGACCTGACCTCGGGAAGAGCTGGAGGCGAACCCCGCGTGTCCATCGAACTGCTGATCGAAAATTACGGCTTGCTGGCGATCTTTCTGGGCGCCGCCTTCGAAGGCGAAACGGCCGCCTTCCTCGGCGGCGTGATTTCCCACCGCGGGCTGCTGCCCTATTGGTCGGCGTCGCTTGCGGCCACGGCTGGATCTTTCGCCGGCGATCAACTGTGGTTCTTCGCCGGCCGCTACGCGGCCCGATGGAGGCTCGTGCAGCGGCTGATGGAAAAGCCGGCGCTCGCCCGCGTTACCGAACTTTTGGAAAAATATCCGACAGGCTTCATCCTCGCCTTTCGTTTCCTTGTGGGGTTGCGCACGATCAGCCCTGTCGTCATCGGAACGACGCGGATACCGACCGGAAAATTCGTCGTCCTGAATGCCGCAGCCGCGCTGGTCTGGGGACAGCTTTTCACCGCGCTCGGCTATTTGTTCGGGCACGGCATCGAGCAGATATTAGGTCACCTTTCCCTTCACCGCCATCTGCTGATTGCCATCGCAGCCGCGGCTGTCGTCACGGCCGCGGCTCTGGCCTTTCGCAAGATGAGACCGAGCGCTGGGCATTCGTAGTTGCGCTGTGGCGCTATTCCATCACGATCTGCAGCTTCACGTCGCTCGGCCGCGCCTCGACGGCGCGATCGAAGGCCTTGATCGAATCTGCGAATGTGAAAGTCTCGGATATCAGCGGCTTCAGGTCGACGCGGCCGGATGCCAAGAGCGCGATCGAGCGCTCGTACTGATGCGCATAGCGGAACACCGTCTCGATGCGGATCTCCTTGGTCGATGCCGTCGAGACGTCGAAACCGATAGGGTTGACCGGCAGGCCGACGGCGACGATGACGCCACCCGGGCGCGGCAGCGCCATGATCGTCTCCCAGGCCTTCGGCGAGCCGGAGCATTCGAAGACGACATCGGCGCCCCAGCCGTCGGTCAGCCGGCCCACCTCTTCGGTGAGGTTCATCTCGCGGATATTGATTGGGATGACGCCCTGGTACTGCGCGGCTATATCGAGCTTCGGCTGGGCGAGATCGGCGACGATCGCCCGGGCGCAGCCGCCGGCCAGCGCCGCGATCGCCACCATCGTGCCGATCGGCCCGGCGCCGAGAACGACGGCGGTATCCCCAGGCGTAATCTTCGCCTTGGTGGCCGCCTGCATGCCGACGGCGAAGGGCTCGACCATGGCGCCTTCGGCAAAGCTGACATTATCGGGCAGCTTGAACGTATAATTGGCGGGATGCACGACCTCAGGCGTCAGCACCCCGTGGATCGGCGGCGTCGCCCAGAAGGTCACGGCCGGGTCGACATTGTACATACCGAGCCGGCTTGCCTTGGAATTCGGGTCGGGAATGCCGGGTTCCATGCAGACGCGGTCGCCGACTTTCAGATGCGTCACGTCAGCTCCGACTTCGACCACCGTGCCGGCCGCCTCATGGCCGAGCACCATCGGCGCGTTGACGATGAAGGGACCGATCTTTCCATGCGTGTAATAATGGACATCGGAACCGCAGACACCGACCGTGTGAATCCTGATTTTCACCTCGCCGGGGCCGGTTTCGAGCGGCAGATCGATATCGCGAAGCGCAAGCTCATGCTGGCGCTCCAGCACCAGCGCACGGACTTTGGTCATGATCGGTTTCCTTCCCTATTGCCCCGCGGTTCATCGCGTGCCGTTGGACGCGACTATAAGACCGGAAGGGGCGGCAATTCAATCGTTGAGATCAAGCTTTTGCTCAACATGCGATGAAATGCCCATTTTCCGTAATCCGAAAGATTTGCCTTCCAAGACCTCTGTATGATTCCAGCCGAGGCCGCAGGGGAGTACATTCTCCATTCGAGATCCCGGCCATGAGGACAGGCAGAGAACGATGAAGAACCATCATGATAATGCCGGCGGAAATCGGTCCTACGGTCCGACGAAATCAAGCTCATTACGGCGATTCTGGCGCAGGCTTGTGGATCTGATCGCCGCGCTGCCGGAAAGTCCACGGCCGCGGCCGGCGCGCGTTATCGCAAAAACTAGGGATCGAAATCCTCCCCCACCGCGTTAATAATAATACGTCGGCATGACGTCACGGAAGCATGATGGCTCCGGGCACATGCGGGTCGGCACGATAGGGAAGACCATCATGAAGTCGATCGCGTCATTCTGTCTGTTCGTCTCCCTTCTCTTCATCGCAAGTGAGGCGTCTGCGGCCCTGGAACAAGCCTCTCTTCCGCCGCAGGAGCAGGAAGAAAGGCTGGCGCCGGCCAACCTCGAGCTCACCTTCACCGGCCCTGTCGATCTTGCCCGCTCGACGGCCGTCCTGCTGGATGCCCAGGGCATGGCGGTTCCCACAGGCAAGCCATTTCTCTCCGGTCCTGAAGGATCGATTTTCAAGGTCCCGCTCGACCCCGCCATGGCGCCCGGCTTCTATACGATCGACTGGCGCGTCCTCTCGATGGACGGCCGCAGCGCCGAAGGCCAGTACCGGTTCCGGATCGATCCTTAGAGCATGTCGCGCAAAAGTGTGCAGCGGTTTTGCCAGGCAAAGCGCGAAGCGCTTTTGCCGCGACGACATGCGTAAAAACAAAGGGCTCGCTGCAAAGCATTTATAAGATTTTTATATTGACGGCTCCTTGCCCGTCTCGAACCTTTATGCCCTTCGGCTCCATATTCATGCCCGAGAGATCGAACGATCATCTCCACGCCAGAAAGCATGAAAGGCGCCCCTCCCGGGTCGCGCCCTTTGTCTTGTCTGACTCCAACAAGAACAACAGGAGTCACGATCATGATGGATATCATTCTGCTTGGCACCGCGATCCTATTTTTCGCGCTGTGCCTTGCCTACACCAGAGCCTGCGACAGGCTTTGACGGAGAAACGACGATGACCCTCGATTATGTCTTGAGCGGTGCCGTGACCGTGTTTCTCACCGTCTACCTCACCTACGCTCTGCTTCGCCCGGAACGCTTCTGAAGAGAACTGGTGCTTCTGAGCTCGCGCAGGCGCGACCGGGCAGCAGCCGGTATTGAAAGTTTACCTCCATGACCCTCAACGGATGGCTTCAGATCCTGCTTTATTGCGGGATTGTCCTCGTGCTCGTCAAACCGCTCGGCGGTTACATGACGCGTGTCTTCAGCGGCGAGCGCACATTCCTCTCACCCGTCCTCGTTCCGGTCGAACGCGGACTTTACCGCATGGCCGGCATCAGCAAAGGCGAGGAGCAGCATTGGACCTCCTATGCCTTCGCCATGCTGCTTTTCAACCTGCTCGGCGTCGTCGCGCTTTATGCGCTGCAGCGTCTGCAAGGCATCCTTCCCTATAATCCAGCCGGCATGGCGGCCGTTCCGCCGGAACTTTCCTTCAACACCGCCGTCAGTTTCGTCAGCAATACGAACTGGCAGAACTACGGCGGCGAAAGCACCATGTCCTACCTCACCCAGATGGCCGGCTTCACGGTGCAGAACTTTCTGTCCGCCGCGACCGGCATGGCCATCGCACTCGCCTTCATCCGCGCCTTCGCGCGCACCTCGGGCAAGGCCATCGGCAATTTCTGGGTCGATATGACGAGGGCGACCTTCTACATCCTGCTGCCGATCTCAATCGTGCTGACGCTCGTCTATGTCTATCTCGGCGTACCGCAGACGCTTGGAGCCTATGTCAATGCGACGACGCTTGAAGGCGCGCAGCAGACGATCGCCGTCGGCCCCGTCGCCTCGCAGCTTGCGATCAAGATGCTCGGCACCAATGGCGGCGGCTTCTTCAACGCCAACTCCGCCCATCCCTTCGAAAACCCCGATGCGATCTCCAACCTCATCCAGATGGTTTCGATCTTCGCGATCGGCGCGGCGCTGACCAACGTCTTCGGCCGTATGGTCGGCAATCAGCGCCAGGGCTGGGCGATCCTCGCCACGATGGGCGTGCTGTTCCTCGCCGGCGTCATCGTTACGTATTGGGCGGAAGCGGCCGGCAACCCGCTGATGCACGCCTTCGGTCTTGGCGGCGGCAACATGGAGGGCAAGGAAGTCCGTTTCGGCGTCGCCCTCTCCTCGCTCTTTGCCGTCATCACCACCGCCGCCTCCTGCGGCGCGGTCAATGCCATGCACGGCTCGTTCACCGCGCTCGGCGGCCTTATTCCGCTGATCAACATGCAGCTCGGCGAGATCATCGTCGGCGGGGTCGGCGCCGGCTTCTACGGCATCCTGCTGTTCATCATCGTCGCCGTCTTCGTTGCCGGCCTGATGGTCGGCCGCACGCCGGAATATCTCGGCAAGAAGATCGAGGCGAAGGAAATGAAAATGGCCGTTCTCGCCATCCTCTGCCTGCCGCTCGCCATGCTGGTTTTCACCGCGCTCGCCACGGTGCTGCCCTCCGCCGTCGCTTCGGTGGGAACGGCCGGCCCGCACGGTTTCTCCGAAATCCTCTATGCCTATACCTCGGCTGCGGCCAATAACGGCTCGGCTTTCGGCGGCCTGACGGGCAATACGCCCTGGTACAACATCACCCTCGGCATCGGCATGCTCGCCGGCCGCTTCCTGGTCATCATCCCGGCGCTTGCCATCGCCGGCTCGCTGATCGGCAAGAAAACGGTCCCGGCCTCGGCAGGCACCTTTCCCACCGACGGCCCGCTCTTCGCCGGCCTGCTCGTCGGCACCATCCTGATCGTCGGCGGCCTGACCTTCTTCCCGGCCCTGGCGCTCGGCCCCATCGTCGAGCACCTGGTGATGATCGCCGGGCAAACCTTCTGAGGCGATGCCGTGACCCTGCGTCGCCGGGGTCCTTCGCCATCCTCTTTCCAAGCTGGAGTCTCTTATGAGCCAGGCAAAATCCGCGAGCATCATGGATTCTCGCATCCTCATTCCCGCCGTGGGCGCCGCTTTCAAGAAGCTCGACCCGCGCGCGCTCGCCAGAAATCCGGTCATGTTCGTCGTCGCCACGGTCTCGGTGCTGACCACTGTGCTCTTCCTGCGCGACCTCGTGGCCGGCAACGGCAATCTCGGCTTCTCCTTCCAGATCAATCTCTGGCTCTGGTTCACCGTGCTGTTTGCCAATTTGGCCGAGGCCGTCGCCGAAGGCCGCGGCAAGGCGCAGGCAGATTCGCTGCGTAAGGCGCGCACCGAAACCCAGGCCAAGCTCTTGACCGGCAACAACGGCACCGACTACCGCATGGTGGCGGGCACCAGCCTGAAGGTCGGCGACATCGTGCTCGTCGAAGCCGGCGACATCATCCCGTCGGACGGTGAAGTCGTCGAAGGGGTCGCCTCGGTCGATGAGGCGGCGATAACAGGCGAATCCGCCCCGGTCATCCGCGAATCCGGCGGCGACCGCTCGGCAGTCACCGGCGGCACCCAGGTGCTGTCCGACTGGATCCGCGTCCGCATTACCGCGGCGGCCGGCTCGACCTTCATCGACCGGATGATCGCGCTGGTCGAAGGTGCGGAGCGCCAGAAGACGCCGAACGAGATCGCGCTCAACATCCTGCTGGCCGGCATGACGCTGATCTTCGTGCTCGCCACCGCGACGATCCCGAGCTTTGCCATCTATGCCGGCGGCTCGATCCCGATCATCGTGCTCGTCGCCCTCTTCGTCACCCTGATCCCGACGACCATAGGCGCGCTATTGTCGGCGATCGGCATTGCCGGCATGGACCGCCTCGTCCGCTTCAACGTGCTGGCCATGTCCGGCCGGGCCGTCGAGGCCGCCGGCGACGTCGACACGCTGCTGCTCGACAAAACAGGCACGATCACGCTCGGCAATCGCCAGGCGACGAGCTTCCGCCCGGTGCGCGGCGTGTCCGAACAGGATCTTGCCGACGCCGCCCAGCTTGCCTCGCTGGCCGACGAGACGCCTGAGGGACGTTCCATCGTCGTGCTCGCCAAGGAGAAATATGCGATCCGCGGCCGCGACATGGCGAGCCTCAAGGCGACTTTCGTGCCCTTCACCGCCCAGAGCCGCATGAGCGGCGTCGATCTTGAAGGCGCCTCCATCCGCAAGGGTGCGGTCGATGCCGTGCTGACCTATGTCAATGGCGACGCGCCTTCGAAAAACGGCAGCGAGGTCGTGCGCGAACTGCAGTCGATCGCCGACGAGGTCGCCAAATCGGGCGGCACGCCGCTCGCCGTCGCTCGCGACGGCCGGCTGCTCGGCATCATCCAGCTGAAGGATATCGTCAAGGGTGGCATCCGCGAACGCTTCACGGAGCTGCGCCGCATGGGCATCCGCACCGTGATGATCACGGGCGACAACCCGCTGACGGCAGCCGCCATCGCCGCCGAAGCCGGCGTCGACGATTTCCTCGCTCAGGCGACGCCGGAGATGAAGCTGGCGCTAATGCGCGAGGAACAGGCCAAGGGCAAGCTGGTCGCCATGTGCGGCGACGGCACCAACGATGCGCCCGCACTTGCCCAGGCCGATGTCGGCGTCGCGATGAACACCGGCACGGTCGCTGCCCGCGAGGCCGGCAACATGGTCGATCTCGACAGCGATCCGACCAAGCTCATCGAGATCGTCGAGATCGGCAAGCAGCTGCTGATGACACGCGGCGCCCTGACGACCTTCTCGATCGCCAACGACATCGCCAAATACTTCGCCATCATCCCGGCGATGTTCCTGACCTTCTATCCGCAGCTCGGCGTGCTCAACGTCATGGGACTGTCGACGCCGCAAAGCGCCATCCTCTCGGCGATCATCTTCAACGCATTGATCATCATCGCACTGATCCCGCTATCGCTGAAGGGCGTGCGCTACCGTCCGATCGGCGCCGGCGCGCTCTTGTCGCGCAACCTGCTGATCTACGGCCTCGGCGGCATCATCGTGCCCTTCATCGGAATCAAGGCGATCGACCTGGCCGTCGCGGCCCTCGGCCTCGCTTAAAGGAGTTAAGAACAATGTTGAAAGAACTTCGCCCGGCCGTCGTCATGATCGTCGCCACCACCGCGATCACCGGCCTCCTCTACCCCCTCGCCATGACCGGTGCCGCCCAGGCCCTCTTCCCCGCCCAGGCGAACGGCAGCCTCGTCGAGAAGAACGGTCAGGTGATCGGCTCGACGCTGATCGGTCAGGCCTTCACCGCAGACAAGTATTTCCACGGCCGTCCGTCGGCTGCCGGCGACGGTTACAATGCGGCCGCCTCCAGCGGCTCCAACCTCGGCCCGACCAGCCAGAAACTGATCGACCGCGTCAAGGGCGACTACGAGGCCGCCAAGGCGACGAACCCCAATACGCAAGTGCCGGCCGACCTCGTCACCGCATCGGGCAGCGGCCTCGATCCCGACATCTCACCCGAGGCCGCCTACTTCCAGGTGCCCCGGGTCGCCAAGGCACGAGGCCTGGACGAGGCCAAGGTCAAGGCGCTGGTCGACGGCGCCGTCCAGGCCCGCGAACTCGGCCTTCTCGGCGAACCCACCGTCAATGTTCTGGCGTTGAATCAGAGGCTTGATGCTTCTATGACTGAGTGAGTTTCGTTGGCTGGGCACGCCTTCTCCTTCTCCCTCATCCCTGTGCTCGTCACAGGGATCCAGCAGCCGCGTCGGCGGCGCGGGAGACTTCTTTCACGCGAAGGACTTCGCGTGGCTGGATTCCTGTGACGAGCATAGGAATGAGGAGAAGGAGGCGTAGCGCCCATCCTCAAGCACAGGCATCTGCAGAAAGACCAAACGCATGCCAGACGACAATCGCGACCAGGCCGGCAGGCCATCGCCCGATGCGCTTCTCGAAAAGGCCCGGGCGGAGATGCGCGGTCGTCTGAAGATCTTTCTGGGCGCCGCGCCGGGTGTCGGCAAGACCTATGAGATGCTGATCTCCGGCCGCGCCAAGATCGCCGACGGTCTCGATGTCGTCATCGGCGTCGTCGAGACCCATGGCCGCAAGGAGACCGAGGCGCTGGTCGCCGGCTTCGAGATCATCCCCCGCGTCGAAATCGACTATAAGGGCCGGGCGCTCGAGGAAATGGACCTCGACGGCATCCTTGCCCGCCGGCCCGATCTCGTGCTGGTCGACGAACTCGCCCATACCAATGCCGAGGGCAGCCGCCATCCGAAACGCTATCTCGACGTCAAGGAATTGCTCGATCGCGGCATCGACGTCTATACGACGCTGAACATCCAGCATGTCGAAAGCCTGAACGACGTCGTCTCGCAGATCACCCGCATCCGCGTGCGCGAGACGGTGCCGGATTCGATCATCGACCTTGCCGACGACGTCGAGATCATCGATCTGACGCCGGATGATCTGATCAAACGCCTGCATGACGGCAAGGTCTATATGCCGCGCACCGCCGAACGGGCGCTGACCAATTATTTCACGCCCGGCAACCTGACGGCGCTGAGGGAGCTGGCGCTGCGCAAGACCGCCCAGCGTGTCGACGACCAGTTGCTCACCCATATGCAGGCCAACGCCATCTCAGGCCCCTGGGCGGCGGGCGAACGCGTCCTCGTCTCGGTCGACCACCACCCGCGCTCCGCCTCGCTGGTGCGTTACGCCGCCCGCATGGCCTCGCGGCTGCGCGCGCCCTGGGCGGCCGTCTATATCGAGACCAACCGCTCGATCAATCTGACCGAAGCCGAACGCGATACCGTCGCGGCGACGCTGCGGCTTGCCGAACAGCTCGGCGGCGAGGCGATCACCCTTCCCGGCCGCGAGGTGGCCGAAGAACTCGTCCGCCATGCCAGCGCCAACAACGTCACCCATATCGTCATCGGCGCCCCGAAGAAGCCGACCTGGCGAGACTGGTGGAGCCGGTCGATCACCGACGAGCTGATCCGCAAGACCGGCGAGATCAGCGTCCATGTCATCTCGGGCACCGAGAAGGACGGCACCACCGCGCGCGGCATCAAGTCGGCCGACACCGCGCCGCCACTGGATTTCCGGGCCTACCTGCTGGCGACCGTCTATGTCGCCATTGCGCTCGCCGTCGGCGTCGTGCTCGACCAGGTGCTCGACGTGCGCAACTTGGCCCTGGTCTTCCTGATGGCGGTGCTGACCTCCGCCGTCCTGCACGGCCTGCGGCCGGCGCTTTACAGCTGTATCCTCGGCGCGCTGTCCTTCAACTTCTTCTTCCTGCCGCCGCGCTACACGCTGACGATCAGCGATCCGGAAAGCGTGCTTGCCCTGTTCTTCTTCCTGGGCGTCGCCATCATCGCCAGCAATCTGACCGCCACCGTGCAGCGCCAGGCCGCCGCCGCGAGGCAGCGGGCGCGCACGACCGAGGATCTCTATCTCTTCTCGAAAAAGCTCGCCGGCACCGGCACACTCGACGACGTGCTGTGGGCGACCGCCTTCCAGCTCGCCTCGATGCTGAAGGTCCGCGCCGTGCTGCTGCTGCCTGAGGAGGGCAGCATTGCCGTCAAGGCCGGTTATCCCCCCGACGACACGCTCGACGATGCCGATATCGCCGCCGCCCGCTGGGCCTGGGAGCACAACCACGCCGCCGGCCGCGGCGCCGATACGCTGCCCGGCGCCAAGCGCCTCTATGTGCCGCTCAGAACCGGGCGCACCGCCGTCGGCGTCATCGGCCTCGACAGCGACCGCCGCGACGGACCGCTGTTGACGCCGGAGCAGCAGCGGCTGCTCGATGCCCTGGCCGACCAAGCGGCGCTTGCCATCGAACGTGTGCAGCTCGTCGCCGATGTAGATCGAGCACGGCTGGCGGCCGAAGCCGACCGGCTGCGCTCGGCCCTGCTCACCTCGATTTCGCACGACCTGAAAACGCCGCTTGCTGCTATCCTCGGCGCCGCCGGCACGCTGCGCGATTACTTCGCCTCGATGCCGGAGGAGGATCGCAGCGACCTTCTGACAACCGTCGTCGACGAATCCGAGCGCCTCAACCGTTTCATCGCCAACCTGCTCGACATGACCAAGATCGAATCCGGCGCGATGGAGCCGAACTCTGCGCTGCATTATGCCGGCGATATCGCCGGCAGCGCGCTGCGCCGTGCGGCAAAGATCCTCGAACGGCACCGAACCGAGATGAGCATTCCCGCCGACCTGCCGATGGTGCGCGTCGACCCGGTGCTGTTCGAGCAGGTGATCTTCAACCTGCTCGACAATGCCGCGAAATATGCGCCCGAGGGCTCCGTGGTCCATATCGGGGGCTGGGCCGATGCCGACAACGTCGTCCTGCAGGTCTCGGACGAAGGCCCGGGCATCCCGCCGGCCGATCTCACCCGTGTCTTCGATACCTTCTATCGCGTGCGCAAGGGCGATCAGGTGCGCGCCGGCACCGGCCTCGGCCTTTCCATCTGCCGCGGCTTCATCGAGGCGATGGGCGGCACGATCGCGGCCGGCAACCGGGCCGGCCGTTCGGGCGCCGTCTTTACCATCCGCCTGCCGATACCCACCGACATTCCGAAACTGGATGAACTCAAATGACCGGTTCAGCCGTCAAAATCCTCGTCGTCGACGACGAGCCGCCGATTCGCAAGCTGCTCCGCGTCGGCCTGACCGCGCAGGGTTACGAGGTGCAGGAGGCGGCCAACGCCGCGATCGCCCGCCAGTCGGTTGCCGACGGCATGCCCGACCTCATCGTGCTCGACCTCGGCCTGCCCGACACATCAGGCCACGAGCTGCTGCAGGAATGGCGCGACCAAGGGCTTTCCATGCCGATCGTCATCCTCTCCAGCCGCACCGACGAGGCCGGCATCGTCAATGCGCTGGAAAGCGGCGCCGACGATTACGTCACCAAACCTTTCGGCGTCAACGAACTCGGCGCCCGCATCCGCGTGGCGCTGCGCCACCGGTTGCAGCAGCAAGGCGAAAAAGCGATCTTCCAAACCGGCGGGCTATCGATCGATTTGGTCAAGCGCATCGTCAAGGTCGACGGCCAGGACATCAAACTGTCGCCCAAGGAATACGACATCCTGCGGGTGCTCGCCCAGCATGCCGGCAAGGTGCTGACCCATCAGTTTCTTCTAAAGCAGGTCTGGGGGCCCGCGGCGGATGTGCAGTATCTGCGCGTCTACATCAGGCAGCTGCGGCAAAAAGTCGAACAGATTCCCGACCAGCCGCACTATATCACCACCGAGACCGGCGTCGGCTACCGGCTCAGGGAACCGGACTGACCGCCCTTCCCTACCGCTGCCCGAACACTTTCGAGCCAGAACCGCACTGAGAATGACATGAATCTTCCCAACATCATCCGGCCGGAACACACCTTCATCGGCGTATCGGCCCCGACGAAATGGCGCGCGCTGCAGGGTATCGCGGATAAGGCGGCCAAGGCCTTCTTCGTCGACGGCCAGATCATCCTGAAGGCGCTCGAAGCGCGCGAGAAGCTCGGTTCCACCGGCATCGGCAACGGTATCGCCATTCCGCATGCGGCGATCGACGGCATGACCAGCCCGCGCGGCCTTCTCCTCCGCTTCGCCCAGCCGCTGGATTTCGAGGCGATCGACGATATCCCGACCGATATCGCCTTCGTGCTGCTCTTCGGCGAGAACAATCGCGGCGAATATCTGAACGTGCTGTCCGCCATCGCCCGGCGGCTGCAGTCGGACGGCGTGCTCGCCGCCATGCGCAAGGCAAGGACGGCCGACGAATTTTATTCCGATTTCATCGCCGACTCCAGGGTGTGAAAAAGGCGCGGTCCGAAGGCCGCGCCCCACTCGTTTGCGATCAGACGATCTTAGAAATCGCGCTGGAAGCGCAGGAAGCCGAACACGTCGTCGTCGCCTTCGTCCTCATCGTGATACTGCACGCTGAGCTTGGTGCGGAGGTCGTCGACGATGCGGTAATCGATCGTGACACCGGTGGTGTAGGCGCTGCCGCCGCTGAAGCCGTTGCCGTCAGCGTCGAGCGAGATGTTTTCGAAGTACTGGAAGCCAGGGGTGACCGACCACTTGTCGTTGATCTTCAAGGCGTATTCTGCTGCGATCGTCCATTCGGACTCTTCGTAGTAGTAGTTGGCGCCGCTTGCCCAGACGCCGGCGATGCCGAGCGTGCCCGGGCCGATATCGGCATAGACGATGCCGCGGACAGCAACTTCGCTGGTGTCGGTGTCATAACCGGCCAGCAGGTAAGCGCTGATGGCGCCGGCCTTGTAGGAGACCTGGCCTGCGACACCAAAATTGTTCGGGCCTTCACCCGGCTTGGTGGCGTAGTCGTCTTCCAGTTCGTCGACCGAGAGGCCGGCCGTGAAGGCGCCCGCCTCGTACTGATAACGGATCGAGTTGTGCGTCGTCTCGTTGCTGGCGAGCGTATCGGTCTCGCCGCTCATGTCGTCGTCCCACCAGCTGTAAAGCTTACCGACTCGGAAACCGGCAATGTCGATATAGCCTTCGTCGAGCAGAGCTTCCTGGTCGGAGGCGCTGTCGGCATTGTAACGCAGCGTGATGACGCCGGTGAGCGTGCCGTACTCGGTGTCGTTCTTGGCCTGGAAGGTGACCTGACCGCGAGTCCAGAAGTTTACGTCGGAATCGCCGGATATATGGTCACCGAAGCGCACTTCGGTACGGATATAACCGCCAATCGAAAGGCATGTTTCCGTTCCCGGAATATAAAAATAGCCGGTCCCGTAGGCGTCGCAAACGCGAACATATTCCACGGGCTCGGGTTCCGCCGCCACGATGGCGTCGGCTGCGCGGGCTCCGGAGGCCGCGGCAAGGGCGGCTACGGAGGCAAAAAGGATAGTTCTGATATTCATTTTCAATGGCCCTAAACAGGTTTGGAATGCGGGGCACATGGTCAAGGGATGCCCCCGCGTAGCGGTCAGCAAATACGACCGCACGGTCGCCATATAGGAATGCGCAAGTGTCATCGCGGCAAAATCTGGGCAAAAATCCGCACCACCATGGCGCTTTCGTGGAGGAACTGTGGCCAAAAAGGCACGACGCTTTCAGTCCGGCGGCCGCGACCGGCAATTGGCCGCGGCCAACTCCGGGACGTCTATTTCAAGATCACCCCTTAAATGGAATGACATTCTAACGTCAGGGACGGAACGGGAAGAACCTTCGTTTCATTATACGACTGACTTGATAGAGTTAAGACAGAAAACAGGAGGGTTCCCATGCAGACACAACGGCTCACCCGGCTCCTTGCGGCCGCGGTCATGGCGGGCAGCTTCGCGATCGGGAGCATTGCTCCTGCTTTCGCGGATCAGACGCTGCTCAACGTTTCCTACGATCCGACCCGCGAATTGTACAAGGATTTCAATGCCGCCTTTGCCGCCAAGTGGCAAAAGGACAGCGGTGAAACCGTGACCATCCAGGCCTCGCACGGCGGATCCGGCGCCCAGGCCCGCTCGGTCATCGACGGTCTCGATGCCGACGTCGTCACGCTGGCGCTGGAAGGCGATATCGACGCGATTTCCAAGGCGACCGGCAAGATCCCCGCCGACTGGAAGACCAAATTTCCGAACAATTCGACGCCTTATACGTCGACGATCGTCTTCCTCGTCCGCAAGGGCAATCCGAAGGGCATCAAGGATTGGGGCGACCTGGTCAAGGATGACGTGCAGGTCATCACGCCGAACCCGAAGACCTCGGGCGGCGCCCGCTGGAACTTCCTCGCCGCCTGGGCATGGGCCAAGCAGGCGAATGGCGGTGACGAAGCCAAGGCGCAGGATTACGTCGCCAAGCTGCTGCAGCACGTTCCGGTTCTCGATACCGGTGCCCGCGGCGCAACGACCACCTTCGTCCAGCGCGGCCTCGGCGATGTGCTGCTTGCCTGGGAAAACGAAGCCTATCTCTCGCTCGAAGAGCTCGGTCCCGACCAGTTCGAGATTGTCACGCCGAGCTTCTCCATCCGCGCCGACCCGCCGGTCGCCATTGTCGACGGCAATGTCGACAAGAAGGGCACGCGCAAGGTCGCCGAAGCCTATCTCAACTACCTCTATTCGGACGAAGGCCAGAAGATCGCCGCCAAGCACTATTACCGGCCGATCAAGCCTGAAGCCGCCGATCCGGCCGACATCGCCCGCTTCCCGAAGCTGACGCTCGCGACCATCGACGACTTCGGCGGCTGGAAAAGCGCACAGCCGAAATTCTTCGGCGATGGCGGGGTATTTGACCAGATCTACAAGCCGGCCCAATAATAGACTTCATGAAAGCACATAGCCCCACGCGGTGGCGGTTCAGGCGGCCGAGTGTCATTCCGGGTTTCGGAATGGCGCTCGGCTTTACCTTGACCTGGCTCACCCTTCTGATCCTCATCCCGCTCTCGGGCCTTGCCGTCCGGTCGAGCGCGCTCGGCTGGGAGAAATTCTGGTCGATCGCGCTCGATCCGCGCACGCTGAACGCGCTGCGCATCAGCTTCGGCAGCGCCTTCATCGCCGCGATCGTCAACGCCGTCTTCGGCATCCTGCTGGCCTGGGTGCTGGTGCGCTACCGCTTTCCCGGCAAGCGCATCATCGATGCCATGGTCGACCTGCCCTTCGCGCTGCCGACCGCCGTTGCCGGCATCGCGCTGACGACGCTTTATGCGCCGAACGGCTGGATCGGCCAGTTCCTGACGCCGCTCGGCATCAAGATCGCCTTTACGCCTGCCGGCATCGTCGTGGCCCTGATCTTCGTCGGCCTGCCCTTCGTGGTGCGCACCGTGCAGCCGGTGATGGAGGAAATCGACAAGGAGGTGGAGGAAGCCGCAGCAACGCTCGGCGCCAACCGTTTCCAGACGATTTTCCGCGTGCTGCTGCCGGGGCTGGCTCCGGCCGTGCTCACCGGCTTTGCGCTCGCCTTTGCCCGCGGCGTCGGCGAATACGGCTCGGTCATCTTCATCGCCGGCAACCTGCCGTTCAAATCGGAGATCGCGCCGCTGCTGATCATCATCAAGCTCGAAGAGTATAATTATGCGGCGGCGACCGGCATTGCGGCGATCATGCTGATCATCTCGTTCTCCATGCTGCTGGTCATCAATCTCATTCAGAGCTGGAGCAGGCGGAGGTACGGCTATGGCGCTTGATGCGACCGCTCAACCGGTGAAGCTGCGTTCGGTCACCACCGAAAACCGGATCGCGCGCTTGACGCTGATCATCCTTTCGCTGGTCTTCCTGCTGCTGATCCTGCTGCTGCCGCTTGCAGCCGTCTTCGTCGAGGCCTTCCGCAAGGGTGCCGGCCCCTTCATCGAGGCGCTCGGCGATGCCGAAACCTTCTCGGCGATCCGCCTGACGCTGATCGTTGCCGGGGTCAGCGTGCCGCTCAACCTCGTCTTCGGGGTTGCCGCCGCCTGGGCGATCGCCAAGTTCGAGTTCAAAGGCAAGGCCTTCCTGACGACGCTGATCGACCTGCCCTTCTCGGTTTCCCCGGTCATATCGGGCCTGGTCTTCGTGCTGCTGTTCGGCGCCAATACCTGGCTTGGCCAGTGGCTCAGTGCCCACGACATCAAGATCCTGTTTGCGGTGCCGGGCCTGATCCTCGCCACCATGTTCGTCACCTTTCCCTTCGTCGCCCGCGAGCTGATCCCGCTGATGCAGGAACAGGGAACGGCCGACGAAGAGGCAGCCCTTTCGCTCGGCGCCAGCGGCTGGCAGACCTTCTGGCACGTGACGCTGCCGAACATCAAATGGGGCCTGCTCTACGGCGTGCTGCTCTGCAACGCACGCGCCATGGGCGAATTCGGCGCCGTCTCGGTGGTGTCGGGCCATATCCGCGGCCAGACGAACACCATGCCGCTGCAGGTGGAAATTCTCTATAACGAGTATAATTTCACCGGCGCTTTTGCCGTCGCCACGCTATTGGCCTTGCTGGCGCTCGTCACTCTTGTTTTGAAGACGCTGCTGGAAATGCGCTATAGCGCTGAAATCTCCGCCAGCCGGCGGCACTGAAGGATTTGGAATGGAAGTACGCGTTCAAAACATCCGCAAGGAATTCGATCGTTTTCCGGCGCTGCACGATGTCTCGCTCGGCATCCGCTCCGGCGAGCTGATCGCGCTGCTCGGCCCGTCGGGCTCCGGCAAGACGACATTGCTGCGCCTGATCGCCGGTCTCGAAAGCCCGACCGAGGGACAGATCTTCTTCGGCGACGAGGATGCCTCGAAGAAGTCAGTGCAGCAGCGCAATATCGGCTTCGTCTTCCAGCATTATGCTCTGTTCCGCTACATGACGGTGCTCGACAACGTCTCCTTCGGCCTGAGGGTTAGAAACAGCGCGCGCCGGCCGGCCAAGGCCGATATCCGCAAGCGGGCGCTTGAGCTGCTCGACCTCGTGCAGCTTTCCGGCCTGGAAAAACGCTACCCGGCCCAGCTTTCCGGCGGCCAGCGCCAGCGTGTGGCGCTCGCCCGCGCCATGGCCGTCGAGCCGAACGTACTGCTGCTCGACGAACCTTTTGGGGCGCTCGACGCCCAGGTGCGCAAGGACCTGCGCAAATGGCTGCGCGAGATCCACGACCGCACCGGCCACACCACCGTCTTCGTCACCCATGACCAGGACGAGGCGCTGGAGCTTGCCGACCGCGTCGTCGTCATGAGCCAGGGTGCGATCGAGCAGGTCGGCACGCCCGATGAAGTCTACGACAATCCGAACTCGCCCTTCGTCTTCGGCTTCATCGGCCAGTCGAACTGCCTGCAGGTCGATATCTCGGACGGCGACATCCGCTTCGAAGGCCGCTCGCTCGGCCTCAATGCCGAGGGCGAGCCGGATGGCCCGGCGCAGATCTATTTCCGCCCGCATGACGTCAGGCTCTGCGAATCGGCTGAAAACTGCATCGCCGGCCAGCCGGTTTCCAGCCGCCGCGTCGCCGGCACCCGTCACATCGAACTGGATATCGGCAACGACCGCCCGCATATCGAGATCGAACTGCCGCCGAGCGAGGCCGACAGGCTCGACCGCCACCGCGTGGCCTTCAAGCCGACCCGCTGGAAGCTGTTCCGCAGCTGATGGGGGTTGTTGGCATAGCCCGACTCCTCGCAGGACTCTCATTTGGCGAGAGGCTCTTTGGCTTTTTGTTATCTATGGTTGTTTGTATTTTTGTCACATGACGAGTAAAAGATTTTCACGTTAATAAGTAGGACTAATCCCACAGGAGGCACCTTGCGTTGAGGGCGGAGATTTCCTTTGGAAAATCCCTGATCGGGATTTTGTTCGTAGGGCTGGCGGCCGCAGGCTGCACGACGACACCGAAACCGGCGGCAACGGCGGCGAAGACGAAGGTTCAACCGGCAAAAGTCACCTTCAATTATACCAACAAGGACCGCGACTGCCTGCAGCGCGCGATGTATTTCGAATCGCAGCATTCCGATGAGGACGGCTACATGGCCGTCGGAACCGTGGTCATGAACCGGCTGACGTCAGGCGCCTATCCGCCGTCGATCTGCGGCGTCGTCGCCCAGGAAAAGCAGTTTGCGCCGGGCGTGATGACGCGTGAAGTCAAGCCGCAGGCCGAAACCGAGCTGGCGACCGCCGCCGATGCGATCTTGAAAGGCGCCCGCCATCCTGCGGTCAAGGATGCGATGTTCTTCCACACCGACGGGCTGAAATTCCCTTACAACAACATGCATTATGTGGCGGTCGCCGGCGGCAACGCCTTCTACGAGAAGCGCGGCGCCGATGGCATGCTCCAGACACCGCCGCCGCTGCCCGCCTATGAGGTGGCGATGAATTATGTGCCCGGTGAGAGCATACTGCCGCCGCAA
Source organism: Rhizobium sp. N324 (assembly GCF_001664485.1). Classification (NCBI taxonomy): domain Bacteria; kingdom Pseudomonadati; phylum Pseudomonadota; class Alphaproteobacteria; order Hyphomicrobiales; family Rhizobiaceae; genus Rhizobium; species Rhizobium sp. N324. The sequence continues at coordinate 199,496 of NZ_CP013634.1, read as the reverse complement.
TTCGAGGCGCTGATCCCCTCGGCCGTTCCCGTTCCTCTGCCGGCGCCGGATCCGATGCCGACGGCGAGCACGATGTCGCCGATCAATGCGGCGCCCACGGCCGCCCATATGGCGCCCGTCGCAAATCCCATGCCGATGCAGATCACGGCCCCGGTAACCGAGCCGGAACCCTCGATCGAACCCGACCCGGGAATGCGGATCGCGATCCCCATCCCCCGCCCCGCCTATGACAGCGTCATGCTGCGCGGCAGCGTCGCGGCGAACGGCGGCTAAGCCCGTCGTTCCTCCGATTATGGGTTAAATTGCAGGGCGCTCAGGCGCGCTCTTCCCACACCTTGGCGAGTTCCACGATCGTCTTGACCGCCTTTTCCATATCCTGACGGCTGACCCATTCGAGCGGCGAGTGGAAGGCATGGCCGCCGGCGAAGATGTTCGGGCATGGCAGGCCCATGAAGGAGAGCCGCGAGCCGTCCGTGCCGCCGCGGATGCTGCCGCGCACCGGCGTCATGCCGGCCCGACGCACGGCTTCGATGGCGTTGTCGACGATCTCCGGATGGCGGTCGAGCACCACCTTCATGTTGCGATACTGTTCCTTGACCTGGAAATGATAGGTCGAGCCGGGATAGCCAGCCATCACCTCTTTGACGATGGCCTCGACTATCGATTCCTTTTCCGCGAGCCCCTTGTCGGTGAAATCGCGGATGATGAGGCTGAGCGACGCCTTCTCCATCGAACCGGTCACGCCTGTCGGATGGATGAAGCCCTGCTTGCCCTCGGTCGTCTCCGGCGCCAAGTCCTTCGGCAGCCGGTCGATGATGGCGCCGGCGATCTTGATGGCGTTTTCCATCCGGTCCTTGGCGAAACCCGGATGGATCGCCACGCCTGAGATGGCGATCTCGACTCCATCGGCCGAGAAGGTTTCATCCTCGATATGGCCTGATGTCTCGCCGTCCATCGTATAGGCGAAGTCGGCGCCGAGTTTCTTCAGGTCGACCTTGTTGACGCCGCGCCCGACTTCCTCGTCGGGGGTGAACAGGATCTTGATCGTCCCGTGCCGGATCTCGGGATTGTCGATCAGGACCTGCGCGGCCGTCATGATTTCCGCCAGCCCGGCCTTGTCGTCGGCGCCGAGCAAGGTCGTGCCATCGGTGGTGACGATGTCGTTGCCGATCTGGTTGTTCAGCTCCGGATGCTCGGAAACCCGGATGAGCCGGCTCGGATCGCCTTCCAGTTTGATATCGCCGCCGGCATAATTCCCAATGATCCGCGGCTTGACGCCCGTGCCGCTGAAATCGGGCGCCGTATCCATATGCGAGCAGAAGCAGATGACCGGCACCGGCTTGTCGCTGTTTCCAGGAATGGTCGCATAGACATAACCGTATTCGTCGAGATGCGCGTCGGCAAGACCGATCTGCAGCAGTTCATCGACCAGCACCCGGCCGAGATCCTTCTGTTTTTCGGTGGTCGGCTGCGTCGACGAAGAGGGATCGGATTGGGTGTCGATAGCGACGTAACGGAGAAAACGGTCGAGAACGGTATCGGTCATGGCATCCAATCCAGCAAAGGTCACCGGAAGATATAGCCCTCACGGGTGATACGGCAAAAGTTTTTTCCGCTCGCAATGCGTGAGGATTGACCTGATCAATCGACGCGTATTCCCTCGCCGTCGAACACATGCAGGTACTGCGCCGGGAAAGCCACATTGACCTTCGGCCCCGCCTTCAGCGCCTCGCGATCGAGCGTGAAGATCTTGAACGGCAGGCCATGCAGAGCGAGATGCAGGATGATGCCGAAGCCGGTGGGTTCGACGAGTTCGACATCGGTGGCAAGGCCCGCCCCGTCATTCGTCATCAGCACATGCTCGGGCCGGATGCCGAGCGTCACCTTGGCACCATCTTCAAGCGGCAGCGGCTTTGCCAGCGGCACGATCGTGCCGTCCTGCAGCTTGACGCCGCCGTCGACATAACTCGCCGCGAGGAAATTCATTCCCGGCGAGCCGATAAAGCCGGCGACGAACAGATTGGCGGGGTGGTCGTAGAGTTCGAGCGGACTGCCGACCTGCTGCACCACGCCGCCATGCATGGCGACGATCCGGTCGGCCAGCGTCATCGCCTCGATCTGGTCGTGGGTGACATAGATCGAGGTCGCCTTCAGATCGCCGTGCAGTTTCTTGATTTCGGCGCGCATCTGTTCGCGCAGGCGCGCATCGAGGTTGGAGAGCGGTTCGTCGAACAGGAAGGCCTTCGGCTGGCGCACGATGGCGCGGCCCATGGCGACGCGCTGGCGCTGGCCGCCGGAAAGCGCCTTCGGCCGGCGTTCGAGCAGCGGATCGAGACCGAGCTTGGCGGCGGCGGCGGAGACGGCGCTGGCGATCTTCTCCTTGGCCGTCTTCCGCAGTTTCAGGCTGTAGCTCATATTGCCGGCGACGTTCATATGCGGATAGAGCGCATAGGACTGGAACACCATGGCGATGTCGCGGTCTTTGGGATGCAGTTCGTTCACCCGCGCGCCTGAAATGCGGATCTCGCCGGAGGTGACATCCTCCAGCCCGGCGATCATGCGCAGCAGCGTGGATTTGCCGCAGCCGGAGGGGCCGACGAGCACGACGAACTCGCCATCCTTGATCTCCAGGTCGACGCCGTGCAGCACCTGCACATGGCCGTAGGCTTTGCGGATATTCTGGATATCGATCGATGCCATTTGTTTAACCCTTGACCGCGCCGGCCGTCAGGCCCTGGACGAGATAACGCTGGATGAGCAGGAAGAAGAGGCCGGCCGGAATGAGCGCCATGACGCCCGCCGCCATCATCTGCCCGAAATCCACCGAGAACTTCGAAACGAAGGTGAGAAGCCCGACCGGGAAGGTCGCCGCGTCATTGCCGTTGATCAGCATCAGCGCGAAAAGCAACTCGCTCCAGGCGGCGGTGAAGACGAAGCCGAGGGTGGCGGCGATGCCGGGCAGCGTCAACGGCAGGATGATCTGGCGAAACGCCGTGAACTGCGTGGCGCCGTCGATCATCGCCGCCTCTTCCAGATCCTTGGGAATGCCGTCGAAGAAGGACTGCATCAGGAACGTGGCGAAGGGCACGTTGAAGGCGGTGTAGACGATGACCAGCCCGGCCAGGCTGTTGGTCAGATGTAAGGGCGACAGGATCTTGAAGATCGGCGCGACCAGCATGACGAGCGGAAACATCTGGGTCAGCAGCATCAAGGCGACGATCCAGTATTTTGCCCGGAAATTGAAGCGCGACAGCGCGTAGCCCGAGAGCGAGGCGCAGATCGTCACGGTCACCGCTGTCGAGGCCGAGACGATTAGGCTGTTCTTGAAGAAGGTCGGAAAGGCGCTGTGCTGCAGCACGAAGGCATAGTGATCCCAGGTCGTGCGCGACGGCCACATGCGCACGCCTTCGCTATAGAGCAGATCGTTCGGCGTCACCGAGACCTTGAGCAGCCAGAACAGCGGGAAGAGCGCGAAGGCGATATAGCAAAGGATCGCCAGACGGTGCGCGATGGTGGGGATGACGGATCGTCTCATCGGCTCAATCCTTGTTCAGCAGCGTCTGCCGCAGCAGGATGATCAGCATCGAATAGGCAAGCAGCAGCGCGAGCAGCACCAGCGCGATCGCCGAGGCATAACCGAAATCGAGCCGCTTGAACGCCGTCGTGAAGATATAGCTCGCGACGATCTGCGTGCGGTCGGCCGGCCCGCCATTGGTCATGACGACGATGAGATCGGCGAAATTGGAGATCCAGACGGTGCGCAACAGCACGGTGATGGCGATGGTCGGCGCCAGAAATGGCAAAGTGATCGAGCGGAAGCGCTGGAACCAGCCGGCGCCGTCGATCGACGCCGCCTCGTAAAGATCGCGCGGGATCGCCTGCAGGGCGGCGAGCAGCGTGATCGCAAAGAAGGGAATGCCCCACCAGACATTGGCGACGATCGGCCCCCACATCGCATAATTGGGATCGGAAAGGATATTGCCCGGCTCATGCATCAGTCCGAGGGAGAAGAGCCAATGCGGGATCGGCCCGATGACCGGATTGAACAGCCATGCCCAGTTGAGGCCGGCGAGGAAGGAGGGCACCGCCCAGGGCAGGAAGACCAGCGCCTGCGCGATCGCCCGGCCCGGGAACGGTTTGTCGAGCAGCAGCGCCAGGATGAGCCCGAAGGCGAATTGCAGGACGACGGAAGCGCCGGTCCACCAGAGCGTGTTCCGCAGCGCGCCATAGAAGGCGGCATCGCCCGCAAGTTCGCGAAAATGCTCGAGCCCGATGAAGCCGCCGGAAAATGGGTTGAGCAGCTGGATATCGCGAAAGGCATAGGACACGCCCAATGTCAGCGGCACCAGCATGACCGCGATGATCAGGATCAGCGACGGGGCGCTGTAGAGATAGGGCTCCGAAGCATCGGCAAGACGCCGCAGCCACGGCCTGCGGTCGCGACGTATGTCGAGCGTATCGGCGGAAGTGGTCATCAGTGCGTAATTTCCATTGTCTACCCGGTTGCGGATTTCGCGTGGGTAATGCCTCTGAAAACTGGGCGGCCGCAGCCCCCTCATCCGCCTGCCGGCACCTTCTCCCCGCTGGGGAAAAGGAGGAATGAGGCGGCGCCGCGACTCCCTTCTCCCCTCGGGGAGAAGGTGGCCCGAAGGGTCGGATGAGGGGGCCGCAGTCGCCCCCTTCACCCCTTACTTCTTGCTCAGGAACTTCTGCTGCGCCTTGGTCAGATAGTCCGCCCACTGGTCGGCCAGATCCTTCGCCGAGATATCGCCGAGCAAGGCTTGCTGCGAGGTCTTGATCGCCAGCGAATCCTTGAAGAAGGCGAATTCTTCGAGGTAGGTCGGCATCACCGTCGGCACCGTGTTCGGATCCGCCAGTTCCTCGAACCAGCCCTTGAACTGGTCGCCGGCATAGAAGGGATCCTTCTCGGCTGCCGTATAGGCCGGCAGGGCGCCGATGCGCTTGTTCCACTCGATATTGCCTTCCGGCCCTTCGAGGGTGGCGATCAGCTTCCAGGAGAGATCCTTGTTGCCGCTGGTCGAAAACATCGACCAGCCGCCATAGCCGATGGTCGGGAAGGACTTGCCGTCAGGCCCCTTCGGCAGCGGCATGACGCCGAAATCTTCCTTCTTCATGCGTTCGGCGATGGCGATCAGCGCATCCGGATCCTGATCGAGGAAGGCGCAGGTGCCGGAATAGAAGCCGGCGACGACTTCGTTGAAGCCCCAGTTGACGCTGTCCTTCGGCGCATAGCCCTTCTTGTAGAGATCGACCATCCATTCGATGCCCTTGGCCCAGCCGGGGCTGTTCATCGTCGAGGTGCCGTCTTCCTTGAAGTACTTGTTGTCGCCAGCCATCGAGGCGGCGAAGATCATCCAGCCGTTGAGGCCGCCCGGTCCGCCGCGCATGCAGTAGCCGTATTTGCCCGACAGTTTGGAGACCTTTTCCGAAGCGGCGGTGAATTCCTCCAGCGTCTTCGGCGATGCTGCGACACCGGCTTCCGAAAGCAGCTTCTTGTTGTAGAACATCGCCCTCAAATAGAAGCCGTAGGGCAGCATATAGGCGGTGTTCTTGACGTCGCGGCCGAGCTCAAGGGCGCGCGGCGTCAGCTCCTTGGTATGCTCCCACTTATCAAGATAGGGCTCGAGGCTTTCGAGCATGCCGTTATTGGCATAGAGCGACAGCCAGGTGTCGGGCATCTCCATCACATCGGGCACGTCGCCGGCCGACACCATGGTCGCGAACTTCTGGAACGCCTCGTTCCAAGGCAGCGAGATGATGTCGACCTTGGTGCCGGGATTGGCGGCCTCGAACTTGCCGACGATCGATTTCAGCGTTTCGGTGCGCTCCGGGCTGGTGATGACTTCGACAAGCTTCAGCGTGGTATCGGCAAAGGCCGTACCCGCCATCATCGAAGCAAAGAGCGTCGAGATTATTAGTTTTTTCATGCTCAGTTCCCCCTTTTAGGTTCTTAGGTTTCAGGATTGCGAGGCGGCGGCGAGCGCCTCCTCGATGTCTCTCCACAGCGCCTCGGTTCCTTCGAGGCCAACATGGAGACGTACGGATCGCGCATGGATGCCGAAGGCTTGCGCGGAATTCGGCTGTGCCTTCTGCTGCAGCACCACCTCGCCCGGTACGATCAGGCTTTCATGGCCACCCCAGCTTACACCCAATTTGAAGAGCTTGAGATGGTCGGCGAAGGCGCGGATATCGACGCCGTCGCGGAAGATGAAGGAAAAGAGGCCCGAGGTGCCGTTGAGGCCGGCCGGCAGCCGGTTGGCGAGGCCGGGATGGCAGACCGTCTCCACTACATCGAGCCGCTGCAGGCGCTTGGCGATCTCAAGCGCCGATGTCTCATGCGCCCGCATGCGGAGCGGCAGCGTGCGCAGGCCGCGGATCAGCAGCCAGGCGTCGAAGGGCGAAAGCTTGCCGCCGAGATAGGGATAGGCTTCGGCCTTGATGCGGGCGATCATCTCCTTCGAGCCGGCAACGATGCCCGCCACCACATCGCTGTGGCCGCCGAGATATTTCGAGGCCGAATGGATGACGAGATCGACGCCGAGTGTCAGCGGCCGCTGGAAGAACGGGCTTGCCCAGCTGTTGTCGATCATCGAGATGGCGCCATGGCGCTTGGCGAGAGCGGCGAGCGCGCCGACATCATGCGCCTCCATCACCCAGCTCGTCGGGCTTTCCAGGTAGAGCAGCTTGGCGCCGGGCAGCGCTTTGGCAACCGCCTCTTCGTCGCGCCCGTCGACATAGGTCACCTCGATCTTCATCCGCTTCAGGATAGTGCCGAACAGGCGGAAGGCATCGGGATAGACGTGTTTGACGGCAACGATGCGGTCGCCCGGCTCGACGAAGCTCAACACGGAAGACGAGATCGCCGCCATGCCGCTGGCAAAACCCAGCGCATCCTCGGCACCTTCGAGCTTGGCGAGCATCTCTTCAAAGGCGCGCACCGTCGGGTTCAGGCCGCGCGTATAGGTCGGCCGCACCTTCTCGCCGCGATAGACGGTGATCATCTCCTCATAATCGGAAAAGGTGAAAAGCGAGGTCTGGAAGATCGGCGGCACGACGGCATCGGCGAAGTTGCCGTCGTCGTGGGCGGTGATGAGGGAAGCAAGATCGAACGGGTCTTCACCGCTGCTCATTTGGACATTTCCTTGATGTCTTCCTCGACGATGTCGAGAATTTTCAATGTTTCCGCCCGCGCCGCCTCGGCGTCCCCGGCGGCGATCGCGTTGAAAAGGGTGCGGTGAAAGGGAAAGGACCGGCGGGCGAAATCCTGCCGGTCGAAGGGATGCTCCCAGAAGCGCTCGAAAGTCTCGCGCATCTGTTCGAGCAGCTGGCGAAACAGCGGATTGTGGGTGGCGTCGTAAACGGCGAGATGGAAGGCCAGATCCTCCGGCCCTGAGGTGCCCTTCTCCAGATGCACCCGCTCCATCTCGTTCAACTTCTCCTCGATGACGACGAGATCCTTGGCCGTGCGCCGCCGCGCCGCCACCATGCCCGCCTCGCATTCGATGCCGCGGCGCACTTCGAGCGTCTGCAGCAGCGCATCGCGCAGATGCGCCGCATCGAAAGACAGCGGCATATGGATCGTCGCCCGGGACACCGGCTTCAGCAGATAGGTGCCGCTGCCCTTGCGCGTCTCGATCACCCCGAGCGCCTGAAAATGACGGATCGCTTCGCGAATGGTCGAACGTCCGACCGCAAGGGCCGCCATCAGCTCCCGCTCCGCCGGCAGCCGGTCCCCCGCCTGCAGGCGCGCATCCTCGACATAGTCCGCCAGCGCATCGGTCACCTGACGCGCGCGGTCCATGGCGGGAAGCGGCCGGATCACCGGCCTATCGCTAAGCTTTGCCTTCATGGTTCCCAATATTTCTTGTCAGGCAGTCAAGCTTCGAAATTGGTCTGACATCTTAGCATTTCTCAAAGATGAGAAGACGTCAAGTCGTGTTTGTTGGCTTCGTGGCCGGGGCTCCACAATCCCTTTTTAAACTCAACCATGGCCTCAAAGTACCTGAACCGACGCCCCTTGATCGGGCGCAAAGGAAAACACCGCAATGTCGTCGACCGACGCGGACGGCGCGGTCGTCGAATTCTTTACGATTTCCGAGGCCGCGGATGCAGGCTGGTGGCTTACGGCAGCACGCGGTGGAACCGGCTCCCCGTTCGGGTGTTCCTCTCGATCAACAAGGGAGCTTCCAAATGACCTACGTCGCATCGCCGAGCTACGACCGCAACGACGCCAGCCGCGCTTCCAACCTTCGTCAGTGTCTCGATACCGCCAGACGCCACCTCAATGAGACTGCGCACAGCTCGGAAACCGAGAAAATCGAGACTCTCGTCGCTTCCGCCATCGAGGCGGGCTGGGAAGAGGATGAAGTGCGCGAGGCACTCAGCGCCGGCGTCGAGCACGGAAACAAGATGCCGGAGCAGGAACTACCCGTCCCGACTATCGGCGTGGTCTCTTCGTCATCTTTCTGACAAGCGGCGGAAGCTTGCCGGGCGATCTGATCCCTTCCCCCAACGTGTCGCGGGTCAAACCGGCGAAGCTCGTTTCGCGCTCCTCTCGCCCCGCGCCATCCGGCGCGGGGCGATGTCCATGTTTGTCGTCTGGAAAAACGATAGGCGCCCTCGCAACGTCCATATGATATCAGTCCGCGACAGTTGCCAGATCGACCAACGCCTTGATCGGCAAATGATCCGAGGCGATGCGGGCGAGCGGTGTGTCATGCGCCTCCACCTCCGAGATGATCCCCTTGCGGTTGGCGATGATGCGGTCGAGGGCGAGAAGCGGCAGGCCGGCGGGGAAGCTGGGGACGGCGGGCGGCAATTCTCCGAAAGCGGATTGGAAGGTGTTGAGCGAGGAGCGGTCGCCGAGGCGCCATTCGTTGAGGTCGCCGAGCAGGATGGTCGGCATCTCCTGTCGGTCGTTGATGAGTTCGACCAGCATGCGGGCCTGTTGGGCTCGGTTATGGCGCAGCAGGCCGAAATGCGCGGCGATGATGCGCAGCACCCCGCCCTGTTCGAGCTCGATCTCGGCGACGAGGGCGCCGCGCGGCTCCAGGCCCGGCAGCTTGACCTGGTGCACATCATGCACCAGTCCCTTCTTGAAGAGCACGACATTGCCGTGCCAGCCATGCGCCTTGGCCATGCCGGCGACCGGCACCGGGATCAGCCCGGTTTCCCGCTCCAGCCGGCCGAGATCGAGAATGCCGGTGCGCTCGCCGAAGCGCGTATCGGCCTCCTGCAGCGCGATGACGTCGGCGCCGATTTCATGGATCACCCGGCTGGTGCGCTCGGGATCGAAGCGCCGGTCAGTGCCGACGCATTTGTGCACGTTGTAGGAGGCGATCAGCGTTCCGGCGCTGCGCGGCCGTGTCTCGGTATAGGCGGGATCAAGCCGCTTTTTCCGGCTCCTGATCGAAGCCAGAATGCTGGCGGGAAGATTGACTTTTCTGGCGTGCATCGGACGGCGCAGCTGTTCCGTTGATCAAAAAGGCTTCTCCCGGCAGTATAGGAGGGCCAGCGGAACTTGCCATGTCCGCCGGCAAAATAATCCTTCACAGATAGGGCGAACCGAGCCACAAAACCTTCTCGAGCAGCCGCACCGGGAAGGGCCGCGCGCGTAAGCCGTCGAGCGTCACCGGCGTTGCCGATTTCAGGGTTTCCTCGATATGCTCGTCGATCTCGCCGGCAAAACCCTCGTTCAGCACTTCGAGATCGACCTCGAAATTCAGCCTGAGCGAGCGTGGGTCGAGATTGGAGGAGCCGACATAGGCCCAGGTGCCGTCGATCGTCAAAAGCTTGGAGTGGCTGAAACTGCCGGTCGCGCGCCAGATGCGGCAATAACCCTTGAGGATCTGGTCGAATTGCGCCGTCATCGCCCGGTCGACCAGCACGAGATTGTTGACCGCGGGCACGACGATATCGACTTCGACGCCGCGCCGCGCCGCCGTCACCAGGGCGCTGATCAGTTCGCGGTCCGGCAGGAAATAGGGCGACATGATACGGATCGACTGGCGCGCCACGGAAAAGGCGCCCATCAGCATCTTGTGGTTGGTCTCGACGCTGCGGTCCGGGCCGGAGGCGACGACGCGCATCAGGATGGGATCGCCGGGGCTGCGCTGCGGCGGCTCGATGCGCCAGGCCTCGTCGTTCAACAGCTCCTGCGTGGAAAAGCGCCAATCCTCGGCGGCAAGATCGAAGAGGTCGGCAACAACAGGGCCGGTAACGCTGAAATGCGTATCATGGGCAAAGCTCTCGCCGGTCACCTCCTCGCTGAAGCCCGCGCGGATGTTCATGCCGCCGGTCAGCGCGATCTTGCCGTCGACGATCAGGATCTTGCGGTGAGTGCGCAGATTGGCATAGGGCAGCCGCAAGCCCATGATGACATTGCCGTTGAAGACGGCGACGGTGACGCCGCCATCTCTCAGATGGCCGAGAATGCTCGGCACAGAATAACGCGCGCCGACCGCGTCGATCAGCACCCGGACCTCGACACCGCGCTTGGCCGCCGCAATCAGCGCATCGGCGATGCGAAGGCCGATCGCGTCGCGATCGAAAATATAGGTTTCGAGCAGGATGCTGCGCGCCGCCTCGTCGATGCTCGATTTCATCGCCGCATAGGCCTCGTCGCCGGTCTCCAGCACGTCGATCGTATTGCCCGAGGTCAGCGGATTGCGCGTCACCCGGTCGCCGAGCGTCTGCAGCGCCGCAAAGCGGCGGCCGAACTGGCTGATGACAGTCTCGGCCTCGGCGTCGAACGTCTCCAACTCGTCGATTTCGGCCGCCGGCAGCAGCGCGTCGCGGCGGATGCTCAGCGATTTGCGGCGGATGCGGTTGATGCCGGCAATCGCATAGAGCACTGCCCCGATGATCGGCGACAGGATGATGACGCCGACCCAGCCGATCGCCGCACGCACCTCCTCCTTGGTCATGGCGGCATGGATCGCCGCCGCGGCCCCCATGGCGATCGAAACGACAAAGAGGATATGCGGCCAGTAGGTCGACAGGAGATAGAACATCGCTGGCAAATATAGCCGGGAAACGGCGGCGTTCAATCGCGCCTTGCCTCTCCCATGACGCGAAATTTTTCGTCGTAATTATTTTTTTGTCCCGGCAACCATCGCGTCCGCAGGAACAATCCCGGCGCGCAACGATTGATCCAGAGGAGATGAGGATCGCATCATGAACATCGCCGCAAGCGTCGGCCCCGCCCTGGCGCTCGAAGTCGCGGATGCGCAAAGCATCGCCGAACTCAGGCATCAGGCCGAAGGCTGCACGCGCTGTGATCTCTACAGGAATGCCACGCAGATCGTCTTCGGCGAAGGGTCCGGGGCAGCCGAAATCGTCCTTGTCGGCGAACAGCCGGGCGATCAGGAGGACGTGACGGGAAGGCCGTTTGTCGGCCCGGCCGGCCGGTTGCTCGATGCCTGTCTTGAGGAGGCGGGTCTCGACCGCCGGCGCTGTTATGTCACCAATGCCGTCAAGCACTTCAAATTCACGCCGCGCGGCAAACGGCGGCTGCATACAAAACCCAATGCCGGCGAAATCCGGCGTTGCGCCTGGTGGCTCGGCGCGGAGCTGAATATTCTGCAGCCGAAACTCGTCGTCAGCCTCGGCGCAAGCGCGCTGTATGCGCTGCTCGGGCCTAAGGCGAAGCTGACGCCGGAGCGCGGCCATATCCTGCATCCGGCGAACCATCCGCCCGTGTTGATCACCATCCACCCTTCCTATCTCCTGCGCATCCGCGACGAGGCGGAACGGCACAGGCTGCGCCGGGATTTCGTCTCAGATCTGCACAAGGCCGCCGAGTTTCGGCCTTGATGAATGGCGAATCTCAACCCTGATATGCTGCAACGCGAAATATTTGCGGTTGCAGCACGATTTCTCTTGAAAGAGTTCCCCTCCTCTGGAACCATCCCGGCAGTATCGCGTTCGAACGACGGCATCATGTGACTGGAGATCAGCGATGGCAGAAACTCGGGATGAGTGGATCAAAAAACGTGCATACGCCCTCTGGGAAGAAGAGGGTTATCCGACAGGGCGAGAATCCATCCATTGGGAACAGGCACGGCACGAGCGCGAAGCGCTCGAAGGCTCCGCTGCCTCGTCCGACGGCAAGGAAGTCAAGCCAAAGGCCAAGCGCAGCGTCGCGGGCAGCAAGACGAACGGCGTCGTGACCCCGGCACCGAAACGGACGGCGAGCCGCAAGACGGCACTCTGAATACAGAAATCAAGCAGCTGGATCAAAAAAGGGCGTCGCCGCGGCGCCCTTTGATGCTTTTTGTCATAAGCTTGAATTAGTTGTGCATTATCGAATTTGCGGTGGATGGGCTTCCATGGGGGAACAGAGGCCGGATGACGCTGCACGCTTTGAAGCTTCCTGAAAAAATTGAACCCTCACCCGATAACCGGGAACAACAACAGACATTGGCTGTTTATGGCGAAACCGGGGAAATTGCCATGAACGACGCTCATACTGATATCCTCTCCGTCCCGCTCGCCGCAGCCGGCCGCCGTGCTTGGCTCGCGATCGCGTAGAGGGATGGAGATGTCGCTGCTCGTCATCGCCGCACTGCTTTACATCGGCCTCGCGCTCGGCTTCATCCTCGTCGTCGACAATCTCGTCGGGCTGATTTTCCGTGATCCCCGCGCGCCGGTGCAGCCGCCCTTCTTCGCTATCGGCCGCGCCTTGGCCGCATCACAAAAATTCTATCGGAAATAAAGACCGCCGCCGGTCAGAGGCCTAAACAACGCCGTCGAGTTCGGGATATTTGCGCATCAGAGCCACCTCGCTTGTGCAGCTGTCGTCAAGCGCCGTCAGTTCGATCGAGATCGTGTCGGTGGGATCGAGGCGGCCGCTGTCGTGATAGACGGGAATGCGCGCCCCACTCTGGCTGACCAGCACGGCATCCCGTTCGAAACCTCTTTGCAGCAGCCAGTCCCGCGGCGCCATCAGGCGGATGTCGACCTTATAGGAGTGCTCCTTAAGGCTGACGGTATAGGTGACCGGTGACACTTGCCCGTTGACGTCGATCGCTCCGTTTCCATCGGCTTTGACAATGTGGTTTTCCATATCTCGGCTCCTGTTTGTGGGCGGTTTTCCCATCTGGAATGGAGCGAACGCGGCTTTTGTTCCGAAATCCGGGTGAGTGATCCTGTGGCCGGAACTTTCGGCCTCAGCACCAGTTTGACCCCTTTGCACACCAGAGGAGGCAACGATGCCGAGAGGTGACAAATCCGACTATACCGACAAGCAGAAGCGTAAGGCAGAGCACATCGAGGAGGGCTACGAGGATCGCGGCGTCTCTGAGAAAGAGGCCGAACGGCGTGCCTGGGCGACGGTGAACAAGGAAAGCGGCGGCGGCAACAAATCCGGTTCCGGCCGCGGCAAGAAGGACACGCATGAATCCTCCGAAAAGGGTGGCCGCATAGGCGGCGCCGCATCCGCCGCACGCTCGAAAGAGGAACGCTCCGCTTCCGCGAAGAAGGCAGCCGCGACACGCAAGCGCAACGAACATCACAGTCACCATTAACGCGCAGGAGAAGCGGTTTAGCCCGCCCGCTCCCGGCAAAGGAATATCAGCCATGGCCAAATCGAAGAAGAAATGGTCGCAGGACGTGACCGAACACAGCGATGCGATGGACCTGAAACAAGGCGTGTTCAAATCCGACGACCCGAAGAAGATCGCCCGCTCCGTCAAACATTCCGCCGAAGAGAGCCATCGCCGCAAGTCGAGCCCGTTTCGCGCCGCCATGTCGATGCTGACCTTCTACATCAACCGCGCCGGCGACCAGCTGACGAAAAAGCGTCGCGGCACGCTTGAAAAAGCCAAGGACGAATTGCGAAAAGACTTCGGTCGGCAACCGAAGGGATGAGCTGAGATGGCCTATGAGCTTTATTACTGGGACGGTCTTCAGGGCCGCGGCGAATTCGTGCGGCTGGCACTGGAGGAAGCCGGCGCCGATTATCTCGACATCACCCGTCAGCCCGGCCTCGGTGCGGATGCGATGTTCGCGCTGATGAAGAGCGAAAGCGAACCGCATATTCCCTTCGCCCCGCCTTTCCTGAAGGACGGCGACCTCATTCTCCCGCATGTCGCCAACATTCTGTTTTATCTCGGCCCGAGGCTCGGCCTTGCGCCTGAGGACGAAGGCCTTCGCCATGTCGCCAACGGCTTGCAGCTCACCATCACCGATTTTGTCGCCGAGGTACATGATACGCATCACCCGATCGATACGTCGCTCTATTACGAGGACCAGAAGCCGGAAGCGAAAGCCCGCTCCGCCGCCTTCATCCGCGATCGCATTCCAAAATTCCTCGGTTACTTCGAGCGTGTGCTGCGGCAGAATCCTGCAGGTCCCGATCATATCATCGGAAATGCGCTCAGCTATGTCGACCTCTCGCTCTTCCAAGTGATCGAAGGCCTGACCTATGCCTTTCCGAACGCCATGGCGAAGCGCAAGGCGGAATATCCGGCGCTGCTTGCCCTGCATGATCGGGTGGCGAAGCGTCCGAATATCGCCCGCTATCTCGCTTCCCCTCGCCGCCTCGCTTTCAACGAGGACGGGATTTTCCGGCATTATCCTGAGCTCGACAGCGCGGAGTGAGGCAAGAGCCGTTTATTGCAGCGGCACGGCCGCATCGAAAAAGCCGCCCCATGGGTTGCTGGGGCGGGTTTTCAATCGCTGTGGCACATTGGCGATCGTAAAGGCGGCCGGGCCGCTGACCGCGTTCAATTCAGTCCAATCGAGCGGCATCGAAACCGGCGCACCGGCTCGCGCCCGCGTCGAATAGGCCGCGACCGCCGTGTTGCCACGGCCGTTGCGGAGATAGTCGATGTAGATATGCCCGCCGCGTTTGGCCTTGGTCGCGGTTGAGAGATATTTTTCCGGCGCATCCGCCGACATGCTCTCCGCGAGAGAATGGGCGAAGTCCTTCACCTCCGCCCAGCCGGCCTTCGGCGCAAGCGGCGTTACCACATGCAGGCCTTGCCGCCCGAGGTCTTGACGAAGGCGGCAAGGCCGCGAGCTTCGAGCCGCGCCTTGACGTCAAGCGCGGCGGAAATCACCGCGCTCCAGGCCACGTCCTCGCCGTGATCGAGGTCCATGGTGATCATATCCGGTCTTTCCCAATTTTCGGTCGTCGTGCCCCAGGGATGGATTTCGAGCACGGCCGATTGCACCAGCGCCCTGAGACCATTGAAATCGGCAATGCGCAGCAGCTTTTCGCCGTCCATTTCCTCAGGATCGGCGATCTCCTCGATATGGGCATTCATGCCCTTCCAGGCATGTTTCTGGAAAAACCGCTGGCGGCCCTTTATCCCATCCGGCAAACGCAGCAGCGCCAAGGGCCGATTGACGAGATAAGGAGCGATGAACGGCCAGACCGCCGCATAATAATCCGCGAGACCCTGCTTCGTCACGCCCTCCTCCGGCCAGTACAGCCGGTCGGGATGGGTCAGGACGACGTCCGATGCAGGTGGATTTTTCGGGCTCATTCCTCGATCTCGCGTGTGAGGAAATCAAGTAGCCTGTTTTCCTCGGCCCGCAAGCCCCGCAACGGTTCGGCGCCGCTCTCGATCACCGGATGATCGTTGCCGGCGAGCGCAATGATCGCCGGATGGATATAGCTTGAGCGTGAGATTGCCGGTGTGTTGTGCAGCGCCTCGGCTGAGGCCTCCGCCATCTGCTTCACCGTCGGCCGGCCGCCGCTGACAATCGTCTCGCGCGCCGCACCAAAAGCCGCCAGCGAGCCGGCCCAGGTGCGGAAGGTCTTGGCTGAAATCGGAATGCCCGATATCTCCGCCAGATAGGCGTTCAAGCGGCCGGAATCGATCGGCTTCAGCGCCCCGTTTTCATCCTTCCAGACGAAGAGCTGGCGGCCGGGCAGGTCAGCGATCTCTTCCAGGATCTTCTGCAGCCTGGGATGCTTGAGGCTGCGCTGGACGCGCTTGCCGCCCTTGGCGCGGAATTTCAGCTCGATCTGCCCGTCGACGATCTTCAGGTGCCGTTTCAGCAGCGTCGTTGCGCCATAAGTGCCGTTTTCCCGGACATAGGCCTGGTTGCCGACGCGCAGATGCGCCTCGTCGAGCAGCGTCGTCAGGGCCGCAAGCACGCCGTCGATATCCTCCGCTCCAGTGTCGAGATGGCGCAGCACGGTGCGGCGTATCCGCGGCAGCGCCCGGCCGAACTCGATCAGCTGATGGAATTTTCCGGCACTGCGGAAGGACTGCCAGTCTTTGTGATAGCGGTATTGCTTGCGCCCGCGCGCATCGATGCCCGTCGCCTGCAGGTGGCCATTGTCGTAAAGGCAGATCCAGACATTCTCATAGGCCGGCGGCAGGCCGAGCGCACCGATGCGCGCCCGCTGCAATTCGTCGGCAAGCGTCGTGCCGTCGGGCATGACATAGCTGAAACCCTTGCCCTTCCTTCGTCTTCGGATGCCGGGTTCGGCATCGCTGACATAAACGAGACCAAGTTGGGTGATGGCTTCGGCATTCATTTTTTCTGCTACTTGCTCCGACGCCCGAACCGGAACCAGCGGCGGCGCTGGGCCTTGGTCGCCCCCTCCGGTGGCTGGGTCTGGCCTGTCGGCGCAAAGACCGCGACGCTCTGGGCATAAACGATGACCGGATTGTCCTGATCGTGCACGGCGAAGGCCTCCGTCTCCGTCCCGGTGTCGAGAACCCGCGACCACTGATGCAGCCCATTCACCTCGGGCAGGTAGATCTGACAATCGCCGCCGGCATTGAAGACGAGGAAGAGGTCGTCCATCGCCTCGGTTTCAGGGGCATGCACGCTCCTTGAGAGATAGACGCCGAGCACCTGCAATCCATCGTCATTCCAGGCGCCGTCGTCCATGAAGCTGCCATCCGGCTTGTACCAGGCGATCTCGATGCGCCCGTCCTCGCTCTCCTCGCCGGTCAGGAACCGCTCCTGCCTGAGCACCGGATGGGCCTTGCGGAAGGCGACGGCCTGCCTGAAGAAATCGAGGAAGGGATCGTCGAGCCCATCCCAGCCCGTCCAGCCGATCTCGTTGTCCTGGCAATAGGCGTTGTTGTTGCCGCCCTGGCTGTTGCCGATCTCGTCACCGGCCAAGATCATCGGCACGCCCTGCGACAGCATCAGCGTCGCAATCATATTGCGCCGCCGCCGCGCCCGCGCCGCGTTTATGTCGGCATTATCGGTCGCGCCCTCTGCGCCCATATTGTCGGAATGATTGTCGGAATGGCCGTCCCGGTTGTCCTCGCCATTCGCCTCGTTGTGCTTGCCGTCGAAGGAGACGGTATCCATCAGGGTGAAGCCGTCATGGGCCGACAGAAGATTGATCGAGGAGGTCGCCCCCCGGTCGGAATGGTTGAATTGCAGCGCCGAGCCGGTGATGCGCGCCGCAAGCTCCGACACCATACCGCCATCGCCCTTCCAGAACCGGCGCACGTCGTCGCGGAACTTGTCGTTCCACTCGCGGAAGGGATGCGGGAAACCGCCGACCTGATATCCGCCCTCACCGATATCCCAGGGTTCGGCAATCAGCTTGACACCGGCCAGGATCGGATCCTGCCGGATGGCGCCGAAAAACAGACCCTGTCGATCGAATTCCAGATCCTGCCGGCCGAGCGTGCTGGCAAGGTCGAAGCGGAAACCATCGATATGCATCACCCCGACCCAGTAGCGCAGGCTGTCGAGCACCATGCGCATCACCATCGGGTTGGCGACGTTCAACGTATTGCCGGTGCCTGTGGTATCGAAGGTGTGGCGGGGATCATCGGGGGAGAGGATGTAATAGCTGGCATTGTCGAGCCCGCGGAAGGACAGCGTCGGTCCCTTCTCGCTGCCTTCGGCCGTATGATTGTAGACCACATCCATGAACACCTCGATGCCGGCGGCATGGAACCGCTTCACCATGGTCTTGATCTCGGTGATCTTGTCTCCGGAGAGGTAGCGCGATTGCGGCGCGAAAAAGCCGAGCGTCTGGTAGCCCCAGTAATTGCGGAGATCCTTTTCCAGGAGGTAACGGTCGTCGAGGAAGTACTGAATCGGCAGGAGCTCGATTGCCGAGACGCCGAGCTTGACGAGGTGGTCGATGATCGGATCGCTGCACATGCCGAGAAAGGTGCCGCGCAGCCGGTCCGGCACTTTCGGATGCGTCATCGTCAGGCCGCGCACATGCGCCTCGTAGATGACGGTGTCGGGCCAGGGGCGGCGGATCGCCTCTTCACCCGCCCAGTCGAAATCCGGATCCTGGACGACGCCCTTGACCATGAACGGCGCGCTATCGCGCTCGTCGAAGGTAAGGTCGTCTTCGCCGATCTGATAGCCGAACAGCGCGTCGTCCCATTTGAGGGCGCCCGTCACCTGTTTGGCATAGGGGTCGAGCAGAAGCTTGTTGGCATTGAAACGATGGCCGGCGCCGGGATCGTAAGGGCCATGGGCGCGGTAGCCGTAAACGGTGCCCGGCCCGACGCCGGCGACATAGCCCGACCAGATATCGCCCTCGCGCTTGGGCAACGGCATCCGGGCAATCTCATCCTTTCCGTCCGGGGAAAACAGGCAGAGCTCGATCTGTTCCGCATGCGCCGAGAAAACGGCGAAATGGGTGCCGGAACCCGTATACTCCGCCCCCAGTTCAGGCTTGAGGAAGTCGAGTTCCGAAAATGAAAAGCTCATGATGCCCCGCTCGATGAAAAGACCAAGCGGGAAACGTCACGGCGGTTCTAAAGTTCCCTGATCAACCGGGAAAAGCAACGATATCGCGCGCCGGAAGGGGCGTTTACGGCATTAGCTGGCCGCCATTGACCTCGATGATCTGGCCGGTGATGTAACCGGAGAGCGTCGGCGATGCGAGGAAGAGATAGGCGCCTACACAATCCTCCGATGTGCCGACAAAACCCATCGGGATCGATTTGCGCTGCAGTTCCATCTGCTCGTCATTGGTATAACGCTCGTGGAAGGGTGTGGCGATGACGCCAGGGGCTACGGCGTTGACCCGGATCCTGTCGGCGACAAATTCCTTGGCGTGACCACGGGTGATCGTCGAGACGAAGCCTTTCGATGCCGCATAGAGGATCGCCCCGTTGCCGCCGCCGTTGCGGGCGGCAATCGAAGTGGTGTTGATGATGAATCCGCCCTGCTTCTTCAGCCAGGGATGGGCCGCGCGCGTCGCCGCCAGCACCGAGCGGGCGTTGAGATCCATGACCGCGGCATAATGCGCGTCGGTATATTCTGCGGTCGGCTTGCGACCCAGCATGCCGCCGGCATTGTTGATGAGCCCGTCGAGATGGCCGAAGGTCTTTGCCGTCTCCTCGACGACACGCTCGGTCTCCCCTTCCCGCGACACATCGCCCTGGATCAGATGCACGGTGCCGCCGGCCGCCCTGATTTCTTCAGCGAGCGCTTCCGCCGGCTCGCGACTGGCATTGTAATGCACGCCGACTTTCGCCCCTTGCGCCGCAAAGGCGCGGGCGAGCGCCGCCCCGATCCCGGTCGAGGCGCCGGTGATCAGCACCGCCTTGCCGGCGAGATCCGGCAGTTTGATCGATGCGAGCAATTGAGCAAGTTCCGCCATGGCTAAGACAGCCTCCCGAAAGACAAGGACATAGGTGATGAAACAGATTGGGGAAGTCTATCAGCCGAAATCGGCGAAGGGCAATGCACGAAAAGGCGAGAATTGTATGGAGGGGATGCCGTGGCTCGCCAATTCGGGCCGACCCAAGACCCCTCCCCAACCCCTCCCCACAAGGGGGAGGGACTAAGTTGTGGTTTCCGGCGGTGACCAAGAGACAGCTCTTGCCGGCTGTTACCGCTCAACACATAGGCACGATGGAGGGTTTCGAGGCGATGCGGCCCGTTAGCCCCTCCCCCTTGTGGGGAGGGGTTGGGAAGGGGTCTTGGTCTCGCCGACCTGTCGATCAGAATAAGATCTCATCACGAAGACACCCCAAAGACCGGCTGCGGCTTCTGGCGCGCGAGCGGCGGAAATGCCAGCGCGATTGCCGCAGCCCCGAGCCCAACCATCGCCGAGCCGATGAACAGCCAGGAATAATTGGCGAAGGTATCGAAGATCCAGCCGCCGATGAGCGGGCCGAAGGCCATGCCGAGGCTGGAGAGCATTGTTGCCGCGCCGAGCACGGTGCCGATGATGCGCTGGCCGAAATATTCCCGCGCCAGCACGGCATAAAGCGGCATCACCCCGCCATAGGCGCTGCCGAAGACGATGGCGAGCGCATAGAACTCCGTCAACTCGCTGACGAGCAGATAGGTCGCGAGCGCGCCCGCCTGCACCAGCAGGCCGGCGACCAGCACCGGCTTCACGCCGATCCGGTCGGCAAGGGTGCCATAGAGCAGCCGGCCGCCGAGGCCGGCCAGACCCTCGACGCTGTAGATGCTGACGGCCGCCATCGGCGCGACGCCGCAGATCGTCGCATAGTTGACCATATGGAAGATCGGGCCCGAATGGGCCGCGCAGCAGGCAAAGAAGGTCAGGCCGAGCACGATGAATTGCGGCGAGCGGAAGACTTTCGACAGCTGTGGCCGGGCGCCTTCCGCGGCAAACTCGGTGCCGGTATCGACGGTTTCGGCCGGCGGGCGCCGGACCAGCAGCGCGGCAGGCACCAGCAGCACCCAGGCGGCAACGCCGATGATCAGCATGGCGGGGCGCCATTCATAAGCCGAGATCAGCCAGCGCGCGAAAGGCGAGATTGTCATCGGCGCGACACCCATGCCGGCGGAAACGAGCGACACCGCAAGACCGCGGTTTTCGTCGAACCAGGCGGTCGTCGCCGCAATCATCGGCGCGAAGAAGGTGCTCGCAGCAAGGCCGACGAGGATGCCGTAGGTCAGCTGGAACTGTAACAACGTTTCGGCCCGGCTCGCCAGAACCAGTGCCAGGCCAAGCAGTACGGAGCCGATCAGCACGACGATGCGCGGGCCGAAACGGTCGCTGGCCGCACCCCAGAGGAAACCGCCGAAACCCATGACGATGAAATTCAGCGTCATCGCGCTGGCGATCCCGACATGCGACCAGCCAGTCGCGCTGGCGATCGGCTCCTGGAAAATCGCCAGCGAGAACATCGTGCCGATGGCCACGCACGACATCAATGCGCCCAAGGCGACAATGACCCAACGATAGGAAACACCCATGGCTTCATAACCTCCATGCCGACAGAGTGATCGCGACGCATCGGCGCCTCGCGATCTAAAGACGTTCGGGCCCTCGCGATTTCGACAGCGGCTCACATCTTTTTTCGCCGGATAGTGCTACAGAGTGCGAAACATCACCAGCGCGTCGACATAACCCTCTGTCGGATGAAGGAAGACGCCGGGGAGACGGCCGACGATGTCGAAGCCTAGGGATTGCCAGAGCCCTACGGCGCGGCGGTTGCTGCTGACGACGAAATTGAACTGCATGGCGCGAAAGCCGCTTTCGCGGGCATGATCCAGGGAATGCTCATGCATCCGGCGGGCGACGCCGCGGCCGGCCGCGGCAGCAGCGGTCATGTAACCGCAATTGCAGACATGCCGGCCGCCACCGGCCTGGTTGGCCTTGATATAATAGGTGCCGAGGATGACGCCATCTTCTTCGGCGACGAAGGTCTCGCGGTCCGGCCCCATCCAATAGGCGAGCGCATCGGTCTCGGAGAGATCGCGGTCGAGCGCATAGGTCTCGCCGGCGCGGATCGTCGGGCCGATGATCCTCCAGATGGCGTCTCGGTCGTCGTTTTCTGCGGATCGGATCAGCATGCTCGATTTCTACAGAAGCCGGGCAGCGGGCGCAACGGCGCGAGCGCGCTCAAACCCTTTCGAGCGCGACCGCAATGCCCTGGCCGACGCCGATGCACATGGTGGACAGCGAATATTTTCCACCGGTCTCCACAAGTTCGAGCGCCGCCGTGCCGGTGATGCGGGCGCCCGACATGCCAAGCGGATGGCCAAGCGCGATCGCGCCGCCGTTGCGGTTGACCCGGGCATCATCGTCGGCGATGCCGAGCGCGCGCAGCACCGCCAGCCCCTGGCTGGCGAAGGCCTCATTGAGTTCGATAACGTCGAACTGTTCCGGGGTCATGCCGAGCCGGGCCATCAGCTTGCGCGAAGCCGGGATCGGGCCGACACCCATCACCCGCGGCGGAACGGCGGCGGAGGCGCCACCGAGGATGCGGGCGAGCGGCGTCAGACCATATTTTCGCGCCGCCGCTTCCGAAGCGACGATCAGCGCCGCCGCCCCGTCATTGACGCCGGAGGCATTGCCGGCGGTCACCGTGCCGCCTTCCTTCTTGAAAGGGGTCGCAAGCTTCGCCAGCGTCTCGATCGTCGCCGCACGCGGATGTTCGTCCTTGTCGACGATGATGGCATCGCCCTTGCGCTGCGGGATGGTGACCGGGACGATCTCCTTCGCCAGCCTTCCGCTTGCCTGAGCGGCGGCGGCCTTCGCCTGGCTGCGCACCGCAAAGGCATCCTGGTCCTCACGGCTGACATGATAGTCCTCGGCGACGTTCTCGCCGGTCTCCGGCATGGAATCGACGCCATATTGCTTCTTCATCAGCGGGTTGACGAAACGCCAGCCGATCGTCGTGTCGTGGATTTCGGCGGCCCGCGAAAAGGCGGTCTCTGCCTTCGGCATGACGAAGGGCGCGCGCGACATGCTTTCGACACCACCCGCGATCATCAGCTCGGCCTCGCCGGCGCGGATGGCGCGTGCGGCCGTGATCACCGCATCCATGCCGGAGCCGCAGAGCCGGTTGATCGTCGTGCCCGGGACGGCGATCGGCAGACCGGCGAGCAGCGCCGACATGCGCGCCACATTGCGGTTGTCCTCGCCTGCCTGGTTGGCGCAGCCGAAGATCACGTCGTCGACGGCTTCCCAGTCGACGCCGCCGTTGCGCTCCATCAGCGCCTTCAGCGGAACGGCGCCGAGATCGTCGGCGCGCACCTGGGCGAGCGAGCCGGCGAAGCGGCCGATCGGCGTCCTGATGTAGTCGCAGATAAAGGCTTCGGTCATGGCTTTTCCTCAGAGCTTTGGGACGACGAGATCGGCAACCGGCCCGTCGACGTGCAACGGCGCCCCTGTCATCGCCTGCAATTCTTCGAGCGACATCGCGGCCAACTTCTCCCGCAGCACGAAGCGCCCGTCGACGATGTCGATGACTGCATGGCTAGTATAGACGCGGGTGATGCAGGCGACGCCGGTCAGCGGGAAGGTGCATTTCTCCACCAGCTTCGGCTCGCCCGTCTTGGTGACATGCTCGGTGATGACGCAAACCTGCTTGGCGCCGTGCACGAGATCCATGGCGCCGCCGACCGCCGGCACGCCCTTGCTGCCGACCCGCCAGTTGGCGAGATCACCGCTCTGGGCCACCTGGTAGGCGCCGAGGATCGCGACATCGAGATGGCCGCCGCGCACCATGGCAAAGCTGTCGGCGTGATGGAAGAAGGCCGCCCCCGGCTTCAGCGTCACCGCCTTCTTGCCGGCATTGATCAGATCCCAGTCCTCCTCGCCTTCGGCGGGAGGCTCGCCGAAATTCAGGATGCCGTTTTCCGTGTGGAAGATCGCTTCACGGCCGGGCGGCTGATAGCGGGCGACCATTTCGGGAAAGCCGATGCCGAGGTTCACATAGGCGCCGTCGGCGATGTCCTGCGCGGCGCGCCAGGCAATCTGCGCATTGGAAAGCTTGATGTCTTCCCTTGTATTGATGGGATGGTTATCGACGGTCATACGTAGGCCACTCCGGCGCGAATGAGTTCTTCTTCCTGCTGCGGATGGGGAACGGCGACGACGCGATCGACGAAGATGCCGGGGGTCACCACATGCTCGGGATCGATGCCCCCGGCCGGTACGATCGATGAGACCTGGGCGATCGTCTTGGCGGCGGCCATGCACATCAGCGGATTGAAGTTGCGGCCCGCCTTGTTGTAGGTGAGGTTGCCATGGTTATCGCCGATCTCCGCCTTCACGATGGCGAAATCGGCCTTCAGCCAGCGCTCCTGCACATAGTGGCGGCCGTCGAATTCAGCGACGACCTTGCCCTCGGCGAGTTCGGTGCCATAACCTGTCGGCGTGTAGAAAGCCGGAATGCCGGCGCCGCCGGCGCGGATGCGCTCGGCCAGCGTCCCCTGCGGCACAAGTTCGAGCTCGATTTCGCCGGCCAGGTATTTGTCCGTGAAGGCACGCGGATCCGACGAGCGCGGAAACGAGCAGATCATCTTCCTGACCATGCCGGCATCGATCATCGCGGCAATGCCGATGCGGCCGTTGCCGGCATTGTTGTTGATCACGGTGAGGTTCTTGCTGCCCTTGTCGATCAGGGCATGAATGAGCTCGATCGGCGCGCCGGAGCCGCCGAAACCACCGATCATCACGGTCGCGCCGTCGCCGATCTCTGAGACGGCCTCGGCCGTGCTCCCGACTGTCTTGTCCATGCCGGATATCTCCTTGGCTCGATCGGCCAGACACCTGCCCGTCCCATCCTCTTGCTCAGAGATAAAGCGCAGCAGGGGCATTCTGCAAGGTTATTTGTGCGATATTTGACATTTGTTCGTATATCGCACAGAATGCCAGGATCGATTGGAGATTGGAACCCATGCGCGAAACGGATTTTGTCAGCGGCTTTGCCCGCGGCCTGAAAGTGATCGAAGCCTTCGGCGAGACGCGGCAGCGGCTGTCGATCGCCGAAGCTTCGAAGCTGACGGAGCTCGACCGCGCCACGGTGCGCCGTTCGCTGCTGACGCTCGCCGAGCTTGGCTATGCCGATTATGACGGCAAGTTCTTCTCGCTGACGCCGAAGATTCTCAGGCTCGGCCATGCCTATCTCTCGGCGACGCCGCTGCCGGCGCTGTTGCAACCGCATCTCGATCATCTCTCGGAACAGGCCGGCCAGAGCGCCTCGGCTTCGGTGCTCGACGGCACCGAAATCGTCTATATCGCCCGGGCCGCGCAGCGACGCGTCATGTCGATCAATCTCACCCCCGGCAGCCGCCTGCCCGCCTATTGCGCCTCGATGGGCCGCGTGCTGCTTGCGGCGCTCCCCGAAAGCGAAGCGCGCGCCATCCTGGCCCGCAGCGAGCTGAAGCAAAATACGCCGAGCACCAAGACAGATCCGGACGAGCTGATCGCCGAATTCCGCCGCGTGCGCGCCGAGGGTCATGCCATCATCGACCAGGAGCTGGAGATCGGCCTCTGCTCGATCGCCGTGCCTATCGAAAACGACCGCGGCGAAACGGTTGCGGCGATCAATATCGGCGCGCCGGCCGCCCTCGTCCCGGCCGCGGAGATGAAGGCGCGCTATCTGCCATTGCTGAAGGAGACGCAGGCCACCTTGCGGCCGCTGCTGCGCCGCTGACGGCAAGCATGAGAAAGGGGCGGCCCCGGCCAGCGCCGGAGCCGCTCGCGATGATCAATGCGTCAGGTCGAGCGCGGCCGTGAGATCGCCCATCGGCGGACGACCGTTATCAGCAAGCGCCTTGTCGCGGGCGACGATGCCCGGCAGCGCCGGCAGATCGTAGCGCGCGGTGATCAGGCGAAGGATCGACGTCGTGTCGTACTGGGTGTGATCGACGCTGCCGCCCTTGGCGAAGGGCGAGATGATGAAGGCCGGAATGCGGTTGCCCGGGCCCCAGCGATCGGCCTTCGGCGGCGCGACGTGATCCCAGAAGCCGCCATTCTCGTCATAGGTGACGATGACCAGCATATGGCCCCATTGCGGGCTCTTCTCGAGATGGGAGACGATATCGGCAAGATGCTGGTCGCCGCTCGAAACATCGGCATAACCGCCATGTTCGTTGAGGTTGCCCTGCGGCTTGTAGAAGGACACCGCCGGCAGCTTGCCTGCGTCGATATCTCCAAGGAAGGCTTCGCCGGCAAGGCCGCCATCCCTGAGATGTTCGGCGCGCGCCGGGGTGCCGGGCGCGAAATTGGCGAAATAGTTGAACGGCTGGTGGTGGAACTGGAAGTTCGGCACCGGCGTGGCGTTCTTGCCGTCAAGCGCTGCCTGCCAGGCGCCGCCATACCATGCCCAGCTGACGCCTTTCAGCGACAGCAGGTCGCCGATGGTCACCGCATGCTGCGGCGGCAGCGTCGTCGCCGCGGCAGGGTCGGCCATGGCCGGATCGCCATCCTTAGGCGGCGGATTGGCGCTCGGCTGGTAGGGCGGCTGCATGGTGTTGACGGCGTAAAAATCGGGCGTCAGCGTGCCGTCGGAGACAAATTTCGGGGCGCCGTCGAGTGCCGACTTCGGGGCGTTGTCGGCAACCGTCAATGACGTGCCGTCGGCATCGACCTTGGCGATCACTGGCTTGGCCGGACTCTTGTCGGCATCCGGATAATAGGGCGCACAGGCGCAGACCAGCGCGAAGTGATTGAGGAACGAGCCGCCGAAGGCGCCCTGGAAGAAATTGTCGGCAAGCACGTATTTCTTAGCCACCTGCCACATCGGCAGGATGGAGCCGTCATAATGGCCCATGACCAGGCTGCCGGAATCGGCCCAGGCGACGAACTTGTCATTCTTGCCGCCGTCGATCTGCATCTGCTCCTGGTAGAAGCGGTGCCAGAGATCGCGGGTGATCACCGAGGGCGCCTGTGCAAATCCCTTCGGATCGTCGATCGCGAAGCTGGCATTGGCAAGATGGGCCGACTGCGCCTCGGTGATCGCAGGCGTGACGCCCTTGGCGGTCAGCCCGCCCCAGACCGGCGGCAGCTCGGCGAGCGGCTGGCCATCGCGGTCGAGCTGGCGCGCCTGATCGGCGCTGACATTGGAAAGACCATCCGCGCCGGGAAAGCCGCCATAAAGATTATCGAAGCTGCGGTTTTCGGCGTAGATGACGACGATATTGTCGATCTTGTCGTAACCGGCGGGCGCGGCATCGGCTGCCGTCACTATCGCGAGCGGCACAATCGCCGATCCGGCGAGACAGAGGGCGTTGAGGAGTTTCAGTCTTGTCACGGGGATAACCTCATGGCTGGGGGCGTTGGCTAGAGGGAGCGGGAAACACTCGGGGGCGCGCTGACGCTAGTCCCGCCATCTATCAACTTTGTGACGCCGGGCTTGCCGTGGGGTCGCAGGAGAAGGCCGTCATCAAATTGTTGCAGCGAGGTTCGATCATGATGGATAGCAGTCCCAAGCCATTGGAATCCTTATCATGACGACGAAAATCATCTGGCTGGCGCGCTCCGGTCTGGCGGCCGGAATCGGTGCGGCGGCCCTCTGTCTGGTCATTCTGCCGCTGCGGCAAAGCAGCGCGGCGGTCGCGGCCGGCGGCGTCCATCCCGGCCCGATGTCGCGCGCCGAGGCCTTCGCCCGAGCCGAGACGCTGACCGCGCTCGGCCGCAAAATCTTCTCAGACCCCTCGCTATCGGCCTCGGGACTGCAGGCCTGCACATCCTGCCATGACCCCGCGCACGCCTTCGGCCCCGCCTCGGCCGCACCGGTCGAGATGGGCGGCAAGGATTTGAACAAGCCGGGCCTGCGCGCCGTGCCGACGCTGCGTTATCTGCAGGCGGTGCCCTCCTTCAGCGAGCATTATTACGATTCCGAGGACGAGGGCGACGAAAGCGTCGACAATGGCCCGACCGGCGGCCTGACCTGGGACGGCCGGGTCGATCACGGCGCCGACCAGGCGAAGATCCCGCTGCTCTCGCCCTTCGAGATGGGCAACAATGATGCAGCCGAGGTCGCGGCCAAGCTGCGCAAGGCGCCCTATGCCGACGCCATCAGGGCCGCCTTCGGCGAAACGGTGTTCGACAACCCCGAAGACACTTTCGACGCCGCCGCCGAGGCGCTCGCCACCTTCGAGCAGAGCGGCCCGGATTTTTATCCCTATTCCAGCCGCTACGACGCCTTTCTCGCCGGCAAGGCGACGCTGACCGCGCAGGAATTGCACGGCCGCCAGCTGTTCGAGGATCCCGCAAAAGGCAACTGTTCGAGCTGTCACTTAAGCGAACCCGCCAATGACGGCGAGCCGCCGCCATTTTCCGACTTCGGCTTCCTCGGCCTCGCCGCGCCCCGCAACATGACGATCCCGGCCAATACAGACCCCAGCTATCACGATCTCGGCCTCTGCGGCCCGCAGCGTACCGATCTTGCCGGCCACAGCGACTATTGCGGCCTGTTCCGCACGCCGACGCTGCGCAATGTGGCGCTGAAGAAGAGCTTCTTCCACAATGGCTATTTCCACTCGCTACGCGACGTGGTCTCCTTCTACGCCACCCGCGACAGCGATCCCGGCCGCTGGTATCCGAAAAATGCCGACGGCTCGGTGCACAAATATGACGACCTGCAGCAAGCCTATTGGGACAACCTCAACCAGGACCCGCCCTTCGGCCGGAAGCCCGGCGATGCGCCTGTCCTGACCGATCCGGAGATCGACGACATCGTCGCCTTTCTGGGGACGCTGACGGATGCAGATATGATACCCGAGATAGGTGGGCGTTGAAGCATCCCCAGACATAATTCCGATATTATGCACGGACCATCGCCGCAATTGGCTCCAACCTACGCAAGATGAAGGCGACGCGTTCCGCCTGTTGGTCCCACAACACCAAGTGGCGGTTCAAAAGCCGGAAAACTCTAGCATCCGGTGGTCCAACGTTTGGGAGCGGTTCACAAAACCGCCGAGACTCTAATCGCAGTCGGTGAAAATTCAGTGGCAGGTCAATTCCACCGAAAGAGCCAGGCGAGACGTCTCGATATTTATCCTTTCAAGGATCGGACTTCGGTGATCGATCGGCGGGAGAAATGCAGCATTTTCGTAAATCGGCAGGTCAAGCTCACTCGTAGGGATATTTTTTCGCATCCGCTGCAACCCTATACATGAATTGAAGCATGACCATACAGTCGGAGTATTTTCCGTCTCTGCCGGAGACAGGAATCCGCAACTCCTTGCCCCTGTCAGTCAAGATGATTATTTCAACGCTCTCTATTCCCTCTAGAACGGACACCAACTTTACCTCGGAGTAGAGGAATGACTTGTCCTCTCCACCGTCGCCCCAAAATATGCCCTTATCCAATATATATATCTTAGCGTTACTTGGGCCTGGATTAGAGTATATCCCAATCAGGAAGCCAAATTCTTCTCTTTGGTGCCAGATCGGCGATGGCATCGCTTCATAACGCCTCAGATCTGTTAATATTCTTTTTGCCCGAATTCTCGCGTTCATTGGCGTATCACCTTAGAGGTATCGTAAACCGCAGTCCGAAATGTGCCGAAGTCGGCATATGAGCCAACTTCCACACCATCCAGCTCGTCGTCGCCGTCAAAGATGCCGCAGAATCACGTTCTGGGCCTTCTTGTTAAAATCTACAAGCGAAGGATGAAACTTGCATGCCTTAGGCACCCTGAGGACGAGTCTAAGCCCCTCGGACATAGCGCGGAACTTGATTTGATAGGTTGCACGAAGAGTGCGCACGTTCTTCACGAGATATAGCCTATTAAACCTCTCGGCGTCAGCTCTCGCGCCCGCGAGGCGTTTGGTGTTTTGTTTGCATGGGCATCTATCGCTTTCCAACCACGCAACATCACCAATAGCGACATCAACAGCTGATCATTCTTCTTCAAGGAAGTTGACATGTTGGTCTCAACAACGCTTGCGAGTAGGCCATCACTCGCCAGGAGATATCGCTCAACGTGCTGCGGCGCAGATTCTATTTCAGCATCAACCATTATTAAAACCCATACCAATTACGCAACGAAGCAGCGTCCAGCGGTTATCTTCATCAACTCCGTGCAAGATGGAAGCTTCGAATTTCCGCCGGTTGCTTACACCTCGCCATCTGGCGTAATCACACGGCCGAGGCGCTGATCGCCACGGATGAAAATTCGGTCGCAGGTCACCTTCCCTGAACCGCAGACCATGTTGAATGAAACCAATGAACCTTATTCCTGAGCGTCAAATTCGAGCCGTCTACGACGAACAGACAATTCGCGTATACCAGGCCTATAGCGACCCAATCGCCGATGCTGCCCTGCGCCACGGCACATTCGTTTCGCCGCCCTTCAAGATGGAGCGCATGACCTGGATCAAGCCGTCATTCCTATGGATGATGTATCGCGCGGGATGGGGCCTGAAGGACGCCGGACAGGCCCGCATTCTGGCGATCGTATTTCGCGGGAGGGCTTTGAATGGGCCTTGAGGCATAGCTGCCCGAGCGACCCCGATGAATCGATGAGCAAGGACGAATGGCTGCGCTTCAAAGAGGCGACACCTGTGCGCGTCCAATGGGATCCCGAGAGGGACTTGCAGCTTCAGCCACAAACGCATCGCGCCGTTCAAATTGGCTTGGGTGAGCAGGCAGTGGCGCTCTATGTTGGGCAATGGATCAAACACATTACCGACATCACCTCGGAGGCCCGCGACATTCATGCGCTTGTTCTCCAAGGGAAGTTGGACGTGGCGCAAAGCAAGCTACCCCTGGAGCGGCCCTATTGTCTCGAAGACATCTCGCTCAAGTAAATCAAGGATAGCCGCGTCAAGGTCAATGGGAGTGACGTCCGTCAAGCTCATGCAGGCATTCCTAGACCGAATTCGTTTGCCACTTTATCCCCCTGCAGATCAGGTCCCGCACCTCCGCGATCGACCGAAGCATCCCGTGATCGTTGTCGATCAGCGTCTCGGCTGTCGCCGGCATTAGCTTGATCGCCAAATCCGCTGCCGCCGAGTTGCTGTATTCAAGCTGCGCATAGACCGGCTCAGCGACGAGCCGCGCTATTCTTGCTCGTTCAAGGTCGGAGAACTCACCTTGAAGGTCGCGGTCTATGCCGACCGCAAACCATCCCCAATCACCTTCCACGACAAGGCGTCCGGGTGATTGCAGATCCGTTGATCCTATGTCTCCATAGGCTTCAGCAATGCGGCTGAGATCGGGCTCGGCCGTGAACATCATAACTACGGATTTCATGGTTTCACCACCTCGATGAGAAGTCCTGCTCCGCCCCATCGCCAAACCACGCGTTTAAGTCATCAATCTCGCGACGCTGGGTTGGGATCATCGCCGATGGCAAGCCGGCCGAGGTAAGGCTGCGTGGCACGCGGGTTATTTTACTTCCAGTCGACATCGACTCATGATCCCAACAATCGCCTCCGCGACGAGTATGAGTTGATCAGGTCCGCGGTATCGTCCTCACCTTTCTCGCGCGCAATATCGGCGGCCGTTGCACCAGTGCGATCGGTCTTTGTCAGATCCGCATGGTTCTCCAACAATAGCTTTGCAACTTCGGTGTTTCCCCAGGCCGCCGCGCACATCAGCGGGGTCACCCCATCGACAGTCTCGGCGTTCACGTCCGCGCCAAGGGATAGTAGATAGTTTGCAACGGCTGCTTCGCCATTGGCAGATGCTTCGTGCAGTGCCGTCATTTCAACACGACCGGTCGCGTGTACCGATGCACCGTTCCGCACCAGCGTCTCAACCGCTGCAAGCAAACCTTCAGCTGCCGAGACCATGAGCGGTGTTCGACCATGTAGGCCGACTTCGTTCAAGTCGAGTTCCCGGGACTCGATTTCCAGCTGAGCTTGTGAAGCGCCGGCCACGATTCGTTCAATGAAACGCTCAATCTTCGACTGGTCGTTCATGGGAGTATGTTGAAGTTGCTGAGTTGAATTTGGTTCGGTAGCCCTTGATAGGATCGGTGTTGCAGGTGCGACATCGGGTAATCTCCCCGCCTTCAAAATAGAGTTTTCTCGGCAATGTGATCGAGCAGATCGTGACAACGAGCAGATTTAGCGAACCCAAATCCTTGCGATCTTTCATTAGGCGGAAGGTGTTGGACGCCGCCAAAATTTTTGGAAAGAGGACAAGGTCATCTTTTTTGCCATCTGGCAAGGCGCTCGCGCCGCGTCTGCGAAAATTCAAGGATATCGAATATAAAGCTGTCCTCTCCGGGAAAGTCTGTCCTGATCTGGGGGATCTGCTTACCTTCGCGGAGACGACGAATGATATCGAGGCCTCGAACGGTACGTCTTAGGCTAGATTCGTTCCAAAAATCATTGCTAAGAGGATTGCGGAATCTAGGCTCGCGGCGACCGGCTCCAGTCTCGACCATCCGGGAAAAGTCCTCAAACGTCTCATCGGATGTACGGTTGGCCCACCATGCGGTATTTGCGGATTTCATCCCGACTACCGAGTGCTCGGTTGTGTCAAGCGTTACATGGAGTCGCCACCATAACCGTAGCGGAATTGCATTTCTTCGCTCTTCACTCGCTTTTCGATCAGTATCAGAAATCCCTCCGCGCTGGGTGTAGGCAAATGCCTGAGCCTGAGCACGAGCCGAATGTTGTCCGGGGTCGTGCCCGGATGCCTGAGCCGGAACGCCTCGCTTCCCGCAACACCTATGCAGGCGTCTATCTTTTGCCCTAGGAAATCCATATGAAAAGTTATGATCTCTTCGTCTGACCATCCATGGAACGAGAGAGCCTGATCGGCCGTCCATGGCAATGTATCGTTGACGATCATCCGAACGTGATTGTTCGAATAGGGCACTTCCAAAACTAGATCGGCAATGCCCTCAAAGGTAGCGTGGTCGACGTCTGACATGATGGGATCGCGTTGCTACGCGTCAAATGCCGCTGATCAGCAAATAAGGATGGTGTTGGATCACTGACCATACGCGTTCCTCGAACCGGTCAAGGAATGTCAGCAGGGCTTTCCGATGGAATTTATGTTTGCGCGGCATCAGACCGGCGTACAGAACGTACTTGCCGACTATTGCACTCCAGGGCACATTCCCCCTCACGTCACGACGGAGTTCGTCAAGGCGCGCGAGAATATCTAGCCAAGTATCTCGCCCTATCCATGTGGTGCCCCAGTGACGATAGGCGTTCGACCAATCAGGGAAGGAACGGGCTACCAATCCCTCAATGAACAAGAAAGCTTCTTCTCGTATGTTGAATACGGCCGGGTTTAAGCGATCATAGCTGAATTGACCGAGAAAGTCGTGATCGCAAGGAATGAAATCAAAGGTGAGCCCGCCTCGCGGCCCATCTACAAAGCTATAGTCGATTGACATAAGAAAAGCGGGCACCGCGTGCCGCATCTGTGACGATCACCCGCAATAACAGCATGACGGTCCGATATCAACTCTTGCATCAAGCCCGCAGTAAGGGCCCGACACCTATCTTTATCCCTTCGGACGCTTGGATCATATTCCACGGTAATAGTTCCTCGATCTGGCTCTGCCTATGGCCTCTGGCGATGGCGGTGAGCGTTACGGTCAGATAAGCAAGGGGATCGATAGCGTTGAGCTTACAGGTCTCGACGAGCGAAGCGATGGTCGCCCAATTCTCCGCTCCGGCATCGCAACCGGCAAGGCATCGGCCATGGCAAATAGCGAGTGCTGGTCTTTGCCGAAACTGCGGTCTTTGGCGGAACGCACGATAAGGTCGACATTGGCGGGCCTTCGGGTGAAGGCTTCGTAGATATGGCTTTCGTCCCAGCCAGCGATAACTCTCCTTCTCCTCGATCGGACGCGCGCGCTGGGTGCCGCGCTTGCCCTGGTCGCGGCTTAGAAACTGTTCATGGATCGAAGGCCGCCACCGCCGCTGGCGCGGACCACCGTCGTATCCTGAATGGCCAGGATATGCCGATCCGCGCAGCGGCCGGCCGTGCGCAAGGCCGCTTCATCGATCATCGCTTGCGGATCGATTGCTCCAAAATGTGTGAATGCCATAGCCCAGTCTTGGTGGAAGTACCCGCCGAAGAATGACCTCAGGTCAGCATTATCACTTGTCGTCATGGTGCAGATATCCTGTGATGATCCGCCACCACCCGTACCTTCCAGTACAGCTCTTACGCCAGCACCAGGTACGGCAGCCGCGGCGCCACAAGCAAAGCCAGATTGAGCGTCTCCTGCCGTGGATTTACGCGCAGCGAACACACGGCTGAGGTCTGCTGTCGGCCCATGGCAGGTACCGCTTCCTACCTGCCCAGCAGAACTCGCGCGTTCTTTAACGTCTCATCGAGACGTTTGCGGTGTTTGCCTTGACCGATCTTGTTGCGATATTCCGCGATGGGAACTTTAACAATGTCCACGGCGTAAAGCGGCATCTTTCCGCGAGGAACTTCGAACGACATAACAAGTTGGTCGTCGCATAGCAGAGTGAAGAGGTCTTCGCCCTGTTCGGGTATCTCGTTTAGGACATGAAAGACGGAGCCACCTACACCGAGCGATTGAACAAGCTCTAAAAGAGCTGCGTCGCGTTCGAATTTCGCGGGCTGAAGCCTTCTATATTCTTCAAAACGATTTGTGAGGCGGGAGGGCATGAGGACGTCCGGTCCGGTGGGCAGTCTTTCAGTAAACCGTGGCAAGCAGTCCTGCAATCACCCCAGTTGGCGCATTCTTGCAATCTCTATCACAGCGATAGTCTCGAAACGAGCCAACGCTCTTGGTCAATGTACGAGCGAGACAGCGCTTATAGCGTTGCGACAGGTCGATAAGCTCATTCGTGGTCAAAGGCGGTCGTGACGCTCATTTGCTGCTTTGAATGTCTCCAACCTCCGCCTCGTCGACGTTGCCGCTGTAGACATCTAGGTCAAGTTCAAGTCCACGGACGCCGATGGCGCTCAATGCCTGGGGAGAGATACCCAAACCCTCGTTAGAAGTTGATAGAAAAAGTCCAACAAAGATTCTTCCTCGGTAGCGGCCAGCAAAATCTTTCCAGATATCAATGTTTTCGCTGAGGGGAGAGAATAGTGCGAGTATCTGGTGGTCAAGATTCCCCGGCTGTGCGTCCTCCGTCTGGAGAAGCCAAATGCCGGTGTGCGAGACGCGCTCCGTACCTCCGGGCGTAAGCAAGATGCCTCCCTTTCTTGCTCCTTTTGTGGGTTCACCAAGCCCGCGCGAAATTTCGTCTGGATCAAGATCATCACCGACAAAGCTTAGGGAGGCGACAGTTCTGTAAATATCGGCCATGCTTGACCTCCCCCAAATGGTCTCTTTATCTCCATAGCACTTTTTTTCCAGGAGTTCGTTAACCGCGCGTCGTTGTGACCTTGGCCGCAACTAACCCTTCACTGAGAAGGTCGACTATATGTTTAAGCCAGTTGCGCGCGCTCATATCGTCCGCAGTTGGCAAGCAGTAGCCACCTAATTCTTCGAGCAAACCACGCTCGATAACCGCATCGTCCTTTCGCCCAAGTAGCGACAGATCCGAGCAATGATTCGATCGATCTCGTCCCGGCCAGGCCTGCGTCTCAAAAACTGGACAATGACTTCATCAGGCGAGGACGCATCCATCTCCCAGTCTTGGTCGAAGTATCCGGTCAGCAATATCACTTGTCGTCATGGTGTAGGATAACCCATGATGGTTCGTAAGCGCTGTTTTTCTCGCACATTGACCAAGCGCGTCAGGCCGTTCCGAATACCTTCCGCTGTGACCGACATGGTAAGAATGTGCCAATTGCGGACATGTCACAGCTGCGTTAGTCCATAAGCCCGTACGAAGCCCATCCAGGACAGCGCATCATGGCTGATACCGAGTTTGTTCTTTCTCAAGACCGAATGCGCAGCTTTATTGAGGAAGAATTATCAGAGTGCATCATTACGAAAGATGACAATCTGCCTACCTCACGAAGGCCGGACCGCGATTTACTCGAACAACTGAACCTTCAACTGCAACAGCTTTTTATCAAACACCCTTCCTTTGCGACCGATGACTTCAGTTTCAAACCACATGAATACTCCGACGGCTCACGGATTTTCATAGTCGATCAGTTTGCCGGTTCTGGTCACCTGAAAATGCTGACGCTCCCGCTGTCCGGTTCGGGCAACACGGTGTTTCGTGTCATGCTTTCCTACCAAAGCTTCTTTGTGTGTGGTGACGCCCACATTTCTCCTTCAACCGCACTCAAGAAATTCTACTCGTCGGCGGTCGCCTCGGCGAAGAAGGGAACTAAGCGGCTTGAGTTGTGGCCGGGTCGAAGCATGTGGTTTGAGCAAGTTTTGTTGAAATCCCGCGCCGATGTTTTTAAAACTGTAAGAGCGTCATTTCGTCGTTCGTAAGAGCTTAGCTCTTTGTCCGCTTCGGGCCGATACTGTTGAAAAACTCTCCATTGCAGGCGCTTGGGACGCGTGATTCAATCCTGTGAGTGATTTGCAGGGGATCAGGCGAATGATGGGATGTCAGGCGGCTCCGGCGCAGCTCTTCTACGACTTCTGCCTCGATGATCACATCCTTAAGGATAGCCGCGTCAAGGTCGATGGGAGGGACGTCCGTCAAGCTCATGCCGACATTCCTAGAGTCTGTCAGCGCTAAACGGAATCGTGTGGAGATTCCCTTGTCTTCAATTTTGTGATTCAAGATCGTTGCTGGTGTGGAGGCCAGCAATGATGGTGCGACCTCTTTCTCTGGATTTGCGAACGCGCATTGCGACAGCGTTGAATGATGGCATGACGGTTCGCGCCGCAGCGGAGCGGTTCGGCATATCGGCTGCGACAGCGGTACGGATCGGACAGCTCGATCGTTCAGGTAAAGGCCTGATGCCGGCGAAGATCGGCGGCTATGTCAAACCGACACTGAGGGGTGCGGCCGCCGATGCCGTGCGTCAGCGGCTACAAGTCAAGTCCGACTGGACGGTGCGTGCACTGTCGGCGGACCTGAAGGCTGCGGGGATCAACGTGTCTCACGACACCGTCTGGCGCTTCCTGCGCAGCGAGGGCAAGACCTTCAAAAAAAACGCTGGTGGCAAGCGAGCAGGACCGCCCGAAGGTGGCCCGGTTCCGGATGCGATGGAAGACCCATCAGCATCGGCTTGATCCGGACCGTCTTGTCTTCATCGACGAGACCTGGGTCAAGACCAACATGACACGCACCTGCGGATGGTGTCAGCGGGGAGAGCCCCTCATTGCAAAAGTCCCTCATGGTCATTGGAAGACGCTGACCTTCCTGGCCGGCTTACGCCGCGATAGCATCGTTGCCCCCTTCGTCCTCGATGGTCCCATCAATGGCATCGCTTTTACCGCATGGGTTCGGCAATGTCTGGTCCCGACACTCAAAGCCGGTGACATCGTCATCCTCGATAATCTGGGGAGCCACAAGGGAAAGCCGGCCCGCGACTCGATCCGAGACGTCGGTGCACATCTCTTCTTCCTGCCGCCCTACAGCCCCGACCTCAATCCCATCGAGATGATGTTCGCAAAGCTCAAGACACTCGTCAGAAAGGCAGACGAACGAGCCGTCGAAACAACATGGAGACGCATTGGAGAGCTCTTGAAGGCGTTCAGTCCCCAGGAGTGCTCCAACTACCTCAGACATGCAGGGTATGGTTCATAATAAACCTGACAGACTCTAGACCGAACCGACCGCGCCATCAGCGATCACTGGCAAGCTGTAGTTCCAGCTGCCTCCTGGGGACCGGTGATCGTTTTGATGCCCCTAAGCAGGTCGCCGATAGCGCCCTGTCTACTGCCTCTACGTCGGATCTGCTTCCGGCGTCCAACCAGCTTCAATGCGCTCTACCAATATTGTATCATTCCAGATTGCTCGAATCGAAAGCTGACGCTGTTCGGCAGTCAACTGCCCGATCGGCCATTCTTTCTCGCCATCCCACAGCCACCAAACCTCTACTTTTCGCGTAGCCGGATCTACAACACCAGCACGGAATATAGGGAATTTCCTGGCTTCAACTGGCAGCGCCTCATCGCCTGCGATTGATACGATACGTCGATGAACGGCCGCGTTAAGCGGAAAGAAGCACATAAACACCGGTCGGCTGCGCACGAGATCGGCGAAGCTATCAGGCCGGGCATTAAAGAGTTTCCCGAATACGCGCAGCAACGCGCCATATTGCTTGTGCCTATGCGCGTAATGTGCATAGGCCAATCCCTTCGCCGTGTTGATCTCGACGATATCGCCGATCCTCAGCTTCGCCATTGGACGCCAATTTCAATCCAGGAGGGCACCGGCATATCCAGGCCGAAATAATCGTCCACATAGTCAAGACCAGCCGCTTCGAGGCGCCCCATGATTGCTCGGTAGGCTTCTTCCCCGAACAAAGGTCCGAACGTCAGGAGATCCCCGTTTTCCGCAATGAGATCGATTCCCTGCATCACTTCGACAAGGACTTGGCGGGAAAGCTTCTTTTCAATCAGAGCGGCTTTTCTTATTATCAACCCGCATTCATTTGTCGCAGCAATGTAAGCCATTTCAATATCCCCAGGCCATTACACCTTCTGGCATATGCAACTATCGATCGTTAAGCCTTCGAATTTCTGCTTCGCTATACATGCCTTCGTATTCCCATGAGAAATATCTTCGAAGATTTACTATGCAGCCGTACCAGGTATCAGCCTCGCAATTGGCAATTATTGAGAGAATATTCTCCTTGAATTTGCCGTAGCTATATGTATCCATCAAGATAATTTTCGCATTTCCCCTCAGAGTGCTCTTCAGCTCCTCCGTAACAACTATACATTGAAAGGTATCTGCCGCCGCGGAGCCAACTGGTCCAATGTCTAGCGATAGTTGAAATTTCACCCTGGCGAGATCCGGAGCTTCATAACCCTGCTCCTTGAGAAGATCGATTTCCCAGAATGGATCAGGCAAATCGGCCGAGGTAAGGCTGCGTGGCACAAGGGTTATTTTACGTCCAGTCGGCATTGACATTCCATTCCTTGCAAAGCCGCCCTCACGCTCTCAGCGGCAACTATTCCGTCCAAGCGAGGAAACTTTCAATCATTTCATTGAGGTTCATTGGCCCGCCGAATGCCTCAAAGGCTTGATCATTTCTGCGAGCAACAAACCAGTCATGCTGCGATCGTTCAACTCGGATCTCCGGAAACTCCTTGTCCTGAAGGCCCGTTCCCGCGAGATCGGCTTTCATCGACCAACCGGGATTGTCGATGGTATCGATTTTGATTCCATGGTCCTCATGCCATTCGCCCACGCATTGGCGCTCGAACCAGGCGCACAGCCTTGAAATAGAATCCATAGTGATCTGCCCTCCGATCTTTCAGGCTGTCAGGGTGCTATCCGTCGTCGTCAGCTGTTGAGCCGGTGCTGGGGTTCGTCCGATCATTCCGGACGCCCCTCGCTCTAGCCGTCCCTTTTGCGTGTTGCCACACCGCCTCAAACTCTTCTCTCGATATCACCTCCGGTTCAAACACGGGATCGACCGCGATGACCTCCAATAAAGGGCAAGGTTCGATACCCAGCTCGGTGCTGCCCGAACTCTCATCACAATCGGCAAAGTCTGTCGTGCCGTCGGCGTAGGCCTCGACCTTTCGGACCTCCCACCTATCAGGATCCAATTCGCTGTAGAGAAGCACGGGCATGTCCGGCAGCGAATGCAGCCATTTGACCTTTATATATTTCATTGCCCGTGCGCCCTTCCGCTGACGATAATTCTGCCTATAAGCTCGGGTGAGCTTCAGCAACCCATCCGCTACGTGAACCTTCCCGCCCGCATCGACAGCTGCTTTAATGCGTTTTGCTGGATGATGATATTTTGATCCGTGCTTAACGCCATCAAGAAGGCCTGCGCCCGGGGGTCGGCGATCGCGCCGAGTGCCCAAATAGCTTTGACGGCAAGCGCTCGGGCGTCGTCAAACTCCAGATAGCTCGGGACCCAATGAGTGACCTTGTAAAGGGCCTCGACGGCTTCCGGTGCTTTCAGATCGGCCAGAGCAGAGACAACATCCTCATGCTTGAAATGCCAGCCCTCCTGTAGCAACTGCAAAAGCAGGCCCATGCTCTCCTTGGTGAAGCCGAAGCTGAAGCCAACGATCAATGCGCATTCCAGGTCATCGGCAATCTTCGATTCGATCGCCTCGGCTAGAAGTTCATTTGTTAGGATCTTCCCGTCTCGAAAGCGTTCTAAAAATTCCTGTTTGGATATGCATTGCCCGGCGAACTTGGTGCAAGGCACCGCAACGAGCCGCGTGATCAGTTCACGTTCATCTTCTGTCATGTGAGCCGCCCTGTGATCGGGGACCTGTGTAACTCTGCCATAATCGACATATCTCTGAGATCTGCGGGCTAATCGTTGATAGCGGATGGATAACGCTACGAAATCACACAAATCCTCCAGCGCCCCCTCTTGATGTATCACAATTTCCGATATACATCATCCCATCGAGAACGATGGGGATATAATGGAACGTTCGTTTTTGACGATTGCCGCCGGCGAGAATAATGAGGCGATACGGGCGCTTTCGGCGCCGGCGCGGGTTGAGATGCTCAAGCTGCTCTGCGCCAAAGGGCCGACAAATATCAATGATATCGCGCAGGCACTTTCCCTGCCGCAATCGACTGTTGCCACCGGCATCCAGATTTTGGAAGAGGCCGGCCTCGTCGAATCCCGGCTGGCCAAGGCGCGCAAGGGCAACCAGAAGATCTGCTCGGCCGTCTACAGCGAAATCCTGATCAGCTTCGAGGAAAGTGCCGCTCAACGGGCCAACAATATCATCGAAGTCGAGATGCCGGTGGGGCTCTACACCAGCTGCGACGTGCATGCGCCCTGCGGTCTTTGCTCCAGTGAGAGCGTCATCGGCCCCCTCGATGTGCCCGATTATTTCCTTGATCCGCAGCGCATGCAGGCGGGGCTCGTCTGGTTCGGCCGGGGCTATGTCGAGTATAAATTCCCCAACAATGCCAAGGTCTTGAATAAGGACATCCGAGCCATCGAATTTTCGATGGAGCTGTCGTCCGAGGTGCCCGGCACCAATCCGGACTGGCCTTCCGACATCACGCTCTGGGTCAACGGCATGGCGATCGGCACCTGGACCTCGCCCGGCGACTACGGCGACAAGCGCGGCGCCTTCACGCCGGCCTGGTGGAAGCTGGAAGGCTCGCAATATGGGGCGATGAAGACCTGGCGCATCTCGACGCGCGGCACCTTCATCGACGGTGTCGCCGCATCGAATGTCACGCTCGGCGATCTCGCGCTCGGCCAGCACTCGTCCATTCGGCTGCGCGTCGGCATCGCCGAAAATGCCGGCCACACCGGCGGCGTCAATATTTTCGGCCGCGGCTTCGGAAATCACGGCCGCGACATCATCATGCGGCTGCACGTCTGATTAGACAATATCGGAAATACTGATTTAAAAAGCCCGATTTTTTATTGATTCAGCGACGGCTAATTTACAGCAAGCAATTGATATGAAATGAATTTTCTCCAATTGCGCAATAGTATGATTAAATGCGAACCTTGGTTGACACAACGACATTCCTGATATCAAGTTAGAGGCAAGAAAACAAAATTTCTGATACATAAACGGGAGGATCCGTTGAAGACCAATGTCGTTGCCCACCGCGATTTCCGCATCGCGACCATTGATTCCAGGCTTTACAGCTCATTTCTCGAGCATCTCGGCAGAGCGATCTACGGCGGCATCTACGAGCCCGGACATCCGACAGCCGACGAGGACGGTTTCCGCCGCGACGTGCTCGATCTGGTGCGTGATCTCGACACGCCCTACTGCCGTTATCCCGGCGGCAATTTCGTCTCGGCCTATAATTGGGAAGATGGCGTCGGCCCGCGCTCTGAGCGCCCCGTCCGCCTCGACCTTGCCTGGCGCACCCGCGAAGCCAACCAGATCGGCGTCAACGAATTCGTCGACTGGTGCAAGAAGGCGAACACCAAGCCGATGCTCGCCGTCAATCTCGGATCCCGCGGCCTGGATGCCGCCCGCAATTTCCTCGAATATTGCAACCATCCCGGCGGCACCTATTATTCCGATCTGCGCCGCAAACACGGCTGGGCCAATCCGCACGATGTCAAATTGTGGTGCCTCGGCAATGAGATGGACGGACCCTGGCAGGTCGGCCACAAATCGGCCTATGAATATGGCCGGCTGGCAGACGAAACGGCCAAGGCCATGCGCGGCTTCGACAAGTCGCTCGAACTCGTGGTTTGCGGCTCCTCCAATTCCGACATGAAGACCTATCCCGATTGGGAGGCTCAGGTGCTCGAGCAGTGCTACGACAGCGCCGACCATATCTCGCTGCATATGTATTTCGCCAACCGCGAGAAGAATACGCTGAACTATCTCTCCCGCGCGACGAAGCTCGACCGCTACATCACCACGATCGGCGGCGTGATCGACTACATCAAGGCGAAAAAGCGCTCGAAGAAGACGATCGGCATTTCCTTCGACGAATGGAACGTCTGGTACCATTCCAACCAGCAGGACAAGGAAATCCTGGCGCGCGACGAGTGGCCGGATGCGCCGCATCTGCTTGAAGACGTCTATAATTTCGAGGACGTGCTGCAGGTCGGCGGTATCCTGAACACCTTCATCCGCCGTTCCGACCGGGTGCGCATCGCCTGCATCGCCCAGCTCGTCAACGTCATCGCCCCGATCATGACCGACGACGGCGGGGCCGCCTGGCGCCAGACGATTTATTATCCCTTCTATTACGCCTCCCGATATGGCCGTGGAACGGCACTGCAGCTGGTCGTCGATGGCCCGACCTATGACAGCGACGAGGAGAACGACGTTCCCTATCTCGACGTCTCGGCGGTCCATTCCGAGGATGGCAAGACGCTGACCTTCCTTGCCGTCAACCGCCACCCGAACACGGCGCTCGATCTCGATGTGCGACTGGAAGGTTTTGGAGCCGCGAGCGTCGTCGAGCAGGTGGAGATGACCCATAGCGATCTCGAAGCCGTCAACACGGCGCAGCGGCAGGATACGGTCGCCCCCGTCAAAGCCGAGGGCGCCAAGATCGAGGACGGACGGTTGCGGGCGGCGCTGAAGCCGCTGTCCTACAACGTCATTCGGCTGTCGGTGTGACAGCCGCCGCCGGATAAGGCCCACTGGCCCCGGCTCAAGAGATTCGGCTCGACTGCGAGGAGGCAGGCGGGCCGGAAGGATGGTTCGCCAGAGCCCAGGACCTGAAGTCCCGAGCCTTTGCAAACCGACAACCGCGACGTGCCCATGCGTGCCCTTGCGGCCGCCGATCGTCGCTTTCTAGGGAGGAGTTCATGCAACAGTTGAAGAGGCTCGCCTTTGGCGTCGCGCTGGCCGCACTCGGCCTGACGGCGGCGGCCAGGGCCGATGACTACACCTCCTTGCCGCGCAAGGAGACGCTCATCGTCGAAAATCCGGAAGGGACGATCAAAAATCCCGGCTGGTTCAACATCTGGGTCAATGCCGGCGCCGGTGTTTCCACCGGTCTGCAGCAGCTGACCATGGATACGCTCTGGTATATCGACCCCGAACAAGGGCTTGGCGGCTCGACCTGGGATAATTCGCTCGCCGCCGACAAGCCGCAATATAATGCCGACTTCACCGAGATGACCGTGAAACTGCGCAAGGGGCTCTTCTGGAGCGACGGCGTCGAGTTCACGGCAGACGACGTGGTCTATACCGTCAAGACGCAGATGGATCACCCCGGCATGGTCTGGAGTGCGGCCTTCTCGGTGCAGGTGGCAAGCGTCGAGGCGACCGATCCCCAAACCGTGGTGTTCAAGCTGAAGAAGCCCAATTCGCGCTTCCACGCGCTTTTCACCGTGCGCTGGAACGGCGCCTGGATCATGCCCAAGCATGTGTTCGAGAAAGTGGCCGATCCGCTTCGCTACGATTTCGCCAATCCGGTCTCGCTCGGCGCCTACAAGCTCAAGGCCTACGACCCTCAGGGCAAGTGGTATACCTGGGAGAAGCGCGACGACTGGCAGAAGACATCGCTTGCCCGCTTCGGCGAGCCGGCCCCGAAATACGTGACCTATGTCGATCCCGGCCCGCCGGATAAACGCACCATCGCCCAGCTCGAGCACAATCTCGATATCATCCACGACAATACGCCCGAGGGCATGTTCACGCTGAAGGAAAAATCCAAGTCGATCGAGACCTGGTTCCCGGGCTTCCCCTTCGCCCATCCCGATCCGACACTGCCGGCGGTGATCTTCAACACCCAGGATCCGACCTTCAACAATCCCGATGTGCGCTGGGCGCTTGCCCTGCTGATCGACATCAAGGCCGTCGACATGGCGAGCTATCGCGGCACCGCCACGCTCTCGGCACTCGGTGTGCCGCCGACGGCGATCGCCATGAAAGACTATCAGGCGCCGATGCAGGATTGGCTGAAGGATTTCGAGATCGACACCGGCAAGCAGAAGATCAAGCCCTACGACCCGACGATCGGGCAGCAGGTCGCCGATCTCCTGCGCAAGCAGCCGAAATTCAAGGACCAGATCCCGACCGATCCTGAGGCGATCAG
The DNA here is from genome assembly GCF_001664485.1 of Rhizobium sp. N324. Lineage (NCBI taxonomy): Bacteria > Pseudomonadati > Pseudomonadota > Alphaproteobacteria > Hyphomicrobiales > Rhizobiaceae > Rhizobium > Rhizobium sp. N324. Next base: position 155,347 of record NZ_CP013634.1, on the reverse strand, counting down.
CACGGCCTTCGGTTATGGCTGGTGGAAGCCCAATCCGCAGGCAGCCGCCGAGCTGCTTGAAAAGGCCGGCTTCAAGAAGAGCGGCGGCAAATGGATGACCCCGGATGGCCAGCCGTTCAAGATCCGGATGACGGTGGAGGGCGACACGCGCTCCGTCTTCACCCGGGCCGGCACGCTGATTGCACAGCAATGGGCCGCCTTCGGCATCGATGCCAAAGCCGTGCCGACGACCAACCTGTGGCAGGTGGCGCTGCAGCCCGGCGATTTCCAGGTGGCGATTGCCTGGAGCGTCGAGACCTGGGGCGGCGATCCCGATCTGTCGTTCTTCCTCGACAGCTGGCACTCGCAGTTCGTCGCCAAGAAGGGTGAAGTTCAGCCGCCGCGCAACTGGCAGCGCTGGACCAATCCGGAACTCGACAAGATCATCGAGACCATCCGCGGCATCAGCGCCGACGATCCCAAGGGCATCGAGCTCGGCAAGGATTATCTGAAGCTGGTCGCCAAAGAAATGCCGACGATCCCGCTGATGTCCTACAACGTCTTCACCTCGATGGACACGACCTATTGGACCGGTTACCCCACCATCGCAGACCCCTATACCGACCCGGTTCCGAACTGGGCGAATTCCAGGCTGATGATGGTCAAGCTGAAGCCGGCTCAACCGAAATAATCCTCCCAACGCCGGCGCTTTAGCCACGCGCCGGCCCCTTATCGGCGGGCTCTGCCCGCCGATCCTTTCCTTCGATCCCTTCCCGGCGCTGAAGGAAACCAGAGAGGAACCACTGCCTTATGACGCCCTATCTGATCTTTGTGCTGAAGCGGTTCGGTCAGTTTCTGCTCGTCGTCTTTCTTGGCGTCAGCATCACCTTCTTCGTCACCCACCTGACCCCGATCGATCCGGTCGAAGAAAGCATAGGCGCCATCACCCAGATGGGGCAGTCCGATCCGAATGCGATCGAACTGATGCGTCAGTCGCTGCGCGAGCTTTACGGCATGGAGGGCTCGATCTGGCAGCAATATCTGCATTTCTGGCTGCGGCTTGCGACCGGCGATCTCGGCCCCTCGCTGTCGGCCTTTCCGACACCCGTTTCCACGATCATTATGCGGTCCCTGCCCTGGACCATCGGGCTGATGACGGTCTCGACGCTGATCACCTTCGTGCTCGGCAATGCGCTCGGCGCGCTTGCCGGCTATTACCGGAAGAACATGGTGCTAAAGGCCGTCAGCCTCGTCTGCATCGCCCTGCTGCCCATTCCCTACTATATCCTGGCCTTCGTGCTGCTCATTCTGTTCGGCTATCTCTGGCCGGTGCTGCCGATCAACGGCGGCTATGAGATGAACGCCAATCTCAATCTCTCTTTCGCCCTGGTGCTCGATATCCTCGAACATTCGATTCTGCCGGCCCTGTCGCTGATCCTTGTCGGTGCCGGCAGCTGGCTGATCGGCATGCGGGCGCTGGTGTCCAACATCATCACCGATGACTACGTCGTCTTCGCCGAACTCGGCGGGGTGCCGAAGCGGAAGATCCTCCGCTCCTACATCGCCCGCAACGCCATGGTGCCGCAATTCACCGGGCTTGCCATGTCGCTCGGCGCGATCTTCAACGGCACGGTCATCACTGAAATCGTCTTCGGCTATCCCGGCATCGGCAACCTGTTGATTTCGGCGGTGCATGCCGGCGACTACAGCCTGGTGCTCGGCCTCAGCGCCTTGTCGATCGTCGGCGTCGCCGCCGCCGTCTTCATCATCGACATTCTGAGCCCGCTGATCGACCCGCGCATCAAGGTGGAATAGGCCATGTTTACCATCGTCCGCGACCTCGCACGCCAGAACCTGGAATTTCTCTGCGGCCTGCTCCTCTTTGCCGTCATCGTCGGGTTCATCATCCTGTCCTATTTCTCGCCCTACGCGCCGACGGACATCTATCTTCTGCCGCCCGACATGCCGCCCGACGGCGATTATTGGCTCGGCACCACATCGCGCGGCCAGGACGTGTTCTGGCAGCTGACGACGGCGCTGCGCAACACGCTCTATTTCGGCATCGGCGTCGCCTTTCTCTCCCGCATCATATCGCTGGTCGTCGGCCTAGTCGCTGGTTATGCCGGCGGCGCAGTCGACCGGGTGCTGATGGCGATCAACGACAGCGTCATGGTCATCCCGCAATTTCCGCTGCTGATCCTGTTCTATTTCGTGCTGAAGGACAGCATGACCTGGACGACGCTGATCGTCATCATGGCCTCGCTCGGCTGGTCTTATGACGCGCGCCTGATCCGCTCGGTGGCGATCGGCCTGAAGACCAGGCCGTTTACCACCCAGAGCGTCTATTCCGGCATGAGCATGCGCAAGATCCTGGTCGAGGAGCATCTGCCCTATGTGCTGCCGATCGTCTTTGCCACCACCATGAACAACATGATCTGGTCGATCGGCATGGAGATCACCCTTTCGGTGCTCGGCTTCACCGATATCGAGACGCCGACCATGGGCATGATGATCTACTGGGCCAATGCGCATTCGGCGCTGATATCGGGAGTGTGGTGGTGGGTGGCGGCGCCCGTCGCCGTCATCGTCATTCTGTTTCTGGCGCTCTTCCTGCTGTCGATGTCGATGAACGAATACAATGATCCGCGCAGCCGGCTGAACCGGATGGGAAGTTAGCATGGAGAATTTGGTCGAAATCGAGAATCTGAAAGCCTATTACCGCGCCTTCCTTTTTGGCGTCGATCGCGAGGTGCGCGCCGTCGACGATATCAGCCTGACGATCGGCCGCGGCGAGGTCTATGGCGTCGCCGGCGAATCGAGCAGCGGCAAGACGACCCTGATCAAAACCATCGCCGGCGCCATCCGGCCGCCGCTCAGGGTCGTGTCGGGCAGCGTGAAATTCCACTTTGCCGGCGGCACCCAGGATATTTATGCGATGAAGCCGGAGGAGCGCATGGCGCTGCGCTGGAAGCATCTGTCCTATATCATGCAGGGCTCGATGAACGTGCTCAACCCGGTGCGCCGGATCCGCCATTCCTTCACCGATTTCGCCTTCCGCCACATGGCTGTCAGCAAACAGGTGTTCTTCGAAAGGGTCGCCGCCCATTTGCAGCGGCTGAAGCTCGATCCGCATCTGCTCGACGCCTATCCGCACGAACTCTCCGGCGGCATGCGCCAGCGCATGACCATCGCGCTCGCCACCATCCTGACGCCGGAATTCATCATCGCCGATGAACCGACGACCGCGCTCGACGTCATCGTCCAGCGCGACGTGCTGTCGATGATCCGCGAAATCCAGCGCGAGATGGGCTCGTCCTTTCTGTTCGTTACCCATGATATGGGGGTGCACGCCACGGTTTCCGACCGCATCGGCATCGTCTATGCCGGGCGTCTGGTCGAGGAAGCGCCGACCCCCAAACTCTTCAGCAAGCCGCTGCATCCCTATACGCAGCACCTCGTCGGCAGCCTGCCGCGCATCGGCGATGCGACGACGCGGCCGTCGCTGGAGGGGCGCCCGCCGAACCTTGCCATGCCGCCGGAAGGCTGCCGCTTTCACCCGCGCTGTCCGAAACGGATGGAGATCTGCTCGCAAAAGGTGCCGCCGCTCGTCACGGTCGAGCCGGAGCGCCGTGTGGCCTGTTTTGCAGTTACGGGAGATCAGGTTTGACCGCTCTGCTTCACCTCTCGCATGTCACCAAAGTCTATCGCCAGGGCGGCATGCTCGGCCGGCGCCTGATCACCGCGGTCAAGGATGTCAGTTTCGAAGTCGGGGAAGAGCCGGAAATCCTGTCGATCGTCGGCGAATCCGGCTCGGGAAAATCGACGATCGCGGCGATGATCCTGGGGCAGACCGAACCGACGGAAGGGCAGCTGGAATTCTCCGGCCAAGCCGTCTCCATCCATAGCCGCTCCGAACGCAAGGCCTTCATGAAGGAGGTGCAGCCGGTTCTGCAGAACCCGTTCGAAGCCTTCAATCCGCTGAAGCGGGTCGACCGTTATCTGTTCGAGACGGCCCGCAACCTGTCGGGCCCGGGAAAACGGATAGACCGTAAAGAAGCCGAGCGCATGGCCGATGCCGCCCTCGTGCATGTCGGCCTCACCCTCGAGGAAGTCAAAGGCCGCTTCCCCCACGAACTCTCCGGCGGCCAGCTTCAGCGCGTCGCCATCGCCCGCGCGCTGATCCCGCAGCCGCGCCTGCTGGTCGCCGACGAACCGGTCTCGATGGTCGACGCCTCGCTGCGCATGGCGATCGTCAACCTTTTCGGCCGGCTGAAAAACGAACTCGGCCTGTCGATCATCTACATCACCCACGATCTGGCCACCGCCTATTACGTCAGCGATAACATCATCATCATGCGCAAGGGCGAGATCGTCGAACGCGGACCGGCCCGCCCGGTGCTCGATAATCCGCAGCATCCCTATTCGCGGGCGCTGAAGGAGGCGGTGCTGGCGGCGGATTTCAGCCCGGCGATGTGAGCGCCGGTCGCCGAGATCGGCTTGGCCTGGATGCTGTGTCCGATGTGGGGCCGCCGCCGCAGTGCATGACCATGACCGATCTGCGGCCACAAAGTTCGGAAGGCTTGCACTTCCCGCACGAACAGGGTAATACTGAACTATATGGTTCAGTATGTAAGCCCTCCCCTCGATCTCTCGTTTGCGGCGCTGGCCGATGCGACCCGCCGCGGGATCATCGATCAGCTTGGGCGGGGGGACGCGTCGATCACCAGTCTCGCCGACAAGTTCCAGATGACGCTGACCGGCATGAAGAAGCACGTCCAGGTTCTCGAGCGGGCCGGGCTGGTCGTCACGCAGAAGATCGGACGGGTGAGAACCTGCAAGCTGGGGGAACGCGGCCTCAAGGCGGAAGCCGAGTGGATCGAAGCACATCGCAAGCTCTTCGAGGCCCGCTTCGAAGCATTGGACGACATCATCAGCGAGATAAAACGGGAGGGACGCGATGATTGAGCAAGGCAACAGTACAGGTGGTGCGCGGAACCGCACGTCAGTCGAGCGCAGAGGCGATCGCGAACTTCTGGTAACCAGGACATTCGATGCGCCGCCGAGCACGGTTTACAGGGCGTGGAGCCAGCCCGAGCTGTTCCAGCGCTGGTGGATGCCAAAATCGGTGCCCGGCATTTCGCTCGTATCGTGCGAGATGGATGTGCGTACCGGCGGCAAATATCGGCTGGAATTCGGCGCCGGCGGTTCCGACACCATGGCCTTCTATGGCAAGTATCTCGAGGTGGTGCCGAACGAACGCATCGTCTGGACCAACGATGAGGGCGAAGAGGGCGCGATCACGACCGTGACCTTCGAGGACCAGGGCGGGAGGACACTGCTGACTTTCCAGGAAGTCTATCCGTCCAGGGAAGCGCTTGAGGAAGCGCTGCAGGGCTCGGCCGCCGCATTGCCGGAGCAGTTGGAGCAGCTCGGCGAATTGCTCGCCAGCCTAGGCAGGTAGCGCCGGTCGGAAAACTCGCCTCGAGGAGCCAAAAAAGCCCATGGGCATCAGGAACTATCTGATCGAAGGCGGCTCGGGAACGGGTAAGACGTCTGTCGCGACCGAACTGGAGCGACGGGGCTACCATGTCGTCCATGGTGACCGCGTTCTGGCCTATGTCGGCGATCCCGAAACAGGCCAGGCGCTCGCAGGACCACCCGAAGGCGCAGACCGCATCGTTTGGGGATACGCTCACTGGATCTGGCCTGTCGACAAGGTCCGCGCGATCGCTGCCGACACCACCCATCCTGCCACGTTCTTTTGCGGCGGTTCGCGCAATTTCCACAAATTCCTGGACCTGTTCGATCAGGTTTTCGTGCTCGACATCGATGTCGAGACGTTGAACCGACGCCTGGATGGGCGGCCGGATGAGCCGGGCTTCGAGCCGGCCGAGCGGGCCCTGGTGCTCCGCTACCATCGTAGCCGGGAGTATCTTCCTGCCGGCAATAAGATCGACACGGCGAAACCCGTTCCAGCTGTCGTCGACGATATCCTCGCTCAACTCACCTGAACCCCGCAAATTACTTGACTGCGATTATCAAGGATAATACGCGCTTCGCCAGTTTCTGCCATTCGAAGCGTAAGCATGATCCCCGCCGACCTGTTTCCTGAAATCACTCGCGGCGATCAGCGCCCGGCCCTCATCTTCGCCGACGGGCGGACGCTCTCCTACGCCGACCTCAATGCCCGAACGCTGCGCTTTGCCGAGCGGCTGGGAGGCGGGGAAAAGCGGCTTGTGGCGATTTCGGCCGATGTTTCGGAACATGCGATCGTCGCCTATCTCGGCGCGCTGCGCGCCGGCCATGCGGTGGCCATGCTGCCGCCCTGCGATGACAGGCTGTGGCAAGAGTTTCTGTCAGCCTTTCGGCCGGATTTCACCTACCGCCCGGCCGACGGCCGCTGGCGGCTCGTTGGGGAAAACTGGCCTCAGCAAAGCGACGCGCCGCTGCATCCGGATCTCGCCCTGCTGCTGATGACCTCAGGCAGTTCCGGCCTCGCGAAAGCCGTGCGCCTGTCCTATGCCAATCTTGACGCCAATGCGCGTGCGATTGCTCACTATCTCGAACTCTCCCCTGCCGACAGAACCGCGCTCGTCCTGCCGCTTCACTATTCCTACGGCCTTTCCGTCATCCATTCCCATCTCGTCGCCGGTGGCAGCATCTTCATTCCGGGCGTCTCCGTGGTGAGCGAGGATTTTGCAAGATTGCTCGGCGAAAGCGGCTGCACCAATCTTTCGGGCGTGCCCTATTCCTATGAGCTGATGGAAAGGACGCGCTTGCGAAGCCAAGAGCTCAAAGCGCTGCGCTTCATGACGGTGGCCGGCGGACGGCTGGCGCCCGAGCTCATCCGCCTCTACCGCGACCATATGTGCGCGAAGGGCGGCCGCTTCTTCGTCATGTACGGCCAGACCGAGGCAGCCGCCCGCATCGCCTTCGTGCCGCCGGAAAGCCTGGCGGACAATGAGGAGCGGATCGGCATCGCCATTCCCGGCGGCAGCCTCAGCCTCGTCGGCGATGACGGTCATCCGCTCGATCGGCCTGACGTTGCCGGAGAACTCGTCTATGCCGGCCCGAACGTGATGATGGGCTACGGCACTGACCGCGCCGATCTTCAGCGCGGCGCCGAGGTCGCGGCATTGAAGACCGGCGATATCGCCATGCGCGACGAGGACGGTTTCTTCCGGATCGTCGGCCGCAAGAGCCGTTTCGCCAAGGTCGCGGGGCTCCGGATCGGTTTCGACATCATGGAACAGGTTCTGGCCGAGAAGGGGATCGCGGCCGCTGTTGTCGGTGACGATCACGGTCTGCAGGCCTATGTGACCGATCCCGCTTCCGCCGATCGGGCGCTCGGAATGCTCGTCGAGGCGAGCCATCTTCCGGCAAGCCTGGTCTCCGTCAGGCCGCGACAAGAGCTCCCGAGGCTTGCCTCCGGCAAGGTCGATTATGCCGGCCTCCGCGAGGAGATGCTGGCGACGCGCGAGACGAAACGAGCCGCGGCAGTCAGCGTGCTCGATGCCTATGTCAGGGTCTTCTACCCCCGCAATGTCGGTCGCAGCGACAGCTTCGTCTCGCTCGGCGGCGATTCGCTGCGCTTCCTGCAATTGACGATGGAACTCGACAGGCTTGGCATCGCGCTGCCGGAGGGCTGGGAGCAGACGGCGATCGCCGAGCTCGATGTCGGCCCGCACACTGCGCGGACCGATAGCGCCGAGGTCAGGGCGCTGCCGACCGATCTGGTGCTGAGGGCGATCGCCATCCTGCTCGTCGTCACCCATCACGAGATGCTCTGGCCCATTCCCGGCGGATCGGGCGTGATGCTGCTCCTCGTCGGCTTCAGCCTGGCACGCTTCCAGTCGGGCCATTTCCTCGCCGGCAATTTCCGCCATGCGCTGCGGCCGGCAATCAACGTTCTCATCCCCTATTTTCTCATCGTCGCCGCCTATGGGCTCGCCTGGCGCACCGTTCCCTGGGCCTCGGTCACGCTGACCGGCAATTTCGGCTATGCCGAGCCGGAGCGCCACGAGATGCTTCCCTATCTCTACTGGTTCATTGAAGCCTATGCGCAGACGCTTCTGGTTTTCCTGCTGGTTTTTGCCGTGCCTGATGTGCGCAGGCTGGCGCGGGCGCACCCCTTTGCCTTCTCGCTGGCGCTGCTTGGGCTGGCGGTTGCCGCGCGGTTTTCTCTGCCGCTGCTCTTCGATATCGGCAGGCGGCAGATTTTCACCATCTACTGGGGCCTGCATCTCGGCGTGTTCGGCTGGTGCGCGGGCCTTGCCGGCAAGACGGCGCACCGGATCATCCTGACGGCGGTTGCCGCCGCCGTGCTCGGTTATCTCGCCTTCTGGGAAACGCTCTGGATCGGAACGACGATCAAATATCTGACGATCTTCGCAGCGCTTCTCGCCCTTCTCTACCTGCCGCGTATTCATCTGCCCGCGCGGCTGGGGCGTGTCGTGACGCTGATCGCCGTCTCGGCCTTTCCCACCTACCTGCTGCACCGTTTCGTGCCGGAACTGCTGATGCCGCAGGCAGCGGCCGTGCTGCCGGCTCCCCTCTTTCATCTGCTGGCGATATCAGGTGGCCTGGCGCTCGGCGTCATCGCCAACAAAATCGCGACCGACCTTCGCAATCTGCTCGGCGGGATAGCAATGGTCCGTGGCAGGGACGGGCGAACGGTGATGGCGGAGACTGTCTGAACCGTAAGCGAACAGCAGCCGTTCTGCTGCACCGTCTCGGTCATCCACAGCCAGCGGCGCCGCGGTCGAAATCTCGATTGCGGCTACGATTGTATGCGCCAGTACGCCGCGGTCTCCTGTCCGGAGACGCGCGGCGCTGCAGCCGGTATGCCTATTTCCCGTCCGCCTGTCCCGATGGTTTCGTGGCGGCATTCAGCACGCCGTCCTGCAAACCCACCTCGTCGGCAAGAATGGCGGCGGCCTCGTCGAGCAGGACGTCTTTTGCGTTCTTGCGGGCGTTTTCGAGGGCGATATCGGCGCTCAGGCTGCGCTCGCCCGCCTCCAGGCCATCATCGCCGGCGGGGTTGTCGCCATCGCTCGCCTGCGCCCGCTCCTTGAAGCGTTTCTCGCGCGCCGCCGCTTCCTTGCGGCGTTCGGCTTCATTCAGGGAGACGGTGCCTTTCTCGCGCTGCGCCTTCAGGTCGGCAATGTCTTTCACCAGGCGCTGGAAATCCGGATCGCCCTTGACCCGGGCATCGTGGCGGCTTTGCAATGCCGGCAACAAGGCTGTGACATTGCCTTCGGGCGCGTATTTCGCCGGCTTGATCTCCGCCCATGGCAGGGCATTGTCATAGCTGGTCTCGCCGAAGCTTGTCGGATCAGACAGCCCCGGCAGGTTGATATCCGGGGTGACGCCGCGCAGCTGCGTCGTGCCGCCATTGACCCGGAAAAACTGGGCGATCGTCACCTTCAGCTCGCCATATTCGGGCTTGCTGTTGTGAACCATCTGGTCGAGATCGACGACCGTCTGAACCGTGCCCTTGCCGAAGCTGCCTTCGCCGACAATCACGCCGCGGCCGTAATCCTGGATGGCCGCGGCAAAAATCTCCGAGGCCGAGGCCGAGCCGCGATTGATCAGCACACCCATCGGGCCTGCCCAGACAGGCTCTGCCAGATCCGAGCTTTTGACCTCGATCTTGCCGTCGCTGCGACGCTGCTGCACGACCGGGCCCTTGCCGATGAAGAGGCCGGTCAAATCGATCGCCTCGTCCAATGAACCGCCGCCATTGTTGCGCAGGTCCATGAGAACGCTGTCGACCTTTTCATCCTTCAGCTCGCCGAGCAGCTTGGCGACATCGCGGCTGGCGCTCTTGTAATCCTTGTCGCCTTTGCCCTTGGCTTCAAAATCCTCATAGAAGACCGGCAGGGTGATGATGCCGATCTTGCGCTCGGTATCGCCGACTTTCACGGTCTGCACGGTCTTCCTGGCCGCCTGCTTTTCCAGGCTGATCTTATCGCGCACCAGGCTGACGACGCGATGCGTGGCATCGGCGCCGGCATCGGCCGGCAGAATATCGAGGCGCACGACGGAGCCTTTTTTGCCGCGGATCATCTGCACGACCTCATCCAGCCGCGTGCCCACCACTTCCTTGATCGGCCCGTTCTTGCCCTGGCCGACGCCGGTGATGCGGTCACCGACCGCAAGCTTGCCGGAAAGCTCGGCCGGCCCGCCGGGCACCAGCTCACGGATCGTCGTATAATCGTCGCGCTCCTGCAGCACCGCGCCGATGCCGAACAGCGAAAGCTTCATCGACACATCGAAATCGGCCGAAGCGGCCGCGCCGAAATAATCCGTGTGCGGATCGATGGCGTTCGAATAGGCGTCCATGAACGACTGGAAAACGTCGTCGCTCTTGAATTTGTAAGCGCGCTCGAGCGTGTTTTCATAGCGTTTGTCGAGCGTTTCGCGGATGGCCGCATCGGCCTTGCCGCCGAGCTTCAGCCGCAGCCAGTCGCTTTTGACGCGCTTGCGCCACAGCTCATCACTCTCGGCTTGCGATTGCGGCCAGGGCGCCTTCTCGCGCAGCACCGAATAATTGTCCTGCCCGCTGAAATCGAAATCCTGCTTCAGCAGGCTGCGCGCATAGGTCATGCGGTCGACGACACGCTGTTCATAGGCGTTGAAGATCGTAAACGGGATCTTCAAGTCCTTCCGCTCGATCGCATCGTCGATCTCGCTGCGCTCCGCCATGAACTTGTCGATATCGGCCTGCAGGAACAACATGCGGTCCGGATCCAGCGACTTGATGAACCCATCCATGACCCTGGCCGACAAGGCATCGTCGAGCGGAACCGGCTTATAACTATAGCGCGAGAGAAATTGCGCGCTCAACTGAGCCGCTTCCGCCTGTCGCTCCAGCGGCGCCAAAACCGGCGGCGATGCGACTTCAGCGGAGGCGGACTGTACGAGTGCAAGAAATGCACCGAGAAAAACGTAAGCTATGCGCATGCAGCGTTGATCCAATTCTTCATGCCGAGGGTGGATGTGTGAACTAAGTGAGGCAATTGTGGTTTTTTGGCAAGCGGGGAGGAACTTCGTCTGGGCAGCCGCAAAAGCATCCGGGCTGATCGGCCAGGAGGCAGTGCAGCGTATCGGAGCGAAATCGTTCAGCGAGAACGGCTCGTATCAGCCGTCCGGCAGCATAGCTGCGCGCGAGCATGAAGCGGCGCGAAGGTTTCAGTGTGCGGTGCCCGATTTCTCCTTCGCCCTCACAATGGCGTCCGCTTCCTTGCCGTATAGTTCCTCGAAGTGATCGAAGGTCTTGGAAAAATAACCAATGCCCTGCGTCGCCGAGCGCAGCGACCGCGCCAGTTCGTCAAGTGCGCCGCCCGGAACGAGCGCCCGGAAGATGTCCCAACCCTTGGCGGTTTCATCCCGGTCGAAGCCGAGAACCTGGCCGTTGAGGGCGGAGACGATCTGGACGAGGCTGCCCGAATAGACCGACGGAATGTGAATCTCGCTGCGGAAGACCGGCTGCATCAAGACGGTCGATCCTTCGGCAAGCGCCTGACGCACCCCCATTTTCGACGCAGTCCGGAAGGCGTGTTCCGAACTGTCGACGGTATGGTGCTGACCATCTGACAGCGTTACGCCGACATCGATGACCTCGAAGCCCAGCGGTCCTTTCTCCATCGCTTCACGCGCGCCCGCTTCGACGGCGGGGAAGTAATTGCGCGGAACGGCGCCGCCCTTGACGGTTTCGCCAAAGGTGAAGCCCTGGCCGCGCTCGTTGGGGTGAATGCTCAGCTTCACATCCGCGAATTGCCCGGCACCACCGGTCTGTTTGCGATGGCGGTAATGAACCTCCGATGGTTTCGTGATTGTCTCGCGGTAGATCGGGCTGGGCGTTCGGTCGGTCACGGAGATGTGAAAGACATCGGAGAGCGTTCGGCAAAGTTCACGCAGATGTACCGGCCCCTGGGCGCGGACGAGTTGAGCGCCGGTGCCTTCCTCCTGCAAGACTTTCAGGCCGCGATCCGTCTCGGAAAGTTTTGCCAGCGTTTCGGAAAGCTTGTTTTCATCGCGCTCGCTGCCCGGAATCAGTATCCTTTCAAGCATCGGCGTGGGTGGTTCCGTCCACTCGGGCGGGGCGACCACCGCGCCGGAGGTCAAGAGCGAAGGGACGCGCAGATGGTCGGACTTGACAGTCGCGAAGACCTCCCCAGGTGCCGGCAGAACCGCCGAATTGGACCGCCCGTTTGCGAGATTTTGTACGGCGCCGAGGCTGGAGCCGCCCAGTGATGCGCCTTGCCGCAGTCCCTCGCCAAGAGCACGCACGAGCACCGTCTTGCCGACATTCTGGCGATGATAGGCATGGAAGCTCACGGCCGCCAGCTTGCCTTCATCGACAGTTTCCGTCTGCGCGAGACGCTGCCTGAGAATCCCCACCGGCGGCGCCTCGTGGCGCAGCGCTTTCATCAGCCTCATCATGCCGTTGCCGTGACTTGCAGCACCGATCAGGACCGGGATAATTCTGTTTTCCCTGAGAACCCGTGATGAAATCGCATAGAGCGCCTCGCTGGGCGGCTCGCGGTCCTCGATCAGTTCCTCGAGAAGCCAGTCATCAAATTCGGACAGATGTTCCAGGAGCTCGGTGCGCGCTTCGTGCTCGCGTTCGGCAGTGCTTTCGGGGATTGCGATCAGCGCCGAAGTCTGGCCTTCCCGATAGCGCCACGCCCGTTCCGAAATCAGATCGCAACTGCCTACGATCCTGTCCCCCTCCCGGATCGGGATCTGGCGAAGCAAAAGCGTGTGGTTGGCGTAGTCTTGAAGCGCGGCGATCACGTCCCTCAACCGCCCTCTCGGTTCGTCCATCCGGTTGACGAAGAGGATGCAGGGCGTCCCCGAGGCTTCGACGATCCTGAGATAGGGCGCGGCGAGCACAGCCTCCTCGGGTGCCGATGAAACGCACAATATGCAGGCGTCGCTGGCAAGAAGCGCGTGCTGGGCATGCGCCAACGCTTCGTTGGGTCCTGGCGCATCCAGTGCACACCACGCCTCGTTTCCGAAGGTGAACTCCGTGAGGTTCAATCCATAAGGGGAGCTGGATTTTCTCGGCGTCCCCTCCAGCGAGCCGAGCTTTTCCACGACTGTCGATTTTCCGGTCTGCGAGGGTCCAAGCACGGTAAAGCAACGCATCAGCATTCCTCCAACTGCCATAAACACAATTTCAGCCATCATAGGATGCCCTGAACCGCTGCGAGGCGCCAGAGGTGTTCAGTTTGACAACGCTTTGACCTGGACTTGCGTTTGTCGTCGTGTGTTCTGGGCGGCCGGAAGCATTTCTCGCCCGCTCTATGCAATGCTGGATGGATGATGAAAAGCGCGGTCATCGGGCCAAGCTACTTTAACAATCATGACCGGGTGAAAACTTTTTAGGATAACTGGAGTTGGTTGCCTTGAACGTATACGAACTCACGACCTGCAGTTTTTTTAAGAACTCATCACATTGAATTCCCGTGGCAATGTCCTTTACCATGTATTCTGAGAACATTACTCGATGAAACCCATCAGGCTATCACCATACATCTAGCAACAGATTCCATTGCCGATCTGCATTGAAGGCGACCTGATGATCAATGTCATCCACTGGAGACCACGCGCTAAAGAACTCGTCGACAAGTCCATCCGTGGCTAAGGCTCCGAGGGACGCGGGGCCTGTGTACTTCCGAACGAAATACGCAACCCGGCTGTAATCCTCATCATCGATGAGAGATGCGGTGACGCCATCGTATTGCATGGTATGCCACATGTCATCGATATCGAGCAGACCGAACTTTCTTTGAGGATGATACCTGTTTACCCGACTTTCGAGGCAGGCGAGATTGATTTGCGCCAAATCCGTCAGAAGGCGGGCGATATCTATCGCCTCTTCAACTGATACAATGTCATCGCCGAATATGCGCAAAGCCGTTGACGGAAATCTGTAGGAGAACAATTCCCGTTGGTCTTTAGCGGCGAGCAGCCTCGGTTTCACCGTATCTTCGTGACGCTGACCGAGCCGTTTTAGCTTGTCGCCAGTCAGGTTGAGTATATTGCTGTGCGTCATTTCAATTGTCTTTTCACCCCGCCAATCAAGGCACGGAAGGGTCAGAAGAAATGCGCGACTGCAGTTTAAGATAGTGTAGTATCGGAGATATGGCAGCGTCACCTGTAAGTTTCGCTCTTCGGCATATTCAGCAGAGTTGGCAAGCACCGTAGAGCCCAACACGTATTTCAATGCAAGATAGCTTCGAATAAACCATTCGGTATTGTTAGCGTCTTCAAAAACACGCGCGATGGGATTAAATAAATCACGCGTTCGGCTGATATAATTTTGAATCTCACTATCGGAGCAACGAGTTGGAAGCTCCTTGTAGTTATAAGTGAAATCCGAGCCGGTCAGAGAAACGATTTCGTCAGAGTCCATTCAATCGATCCGAGTAGTAATGTTCGCACGATTTTTGCGAGTATCCAATCTATGATGCGGTTGGCAATGGGCGTCAAAGCTGCATACTTTCTGGTCAGATACAAGCCGTTGATCGATATGATGCAGTTCCTCGACACCTGATCAAGACGACCGGTATGGCTGCCAGTGCCCCCGCCGACCAGTGCGACGGTGACATCCCGAGGCTGACCACTAATGCCGACATGACAAACGCTGCGAGTGCTGAAGACACCTGCTTCGCCCATGTCGACCAGCCGAGAAGCTTAGCCACGGCGACGAACGAGCGCCAGCGTGCCGTCTACCTACGGCCTCCGACCCAACTCTCAGGCGAGAAAAAACCGTCGAAATTTCCGACAGTCTCTCTACTCACCTACATTCAACGGGCTTCGGTTGAAAACAAGGACAGCTCTAGGACTAGAAGATCATGAACGCTCGCAAGAGAATTCAGCTCCCGCCGATCCGGTTCGAAAACATCTTTACTGTCGTCTGCCATAAGTTCCGCTCTGGCCGAGGCTTCTCTCAGAAGAGCCGCTATCCCCTCAACGCTCGGACCTTGCGCGTCAGAGCTAGCCTGCTTTTCCCAGTGATTAATCGCGTCACCGGTCATTCCGGATAAGGGACAACCTTGACCGAAAACGGCGTTTACCACCGATAAGAACTCGCGCTCTATTTTAATCCGAGATTCGAAGCGGGTCCGTCTTGTTTGATTATCCACTCGTTCCCTCTCCCGATAACCTCTCGCTCAATGCTTCCAACCATGGCCAAACGCGGGAGTGCACATCAATAACGAACGCCGCGTCAACACCGTCCGGTGGCGGCGCACCCCGCTGTCCCGCCATCCGGCAAAACATCGCCTGCTCAAACTCGACCTGGGACAACGGACAGCGCGGTACCCCTCCAAGATTGAAAATGGAATACCTGGAAAAATCAGGTGCGTCACAGAGGTCCCAAGAAGCAGACATGGCAATATTGCGGAGACACACGTAGATCAGGCCGGCCTCATAGATCGCATTGCCTTGGTTGAGAGCGATCTGTGCGGGTATCTCGCGCATAACCTTGATGAACGATGCGACGTCCCTCTCCGTATCTCTGTAAGGCGATGGCGTGCCAAGTTTGGCCAAGAACCCTTGAGTATCGAAAAGCGGACGCGTCTCGCGATGGAGATGCCAGGCAAAAAGCTCACCATTAGCGAACATTTCACGCAGTCGGTTCTCGCCGTACCATGAGATCGAAGATTTCATACGACGGAGCGTTGCCGGCACGGTTGCCAGTACAACGTTCTCGGGGACCTTACCTTTGGCGTTTTCGACCACGGCAAGAATGTCGAGATCGCTGAGATGGTCCGCCTGACCTCTGCCAACAGATCCAAAAACATATGATGCGAGCAAAGTTCCGCCGGTCATCTGTGGGAGATCGACTTGTAGAGAACTGATATGAAGAGCCCGATGTAAATGTACCTCATCGCCACGATCGCGAAATCGACCGCCGTGAAGCCAGCGAACGTCGGGTTGGGATTGAGATCAAGGAAAAGCCTGAAAACATAGTCGAGCGAGGCCAGCCCCTTGTCTGTTTCGCTCCAAGTAACGCGCGGCAAGAGGCTCCAGAAATTTACGAGAGCCAGAAAACAAAGTATCACGAAGCAGCTCGATGCAAGCCGCCAAGGCCGTTCTCCGTGGCCCCATATAAGTCCACCCAACCACAGCCCTACCAGGTTCGCGCAGGCACGCACCTTGGAAAGCATATTTGGATACTTGTTTCTGTAGTAGCTGTCGTAACCCCTGAGGGCATACCTGTAGTGACGTTGTGCAGCCTCGATTTCCTGTAGGGTCAGGAGACCCAGGCTCGCGAAGTCGCCAGCTTCAACTGCGTTGGCCTTGAGGTTCTGCAAGGATTCCCGTCGAATGTTCGGCTGATCCGGCAGCGATGCGATGATCTCGGCTGTATCGATCAGGCAAGTGCTGAAGCGCGCGAAACTGAAGTCGCATTTGTAGAAGTTGGCGCTTTTGAAATTACAATCGAAAAACTTGGTGCCGGAGAAACGACAATTGCGGAACACGGCATCGCGAAAGTAGCCACCGTCAATGATGGAATAGCTGAAGTCGCAGTTCTCGAACGTCGTCTTGAGGGCGTTTAAGTCGCATATCTCCGATGCCTTCCACGAGGCATTGCGCACAGTCTTGCGCGCTACTGTAGCTCGTTGAATGGCCGGCATGTCCGGTATTTTGTCCATGAGCGGGCGTTTGTCCGAAGTGTCGCCACTTACTAAGTTATCCATAACCACTCACCGCAATCCGAGCCGACATGCTCCCCACTATGAGGACACCCGTCCTACTTGCCACCTATAGCCCGCTGTCGGCGTGCATATATGGCGTATCATTTTTTCATCAACAGATCACAAGTAGACCTACCCCGGAAAATATTTATGCAAAACATCAGAAAAACTCAAACCTAAAGTTGAACGAATGAGAAAATCCGAGCAGATTGATTCGGAATTTGCAGGTACTTGAAGGGTGTAGACTTATCTTGGCAGATAGTGCGAAGTTTTCAGCCGCGGTGTCGTTTATCGGTTACGTGTACCAATGTGAGTCCCCTTGTTCCGGGCTCTGGATACGGATAACTCCGCTGATGGCGTTATCGAAGACCTGAGAACCAAAATCTAAAACCGACTAAGCTTCTCTGGTGCGGCCAGCGGCGCTTTAGAACAATTTTACGAAAGCGCTTCTCTATGACAGATGATAGCAGCCATGCAGCCGGTCCAGCCGCCCTTGGCTTTTACTATCAGTCGTTCTTTGCGTTGAAGACCCTGGTTGCATTAACAGGAGACGATGGAGCCGTTGCTATTGAAAGCGCGGACGACGTTGAGCTGAAGGACAACGGGCAGCGCCTTTTGTTCCAGCTCAAACACTCTCTCTTGTCTTCCCCCACGGCGATAACAATCAGTTCGAAGGGGCTTTGGCGGACGCTCAAGGTCTGGATCGACATCCTTCCCCGGCTGACGTTATCGGAGACGCAATTCCACCTCGTCACGGTCGCTCCTATCGCAGCAGGAAGCGTCTTAGAGGCTCTCAACACGCCCGAGGCTGACCGGAAACCGCTCGTCGCCGCGCTCGTCAATGAGGCAGAGCGTGTTGTCGCCGAGCGGGAAGCAGCAGCCCAAGCAGACAAGCCGCGGCCACACAAGGACCGGATAGCAGGATGCCAAGCCTTCCTGAACCTGACGCCCGAGGCAAGACTGAACTTATTGCGCCAAGCTCGAACACAGGCAGGCAGTCTGCCGATCAATGAGATGGAAGGCGCGATCGCGCAACTCCTGACGCTGATCAAGCCGGACGATCGCGGAAAGGTTGCGCGACGCCTTATCGAATGGTGGGATCGGCAGGTCGTCTATTCCCTCTGCGGGAAGAGACCTCAATTCATCTTGCGCGGCGAATTGCAAGAGCATATTACCGAACTGATCGGTGATATTGAGCAGGACAGGCTTACGGCAGATTTCGAGACGATGGCCTATCCAGCCGATTATCAGCCAGACGGCATGCTCACCCGGCAAATCAGTTTGGTCGACGGCAAAAGTCATGATCTGGTTAAGGCAATTCGCGAAGAATGGAAGGCGCGTCAGCAGCGTTCGCGATGGGTGAACGAACGACCCGGAATGGCGACCAAGATTGCCTCCTATGATCATGTTCTCAAGGAACATTGGTCAGATAAGCATGTAGAAATCGTCGAAATCTGTGAGGCGCTTGAGGAGGTCGAAAAGCGCAACAAAGGTCTTGGGCTTCTGCGGTGGGCACACAACGACGCGCCGACGACAATTCGACCGATCGTTGCCGGGTTCGAGGCCCCCTACTATATTCGAGGGAGTTATCAGGTGCTGGCGATCGACCGGGAGGTTGGCTGGCACCCCGAATACCTGGCCCTTTTGGCTGACGACGCATGAAGATCGCGCATGACCTTTATGCAGAGACAAATCCCGCCTTTGGCGCATACCTGCTCGTCTCCTTCGTGCGTGGGTTCGTCGAAGTCAATCCAAACGGCCCGGAACTGCCAGTCGCCTACCTGGCGTTGCCGCTCACGATCTCAGGCGATTTGCATCCGAGTTTCGATCGAACGAATCGCAAGACAGGTCTTCAGGAATGGCTTGAGCGTAGCCCGCAGATCCAGGTCAATCTGGCTGAAAGATTAAACAGCTCTATGGATTTTGTCGCAGGCGCGATCCGGCTGGGCTGTTTCTCGCACGCGGTTAGACTGTCTGAGGGCGCGCGTCTGGTTGTGGGTACTCCAGGTCTGAAAAAGGATCTCACCTCCGGGCTTTCGGATGACCTCACTCGATCTGTGCGTTATGCCGACCGCCTCGGGTATTGGAGCGCGACTGCGGGCTCGACAAAAACAATCTATGACACGATGGGACTGACCCTTTGATCCGCTGGAACATCGCCTCGATCTTCTTCCTCGGCCTTGATGGCCGGCATCGTCCTGTCACCTTTGAACCAGGCGTCAACATCATAACTGGCGCGTCCGGCACAGGTAAGTCGGCTCTCATCAAGGCGATCGACTATTGTTTGGGGTCAAGCCGGTGCGAACTGCCCGCATATGTCCGAAAGCGCAGCATTGCAGTCGGTATCAAGTGGACTGCTGGCGAGGACGAGATGATTGTCGGTCGGCTGATTCCAGCAATGGGCCAGGTCACAAGTCATCAGATGTTCGCGAGCTCAGGACGCCATCTGCCTCTGCCGACGACGGTGGACAAATTCGAGGGGCCGACGACCCTCGACGCAGCCAAAGCCTTCCTCGAGCGCGCATTCGGCATTGGCGACCTGGCCGGGGAGCCTGACGCCTGGGGAAAGACGCGCGGCCGCGCCACTGTTCGCCACGTCACTCCGTACATGTTCGTCACCAAGGAGGTGATCTACAGCGAACAGGTACTTCTGCATGGACTTGAACGCGCAGACAAGGCACCCGACATCGTCGCGACGATACCGTATTTTTTGCGCGCAACCGACGAGGCTAGCGCCCTAAATGAGCGGCGGCTCCGCCAACTACAGCGAACCTTGGAATTGGAGGAGCGTCGAGCACGCACCCGTGCGACTGCGGCCAGTGCGTTTCGTGACCGCGCGTTCAGTCTTTTGGCGGAGGCAGAGCGATTGGAGATGGCCGAACCCACGCCAGCTGATACTCCAGATGCCGAATTATTGGAAAGGCTGAATGCATTGAATCAAGATACGGCCAAGGCAAAGGTCGTTCCAAGTGAAGGTCAACTTACGGAACTGCACCGGGAAAGAAAGGCATTGTTGGCCGAACTTAGTGAGGTTAGGCGCCAAGCTGCCGCAGCGCAGAGTGTCATAGAGGAAGTTTCGGGGTTCGAGGGCACAGTCCGCAAACAACGTGAGAAGCTAATGCTGGCTTCCCATCTTAAACTCGATGGTGTCGGGCATGTTTGCCCGGTCTGCGAGCAGCCGTCCGACGTTGGCGTCAACACCGTCGAAGCCTTGCGAGCAACCCTGTTCAAGGTGAGCAGCGAAAGTGCCGCTGTCGACCGAGTAAAGCCCAAACTCATTGAATTCGATGGCGCACTGCAGACCAAGCGCGCGGAGATTAATAAGGGTCTCAAGAGCGTTGACGACAAAATCAGGACTTGGCTGCGGCAGTCGGACGACGCCAGGATGTTCGCGAGTCTCGCTCATCTGCGCGCTCATCTCTTGGGACGCGTATCATTTTTCGTTGAAACGATGAATGATGAAAGCCGACCCGATGGACGTGACCTGACTGTTTTAAAATCGCAGATTCGAGAACTTGAAGGTCTGGTAGACCGCGACGCTCGTCTCGTCAGGTTGCGCCGTGCCGAACGCAAAATCTCGCAATATGCCACCGAGGCCTTCTCAAACCTTCCAACAATCGAGCCGTGCGTGGGATCTGAGCTATATTTCTCATCGGCAGAACCAGAAGTCGCGGTGATCGAGTCCGACAGCAGCATCGTACTGCAGATGGCAGATGTTGGCTCTGACCAGAACTATCTCGCCATCCATATCGCACTTTCCTTCGCCCTCCAGCATTTCCTTGGCGAGGCCGGCTCGCCGGTTCCAGGTGTGCTGGTATTTGATCAGATCAGTCGCCCCTATTTTCCTGCAAAGGGCGAAGAGCCGCGCGACGAACGCACGATTACGGCTACAGGCGACGATGAAGAGGACGAAGACATCATTGCCATGCGACGCCACGTCTATTTCTTGTTCGCCGAAACCGCTCGGCGGGCCGGCCTGCAAGTTATTCTAATCGAGCACGCGTTTTTCGCCGATGATCCCCGTTATGTCGCGGCGACACGGGAACGGTGGACCCGAGCCTCCGGACGCGGTTTAGTCCCGAGCAATTGGCCCGTGCGTGCCGCCGACTAGAGGTAGTCGCATCGCTCCCCGCTGGCGGCTCCATTCAGCGATGGGTCGCAGTTGTTCGAGAACGAAGTGTCTGACGCAGATCGCAGAGAGATTAACGGCGCCCGAATAGTAAGCGGACGGGCTTGGGGAAGGTCGACTTCTCCGATAGATGACAGCTCCCACAAAGTTTGAGTTGACCGCCTCCGACGACAAGGCAACACTCGCACCAGCATCAAGGCAGGAGGAAAATCGATGGATGACCCAGATCGCTGGCGCCAGATGGCAAGCGCACCGAAGGACTGCAGCCGGGTCCTGGTGACGATCCGGGCGTCCGAGCAGGGGCCGGCGGAGGTTGATCTCACCTATTGGTCGCATGGCGATCAATTCGCGGGAGAGGCTGGCGCGCCTCGGATTCCTCGCCCGGGCACATCATCGAATATGCCGAGCCGGAGCTGAAGTGTTGGATGCCGATGCCGTCGGCCAATCGCGCCTCGCTGCCTTCGCCCTGGGAAGGCGATGACGACGAGCAGCTGGATGGGTCGGGGATTTAGAGTTTCCGGCAATTGATGCCGACAGGCTTCTCCATACAAAAGCCCCGCGGTCGTTGCCACACCGCGGGGCTCCTTGATGCCTAACCTGGGAGAAAAAGGTCAGGCGGCTTGAACTTTACGACTGGTGCGGGCCCATTCCGGCAGCCAGTCGCCGTGGCTGGCGAGCAGGTCGTCGACCAGCGACCAGATCTGGTCGAGGTCGAGTTCGGCTGCCGTGTGCGGGTCCATCATCGCGGCGTGGTAGATGTGCTCGCGATTTTCGGTCATCAGCGCCTGCACCGTCAGTTCCTGCACGTTGATATTGGTGCGGATCAGCGCGGTCAGCTGCGGCGGCAGGTCGCCGATGAAGGTCGGCTGGATGCCGGAGGCGTCGACCAGGCAGGGCACTTCGGCGGCGCAATTTTCCGGCAGCGAGGTGATGCAGCCATTGTTGCGGACATTGCCGTAGATCACCGAGGGTTCGCCGGTCCAGACCGAGTTGATGATCGAGGAGGCATATTCCTTCGATGGTGTCACCTCGATCTTGTCGGCGCTGCGATAGGCTTCCGCCTGGCCCTTCCAGCGCTCGATCTGCTCGATGCAGCGCTTCGGATATTCGTCGAGCGGAATGCCGAATTTCTCGATCAGGTCGTCGCGGCCCTCCTTGATGAAATAGGGCGTGTATTCGGCGAAATGCTCCGAGCTTTCGGTAACGAAATAGCCGAGCCGCGTCAGCATCTCGTAGCGCACCTTGTTCGGGCAGCGCGGGTTCCAGCCGGGCTTCGGCGCCCTGCCCTCGCGATAGCCGCGCACCAGATCGGGATAGAGGTTGCGGTAAGAGCCGTCGGCCTGGCGATGCTCGAATTTGAGATAGAAGGCCATGTGGTTGATGCCGGCGGCGCGGTAGCGGATTTCCTCGTAGGGAATGTCGAGATCGTGGGCGAGTTCCATCGCCGTGCCCTGCACCGAGTGGCAGAGGCCGACCTGGCGAATGGTCGGGTACTTCTCCGCGATCGCCCAGGTGTTGATCGCCATCGGGTTGACGTATTGCAGCATGATCGCCTCGGGGCAGACGGCGAGCATGTCCTCGCAGACCTTCCAGAGATGCGGCACGGTGCGAAGCCCGCGCATGATGCCGCCGACGCCGAGCGTATCGGCGATCGTCTGGCGCAGGCCGTATTTCTTCGGCACTTCGAAATCGGTGACGGTGCAGGGCTCGTAGCCGCCGATCTGGAAGGCGACGACGACAAAATCGGCGCCGGCAAGCGCCTTGCGCTGGTCGGAATAGGTCTCGGCCCTGGCCTTGACGCCGAGCGTCGAGATCAGCTTGTTGACGACGATGGCGCTTTCCTCGAGCCGCTGCGGGTTGAGATCCATCAGGGCGATCGTCGCGCCCGACAGCGCCGGGCGCTGCAGCACGTCGCCGATGATGTTCTTCATGAAGACGGTGGAGCCTGCTCCGATGAATGTGATTTTGGGATTTGCTGCCATTATAACCTCCGGCATTCGATAGTCATGCTACCTCGAAAGCGGCTTTGACGAGCCGTTCGGTGTAGGCGGTCTTGGGATGGGTGAGAACTTCGTTGACGGGCCCCTCTTCGACGATCTTGCCATGCTGCATGACGATGACGCGGTGGCAGAGCGCCCGGACGACCTTGAGATCGTGGGAGATGAAAAGGTAGCTCAGACCGCGCTCGTCCTGCAACTTGCGCAGGAGTTCGATAATCTGGGCCTGGACGGAGAGGTCGAGCGCCGATGTCGGCTCGTCGAGCAGGATGAATTCCGGCTCCAGCGCGATGGCGCGGGCAATGGCGATGCGCTGGCGCTGGCCGCCGGAAAATTCATGCGGGAAACGCGACAGAATATTGCCGGGCATGCCGGCCGAGATCAGCGCCTCGCACACCCGGTCCTGCCGCTCGCCCTTGGAGGCGCCCAGCCGGTTGACGACGAGGCCCTCCTCGATGATCTGGCCGATCGTCATGCGCGGGTTGAGCGAGGAGAACGGGTCCTGGAACACCACCTGCATGCGGGCCCGCAGCGGCCGCATCTCGGCGCGGGAAAGCCCGTGGATCGGCTGATGGTCGAAATGGATCTCGCCGCTATCGGGCGTATTCAGCCGCAGGATCGCCTGGCCGAAGGTCGTCTTGCCGGAACCGGATTCGCCGACGAGGCCGAGCGTCTCGTGCCGGCGCAGCGTCAAATCGAGACTGTCGACGGCGACAAGCTCGCGCATCGCCGGCTTCAGGAAGGTGCCGTGGCGCAGCATGAAGGCGACCCGCACGCCCTTGGCATCGAGAATGACATCCGATCCCTCCGGCAGCGGATTGGCCTCGCCGCGCGGCTCGGAGGCGAGCAGATGCCTGGTATAGGCGTGCTGCGGATTGGCAAACAGCGCCTCGGTGGTGTTGTGCTCGCGCACCTCGCCATGCTGCATCACATAGACGTAATCGGAAAACTGCCGCACCACCGTCAGGTCGTGGGTGATGAGGATGACGGCCATCCCCATTTCCTTCTGCAGGTTGCGGATCAGGTTGAGGATCTGCGCCTGCACGGTGACATCGAGCGCCGTCGTCGGCTCGTCGGCGATCAGCACGTCGGGATCGTTGGCGAGCGCCATGGCGATCATCACGCGCTGGCGCTGGCCGCCGGAAAGCTGATGCGGATATTGCCGGATGCGTGCGGCGGGATCGGGAATCTGCACATGTTCGAGCAGTTCCAGCGCCCGCTTTTCCGCATCCCTGCGGCTCATGCGGCGGTGCACACGGATCGCCTCGACGATCTGGCTGCCGATCGTATAGATCGGGTTCAGCGAGCTCATCGGCTCCTGGAAGATCATCGAGATGCGGTCGCCGCGCAGCTTGCGGCGCTCCCGCTCGGAAAATTTCAGGATATTGCTGCCGTCATAGGAAACCGTCGATTTGCCGGAGACGACGGCGCGCTTCGACAGAAGCCCCATCACCGTTCTTGCAGTCACCGATTTGCCGGAGCCGGATTCGCCGACGATGGCGATGGTCTCGCCGCGATAGAGCTGGAAGGAGACGTCCTTGACGGCTTCGACCATGCCGTCCTCGACCTTGAAATTCACCGCCACATTGCGGGCGTCGATGATCGGGGTTTCCGAGCGGCCGTCATGGTCGTGGCGGACAAGCGGGGCGAAGGAATTGACCAGGGAAAGCGCCATATCAATCACCTCAATAAGGATCGACCGCGTCGCGCAGTCCGTCGCCCAGCGCATTGAAGGCGAAGACGGTGACGAGCACGAAGCCGACGGGGGAGAGAATCCAGGGATAGGAGCCGATGACCGAATAGGTCGCGGTATCCTGCAGCATCAGCCCCCAGGAGATCAGCGGCGGCTTGACGGCAAAGCCGAGGAAACCGAGGAAGGATTCGAGCAGCACGACGCTCGGGATGGCGAGCGTCACCGCAACGATGACATGGCTCATCACATTCGGGAAGATATGCTGGATGATGATGCGCCGGTCGGTGGCGCCGACCGCCATCGCCGCCCGGACGTAATCGATGCGGGCGAGCGCCAGGGTCTTGCCGCGCACCTCGCGCGACATCTGCGCCCAGCCGAGCGCCGACATGACGACGATGACGAAGGCGAGGAAGACGTTGGTCGGCGCCGTCACCGGGATCAGCGAGGTCAATGCGAGATAGAGCGGCAGCTGCGGAAAGGCGAGCACCAGCTCGACGAAGCGCTGCAGCCAGATATCGAAGGTGCCGCCGAAATAGCCCGAAACCATGCCGACCGTCGTGCCGATCAGCGTGACGATGAAGACGACGGTGAGCGCGATCATCAGCGAGATGCGCGAACCGATAATGGCGCGCGACAGCACGTCGCGGCCGAACTTGTCGGTGCCGAGGAAATGCACCGGCTGGCCGTCGGTCGACCCGAAGAAGTGGCGGTCGGCCGGGATCAGGCCGAAAAGCTCGTATTCGGCGCCCTTGACGAAGAAGCCGAGCAGCCGCGGATTGTCGTAATCCATGCCGACGATCGGCTGGAAGGTGACCGGATCGAGCTCCTCGGAATCCGACAGCGCATAGACGCGCGGCTGGAAGACGAAATTGCCGTCCTTGTCGTGGAAGCTCATCACCTGCGGCGGGGCGAAACCGACATCGGTCGCCTTAGGGTCCATCGGCGCGACGAAATCGGCAAAGATCGCCATAAGGAGCAGCAGCCCGACGAGGATGAGCCCGGCCATACCGGTCCAGGAGCGCCTGAGCCGGCGCCAGACCAGGGCGATATAGCTCTCATGCCCGCGCGATGGCTTGCCGACCGAGGTTTCGGTCGTCGTCGGCGGTGGCGGCGAGGAGTCGAAAGCCAGCATCTCAGGCTCCTTCAAATTGGCGGACACGCGGATCGAGCAGCGCCAGCAGCATGTCGGCGATGATGTTGCCGACGATCAGCGTCGCCGACAGCACCAGCATGAAGGTGGCGGTGACATAGACGTCGCCGATCGCCATCGAGCCGACGATCGCCGGGCCGACGGTCGGCAGCGCGAAGATGATGGCGGTCTCGATCTCGCCGGTCAGCATGTAGGGCAGCACGACGCCCTGATACATCACCAGCGGGTGCAGCGCATTCGGCACCGCATGGCGCATTACCACCGCACCGCCGGAAAGCCCCTTGGCCTTGGCCGTCTCGACATATTGGGCATTCAGCGTATCGAGCAGATTGCCGCGCATCACCCGCATATTGTAGGCGAGCCCGCCGAAGGTGGCGATCGCCACGACCGGCCAGACATGGTGGACGAGGTCGACGAATTTCGCCCAGGACCAGGGCGCCCCGCCATATTGCGGCGAGAAGAAGCTGCCGATCTCCGACACGTTGAACTGGAAGACCAGGAGATAGACGATGATCAGCGCCATCAGGAAGCGCGGCACCGTCATGCCGAGGAAGGACACCGCCGAAAGCGTGCTGTCGATCCAGCTGTACTGGCGTGTCGCCGCCCAGATGCCGAAGCCGATGCCGAGCACCGAAGCGAAGATATGGCAGACCAGCGCCAAGAGCAGCGTGCGCGGCAGCCGCTCGGCAACGACATCGGCGACCGGCTTGTTGTAGAACATGCTGTAGCCGAAATCGCCGCGGGTGACGATGCCGCCGATCCAGTTGACGTATTGCACGACCATCGGCTTGTCCAGGCCGTGCTCGACCCGGTAGGCCTGGGCCTGGGCGTCGGCCTGGGCGTAGGAGGCGCCGCCCTGATTGATCAGCTGCGATCTTATATAATCGGCGTAGTCGCCGGGCGGAGCCTGGATGATCGCGAAGGTCACCACGCTCAGGATGAAGAGGACGGGGATCGCGGAGGCTATGCGCACGAGCAGGAATCGTAACATCGGACGGTCCGCTTTTCCTTGCCGCCAGTCGCTCCTTGTCGGCGCGGCCGGCTCGTTGGTCATATCCGGCCGCGCGCCACGCGCGGCCGGAAGCTCATTTCAGCTGGGAGGGAGTTCTCCGGCGCGCCGCATCGGATGCGACGCGCTCAACTCTTTGTCCTGAGGACACCGATCAGTTGATCGGGCCCTTGTCGCCGGGCTTGCCGGGCAGCTGCTCGGGGAACAGCTCGTATTTGCCCTGCTTGTCGGCCGCCACCCACAGGCGTTCGCGGATGACCGAATCTTCAGCCCAGTTGAACATGAAGATCGGCGTGCCCTGCGGTACGTTGGAGAACCGCTTGTTGATGATCAGCGCACCCGGATATTCGGTCAGGCCCACCGTGTTGACGTGCTCGGTCGAGATCTTCTGATATTGCTTCATCAGATCGACGCGCTCGTCGTTGCTCTGGCTGGTCGTGAACTTGTTGACGACGTCGACGAGTTCGTTTTCGAAGGGCATCAGATCGAGCTTGTCGTCCTTGCCGGCGCGATGCTGCCAGCTGGTGCGCGGGCCGACCGGGGCAAGCTGCTCGGTGTTCTGCACCACCGACGACAGTTCCGTCGTGTTGCGCTGGATCAGCCAGTCGAAGCGGCCGGCATAATGGGCGTCGTCACGCTTGGCGCCATCGAGCGCATTGAGGACGATCTTCAGCCCGAGCTTCTCCATCTGGCCGACGACACCTTCGGCAAGGCTCTTGTCGGTCGTGTACTGATTGTTGATCAGCATGACGATTTCGACATTCTTGCCGCCGGCCGTGCCGGCCGGGAAGTTGACGATGCCGTCGCCGTCTGTATCCTTCAGCCCGGCCTTGGCGAGTTCCGCCTTAGCGCCCTTGAGATCGAAGGGATAGTAAACGGTGGAGTTGCGGTCGTAGAAGCTGGTGCCTGAGGAAAGCCCGCCCGGATAGATCGCCGTGAACGGCCCCTTGACCAGCGAGTCGCCGATCGCCTTGCGGTCGAGCGCCATGGTGACGGCCTTGCGGAAGTCCTCATTGCGGTTCAGCTCGCGGATCGCCTGGCCGCGCTCATCCGGGCTGCCCCAGCCGTTGGCGGAGAAGTTCATGCGCAGGTTATAGCCGATGAGGCGCGGGCCGAAGGCCAGACGTGCCGGCGC
Organism: Rhizobium sp. N324; assembly: GCF_001664485.1. Classification (NCBI taxonomy): domain Bacteria; kingdom Pseudomonadati; phylum Pseudomonadota; class Alphaproteobacteria; order Hyphomicrobiales; family Rhizobiaceae; genus Rhizobium; species Rhizobium sp. N324. The sequence goes on along the minus strand of NZ_CP013634.1, from coordinate 127,540 downwards.
CGTCTTCTCGGCGGCGCGCTTCAGCGACGCGACGAAGTTTTCCGGCTGCTCGAGGTTGGAAATATCGGCGGAGCCCGCCACCGCCTGCACGTCGCGGTCGGCCCAGGTCGAGAGCTTGTAATGCAGCTCATTGAGATAAGGCAGCTGATTGCCCTTCTCGTCGACCTTCCAGTAATAGGGGTTGCGGCGGAGCACGATGATATCGTCGGAACGATATTCCACCGGCACCCAGGCGCCCATCACCGGCATGTTCATGTATTCCGGCGGGAAGGCGTTCTTGAACTGGTCGTAAGTGTTCTTAGAATATTTCGGATGCTGGGGCTTGAGGATATGCGATGGACCCGGGCAGAAGTTCGGGTAGGACATCGTATAGAGATATTGCTTCGGGAAGGCCTCCTTGAAGGTCCATTCGACGGTGTAGTCGTCGATCTTCTTCAGCGTCGTGCCGACGCCGAAAGCCTCCGGCGAGGCGCCGCCGCCGAGCGGCGAGACGTTCGGATCGACGACTTCGTCGTCCCAGTAGAACATGATGTCGTCGGCGTTGAACGGCGCACCATCAGACCACTTGGCGCCTTCGACCAGGTGCATGGTCAGCTTGTGGCCGTCTGGGGACCAATCCCAGCTCTTGGCGAGGTTCGGCAGCGGCTCGGTGTCCTGGGCCTTCACCTGGAACAGCGGCGCGGTGCGCGTCAGGCATTCGGACAGGCCGATATCGATGCCGCCCCAGCCCTGCGTCTGGCCGGCACCGTAGTTCCAGCCTTCCGGCCGGCCGCCGATGACGTGGCGCATCGTATCGCCGTAGACGCCGATGCCATCGGGCATGTTGCCGGTTTTGAAGACCATCGGCTCCTTCGGCAGACGATCCTTCACGGGGGGCAGCTTGCCGGAAGAAACGAAATTCTTCGTGACCCAGTCGGGCTCGTGATATTCGGGCAGCGCCTTGAACTCCAGGATGGAGTCGCGCGCGACATAGTTGATCTTGCCTTCAGCCGGGAAATCCGGCGGCACCGGCGGCACGGTTGCCTCGGCGGCATAGGCATTCACCGCCAAAACCGAGACGCCGAGCGCCAGTCCGGCCAGAATGCTTGCGTTGCGGAAATTCATGATCGTTTCTCCCTTTTGTTCCGGAGCGCGGGTCACGCGGCTCTCTTCTCCTCGAACGCTATGAAGGCGGGCCCGGTGTCATGGATTTCCCTCCCGGAAACCCATGACGACCAGCCTTCACGAAATGTCAGACGGCCTGTTTCAGCGCCGCCTTTTCCGCGCGCAGCTCTTCGATCGAGCGGACGCTGCGGCGTGCGGCTCCCGCCCAGTCGCGGGTCTGCACCTTGGATTTCGACAGCCGCTCCTTGGCGGCCGGCACGGCATCGGCATATTGCGGCAGCCAGCGGGCCTGGGCAACGACCATCTCGTCGACCATCTGCCAGACTTCCTCGGGCGTCGAGACGGCGCCGACCAGCGGATCGTGCAGCACGGCGAGCTTCAGAAGGTCGATGTCGCCTGTGACTGCCGCATGCACCGACATGCGCTGGACATTGATCGAGGCGATGCAGGTGGCCGCGCAGGCCTCCGGCAGGGTGACGCCGGAGACCATGTTGATGCCGAAGCGGTCGACGAAGCCGGGCGATTCGATGATCGCATCGGCCGGCAGGTTGGTGATGACGCCGTTGTTCTTGACGTTGAAATGGCCGCGATAGACCCGGTTCGTCTCAAGCCCCTCGAGAATATGGCTAGCATGTTCGTTCGAGCGCTTGGCCGGATCGATCGGCCTGGAGGCGGATTCCAGGAATTGCGGGAATTCCGTCTCGAACCAGTTGCGGGTCTCGGTGGAATGGCGGAGGTAGCCGCCGGTCTCGCCGTGGATCCAGTCGGACATGTCGATCCAGCGGGTGATTTCCTCCGGCCGCTTGCGATACCAGGGCAGGTATTCCGAAAGGTGGCCGTTGCTCTCGGTGGAATAGACGCCGAAACGCTTCAGCACGTCGATGCGCAGCTTTTCCTGCTGCGAATAGACCGGATGCGCCTCGAAGGCCGCCACCAGCTCGTCCTTGCCGATCCTGCGGCCGTTGAGGCGCAGGTCGATGAACCAGGTCTGATGGTTGATGCCGGAGCAGATATAGTCGAGCTCGCCAAGCGACTTGGCGCCGAGCACCTCGGCGATCTGTTCGGCGCCGTGCTGGACGCCGTGGCAGAGACCGACCGTATCGACCTTGCCATATTCGATCGCCGCCCAGGTGTTCATCGCCATCGGGTTGGCATAGTTGAGGAATTTGGCACCCGGCTCGGCGACCTCTCTGATATCCTTGCAGAAGTCGAGAATGACGGGGATGTTGCGCTGGCCGTAGAGAATGCCGCCGGCGCAGATCGTATCGCCGACGCACTGGTCGATGCCGTATTTCAGCGGGATCCTGATATCGTCGGCATAGGCCTCGAGACCGCCGACGCGCACGCAACTGATGATGTAGCGCGCGCCGGAAAGCGCCTGGCGCCGGTCGGTCGTCGCCGTCACCTTGGTCGGCAGCCCGTTCGCCTCGACGATCCGGTCGAGGATCGCCTTGATCATCTCCAGATTATGCTCGCTGAGATCGGTCAGCGCGAATTCGACGTCGCGAAACTCCGGAACACACAAAATATCGGTGAACAGCTTCTTGGTGAACCCAACGCTGCCCGCACCGATGATAGCGATTTTGAAACTCATGATCTTCACCTCGGCCCATTCGAATGCTACAGGAAAGACGGATATGGAGGATCAGCCCGCATGCCGGAACATGTGGTTGAAAAAGCCGAAAAACTGCCTGTTTTCCTCCCGGCCGCTCGATCGGCCGTGGTCTCTTCCCTGTTTGTCGAGCGGGATTATGCCCGAAATCGGCAGGCCGACCAGAGAAGGATTATGCTTTCAGGGGTAATTTTGTGCTGCAGAATTTGATTGCCAACGGACAGTCGATGAGGACGGTTTCGCTGCCCCGCGGCCGGCAGCGATTGCATGCCATGCCGACCAGCTCCGGCTATGAAGTGCGCGAGAACGAGCCCTATGACTGGGACGGAAGAAGACGCGGCCAGACGCCCTTCACCGTGCTGCAGCACACGATCAGCGGCTCGGGCCGGTTGCGCTATCAGAACCGCAATTATCGGCTTCAGGGCGGCGACACGCTGCTGGTGCTCGTGCCGCACAATCATCGCTACTGGTTGGAGAAGGGCGAGCGCTGGGAATATTTCTGGATTTCGATGAATGGCGAGGAGACGCTGCGCATCCACCAGCTGGTGCTGTCGACCGCCGGGCCGGTGCTGAAACTGCAGCCTTCGACTATCGATCATCTCGCCGATTGCAGCCTGCGCCTCGTCACCGGGGCGACCTCGCCGGGAGCGGCCTCGGCGATTGCCTATGAAGCGGCGATGGCGCTTTATGACGACGTCTTCGGCTCGCCGGCCTTTGCCGCCGAGCTCAGCCCGATGCAGCCGGTGATCGACCATATCAACGCCAATCTCGAAAAGCCGCTGCCGGTCAGCGAACTCGCCGGCATCGTCGGCCTCAGCCGTGCGCATTTCTCCCGCAGCTTCGCCGAGAGCGAGGGCATGCCGCCAGCCGAGTTCGTGCTGCAGCAGCGGCTGCAGCGCGCCGTCAAGCTGCTGACCAAGGCGGATTTCCTGCCGGTCAAGGAAGTCGCCATCATGTGCGGCTTCGAGGATCCGAACTATTTCTCCAAAGTCTTCCGCCGGGTCTACGGCACCAACCCGACGGAATTCCGCACCACCGGCATGTATGCCAGCATCGGCAAGCTGAAATAGCCGCCGGCCGGGGTTTCTCAGGCCCGCACCTCGAACACCATGTTGAACGGGGTTTCCGTGGCGCGGCGGAAATGGGTGAAGCCGGCGTCGAGCGCCACCTTGCGAAGCTTCATTTCTCCCGCCTGGGCGCCGAGCCCGAGCCCCACCTCCTGGGAGAGCGACGCCGGCGTGCAGATCATCGTCGAGGCGCCGTAATAGACGCGGCCGACGGGGTTGAGATTGTCCTTGAGATGGTCATGGGCAAAGGGCTCGACGATCAGCCAGGTGCCGTTCGGCCCAAGCGTTTCCCTGACATGCTGGCCGGCGCCGACCGGATCGCCCATATCGTGCAGGCAGTCGAACATGGCGACCATGTCATAGCCGCGGCCTGGAAATTCCGCCGCCCGGCTCTGCTCGAACGTCACACGATCGCCGACACCTGCCTCTTTCGCAGCCGCCTTGGCCTTTTCGATCGACGGGCCGTGATAGTCGAAGCCGGTAAAGTGGGAGGCGGGATAGGCCTGCGCCATCAGGATGGTCGAGGCGCCATGGCCGCAGCCGACATCGGCGACCTTGGCGCCGGCCTTGAGCTTGTCTTCCACCCCGGCCAGCGCCGGGATCCATTCGGCGACGAGATGGCTGTTATAGCCCGGACGGAAGAAGCGCTCGGTGCCCCGGAACAGGCAGGTGCTGTGCTCATGCCAGCCGAGCCCCTGGCCGGTGCGGAAGGCATCAGTGACCTTTGGCTCGTCCATCCACATGGATTGCACGACCTCGAAGGCGCCGACAAAGAAGGCCGGGCTATTTTCCTCGGCAAATACCATCGCCTGCTCCGGCGTCAGGCTGAAACGATCGGTCTTTTCGTCATAGACGATATAATCAGCCGCCGCCTGGGCGCTGAGCCACTCCCGGAGGTAACGCTCCTTCACCCCGGTTTTTGCGGAAAGCTGCTGGACGTTCATCGGCGTCCCATCGGCCATCGCCTTGAAAATTCCCACCTTGTCGCCCAGCACGACCAAGGCGCCCGACATGGCGGCGCCGACATCGCCGACCAGCCGGCCGACCAGTGCATCGAGTTTCTGCATATCCGGCTCACGCATTGTTTCCTCCCGAGTGCGTGATTAAGGGACTGCAAAATTAGGCTTTAATAATATGCAGTCAATCAACCTTGCCTTTCAGGGGATGAATCTGAAGTATTAGGGGTCGAAAGAATGCGGGGGTGGAGTAACACTCGGGGTAGCTGTCAGACGCAACCGGAGCGCTGTGCAGGCGGTTTGCAAAACCCCTCCCCAACCCCTCCCCACAAGGGGGAGGGGCGAAGCCGCGGCATCCGCCTGCAAAAAACATCAGCCTTTCTGCAAATGAAACGTTGAAGTAAAAAGCGTCGGGAGCGGCATATAAGCCCCTCCCCCTTGTGGGGAGGGGTTGGGGAGGGGTCTTGGCCGATCGTGAACCTGACAGCCGTCCTTGCCATCCACGCTCTCATCACCGCTTGTGCAAGATTGCATCTTTTATATAATCTATCCCAGGACACTTTCGACGCAAGGCTATCATGACGGACCTGTCTTCCGCCCAATGCCGCGCCGCGCGCGCCCTGCTGGCCTGGTCGCAGGACGATCTCTCCTCGGCCGCCAACGTCGCCAAGGCGACGATCGCCAATTTCGAGGCGGGCAAACGCTCGCCCTATGACCGAACCCTTCAGGATATGAAGCAGGCGCTCGAAGCAGGCGGCGTCGTTTTCATCCCGGAAAACGGTGGAGGGGCCGGCGTGCGCCTTGCCAAACGCGCAAATTCGATCGACACCAACGAGACCGAAACGGTTCAATATGAAGAATATCTCGAAAACGACGCGCCGCCGGGCGCGGGTGGCTGACTGATGACAAAGAAAGAAAAGCTGGAACACTCGGAACTGGCCGGAGAATTCAGCGATGACGGGATCACCGTGCTCGTCGATATCTTCCGCACATCCGGCAGCAATGAGGACTGGACGATGGAAGTCGTCACCCAGGCCGAGGATCTGATCCGCTGGGACGAACCGTTTGCCACCGACCGGGAAGCGTTCGACGAATTCCTCGCCACTGTCGCCCGCGATGGCATTCGATCCTTTCTCGACGATGAAGAACCGTCCGTTCACTGAGGAATCGTCGTGAAAAGCATCAATGATCTCGTCGCCTCGGCGAAAACCGTCTGCGACCGATATCGGGCCGGGCGAATGGAACGCGAGACCGTGCGCGAATGGGTCCTCGGCCTTGGCGCCTATCCAGGCCCGCATGGAGATCGCGTCCGCGAAGCCGTGGAATGGTTCCGCCTGCACAATCGCGAGCCTGTTTCCGACGACATCGTGCTGGTGGATATCGACCGGCTGAAGGCGATTTCGGCGCCGTGATCCCGGCGCCTGGCGAGCCCCGCTGGCGCAATCACGCCGGTCCTCGGCGGCGTAGGACTAATGACGCTCACGAGGCTGATGCATAATATCCGCGTCGCAAGTCGAGGGCGGCTGGCAAATTTTAGTTCGTCCGATCAGTAAAAGGAACAGCACGTGGCAGCATTTCCGGAAAAGGCAAAGGTCGTCATCATCGGCCTCGGCGGTATCGTCGGCGCCTCCATCGCGCATCATCTCGTCGAGCGCGGATGGGACGATATCGTCGGCATCGACAAGTCGGGCATCCCGACCGATATCGGCTCGACGGCCCATGCCTCGGACTTCTGTTACACCACCAGCCACGACTATCTCTCGGTCTGGACGACGCAGTATTCGATCGATTTCTACGAGAAGATGGGCCATTACGCCCGCATCGGCGGTCTCGAAGTGGCGCGCACCGGCGACGACGCCTGGATGGAGGAAATCAAGCGCAAGCTGTCCTCGGCCCGCGCGTTCGGCACCCGCGCCCATTATGTCAGCCCTTCCGAGATCAAGGAAAAGTTCCCGCTGATCGAGGAAGATCAGGTGATGGGCGGCCTTTACGATCCGGATGCCGGCCTTGTCATTCCGCGCTCGCAGACCGTTGCCGGCAAGCTGGTCGATGCCGCCGAAAAGGCCGGCAAGCTGCAGGTGTTCGGCAATACTCCGGCCAAGTCGCTGATCGTCGAAGGCGGCCGCATCAAGGGCGTCGTCACCCATCGCGGCACTATTATGGCCGACCACGTCATCGTCTGCGCCGGCCTCTGGGGCCGCCTGATCGCCGAGATGGTCGGCGAAGACCTGCCGGTCATGCCGGTCGATCACCCGCTCACCTTCTTCGGTCCCTATAACGAGTTCGAAGGCACCGGCAAGGAAATCGGCTTCCCGCTGCTGCGCGACCAGGGCAACTCCGCCTATATGCGCGATACCGGCGACCCGTCGACGACCGAGGGCGGCCAGATCGAGTGGGGCTATTACGAAGCCAACAATCCGCGCATGTGCCATCCGCGCGAGCTTCTCGAAAAACACGAAGCCCGCCTTTCGCCCTCGCAGCGCGACCTCGAGATGGAACAGATCATCGAGCCGCTCGAGCGCGCTATGGAACTGACGCCGATCCTCGGCGAACTCGGCTATAACGAGGGTCACTCCTTCAACGGCCTGCTGCAGGTTTCCGCCGGTGGCGGCGCGTCCTGCGGCGAGAGCCAGAAGGTCAGGGGTCTCTGGTATTGCGTTGCCATCTGGGTCAAGGACGGCCCGGGCTACGGCAAGCTGATCGCCGACTGGATGACCGACGGCCGTACCGAAGTCGATCACAACAGCATCGACTACGCCCGCTTCTATCCGCATCAGCTGACGGAAGAATTCATCGAAGGCCGCTGCTACGAAGCCGCTCAGAAGATCTATTTCCCGGCCGTTCACACCCGCGAACCCTATCTATCCGGCCGCAACGCCAAGCGCTCGCCCTTCTACGAGCGCGAAAAGGAGCTGGGCGGCTACTTCATGGAACTCGGCGGCTGGGAGCGTGCGCACGGCTACGCCGCCAACGAGCACCTGCTGGAGAAATACGCCGATCGCGTGCCGGTTCGCGAAAACGAATGGGACAACCGCCATTTCTGGCGCGTTTCGAATGCCGAGCATCTGGCGATGAGCGAGGATTGCGGCATCGTCAATCTCAGCCACTTCCACATGGTCGATATCGAGGGCCCTGACCATGTCGAACTGATGGAATGGCTGTGCGCTGCCAAGGTCGGCGGCGATGCCAACATCGGCAAGGGCGTCTACACCCACTTCCTCGACGACGAAGGCATGGTCCGCGCCGACTTCACCGTCTTCCGCATGGCCGACCGCTGCCGTCTCGTCAACGGCGCCGATGCCGGCCCGCGCGACCTGCACTATATGAAGCGCGTCGCCGAAGACCGCGGCCTCGACGTCACCATCACCGACGTCTCGGAAAAATTCGTGACGGTCGGCATCTGGGGTCCGAACGCCCGCGACACGCTGAAGAAGGTCGTGGCCGATCCGGCCGGGCTCGATCAGGAAAACTTCGCCTTCGCGGCGATCAAGCCGATCGAAATCGCCGGCAAGACGGTCACCGCCTTCCGCATCTCCTATGTCGGCGAGCAGGGCTGGGAACTGCACATGAAGTATGAAGACGGCCTCGCCGTCTGGGATGCGCTGCGCTCGACCGGCGTGATGGCCTTCGGCGTGGAAACCTATGCGAACTCGCGCCGCATGGAAAAGAGCCTGCGCCTGCAGAACGCCGACCTGCTGACCCAGTACAACCTGATCGAAGCCGATCTCGCCCGTCCGAAGGTCAAGGAAGCCGATTTCCGCGGCAAGGCAAAACATCTGGAATACAAGGCGCGTGAGCATCAGCCGGCCATGCTCTGCACGCTTGTGATGACCGAGAATACCGACAAATCGGGCGTCAAGCGGTATCCGCTCGGCAACCTGCCGGTCGTCGATCCCGCCACCGGCGAAGTTCTGGTCGACGAACTCGGCCGCCGCTCCTACACGACCTCGATTGCCTACGGCCCGACTGTGGGAAAGAACATCGCTCTGGCCTATTTGCCCTGGTCGCATTGCCAGGTCGGACGCAAGCTGAATGTCGAATACTTTGCCGAGACCTATCCGGTGGAAGTCGTCGGCGTCGGCTACAAGCCGATCTACGACCCGGAAAACCTGAAGCCGCGCACCTAAGCGCTGAAATCCCTGTGGCGCCCCATGCGGGCGCCACAGTCGTTCTAAGCCTATGTTCTAGTCACCGTCGTTTTCGAGGCCATCGCCCGGAGCTCTGCTCGGGACGAAGCGTTTCGAGATCAGCCAGCAGCCGAGCGCCCAGAGCGCGCCCGCGCACCATCCGGCGAAGACGTCGGTGGGATAGTGAACGCCGAGATAGATCCGGCTCAGGCCGATGATGACGGCTAGGAAAACGCCGGCGGCCATGACGAAGATCCGCGTCGAGCGGTAACGCTGCGTGCGGGCCAGCAGTGCCCCGAGCGTTAGATAGGTCACGGCCGAGACCATGGCGTGGCCAGAGGGAAAGCTGAGATCGCTGACCTCGACGAGATGCGGGACGATGTCTGGACGCGGCCTGGCGACGAGAATTTTCAGCAATGTGCTTGCCAGCCAGCCTGATAGTACCGAGGAAAAGACGAAGATCGCGATCGGCCAGCGCCGGTCGAGCAAGAGATAGACGGTGACGAGAACGGTCATCAGCGAGAGAACGGTGATGCCACCGAGACTGGTGATGTCGTCGACGGCATGCGTCAGCCAGGTGGGACCGATCGGCACGGAGAGATCGTTCGCTCGCCGCAGCGCCAGCAGGATCGTCTCGTCGAAACGAAAGGTTTCGCCTTCGAGCACCTCGCTCGTCAGCCGCTGCAGCACGAACAGCCCGCCGGCGATCGATGCCAAGGTGATCAATGTCAGCGGCTCGTATGCGCCGAGTCTCGCCCAAAATCCGCGTCGTTGAACCTCGCTCATGCCTGCTGTCGAGCTCCTTTCACATCATGTCCGTCCCCCGCCAGATCGGCAACATCAGCCGCAAATTCAAGACCGTGCGGCATTCGGAGACAGTCCCGAGCGCAGCTGCCGCTCCTCCCGCCGGCTCGGTAGCAAAAGCTCAACCTTCTTTTGCTATCGCTGGAGCGATTGACCTGGAGAGGTTTCGGCGATGAAAATTCTGACCGCGATGGTTCTGATGGCAGCCGTCCTGCCGCCGGTCTCGGCCTTCGGCGAGACCGAATGGATGGGCGGCGCAAGGCAATGGTCGGTCGGCTTTGCCAGCGAACACCCTGCCTACTGCCGGCTGCTGTGGGATAGCGAACTGGGCAAGACCATGGAATTCCGCCAGAGCGGCACCGAAACCTTCTGGCTGGTCTCGAAGAACACATGGGACATTCCGGCCGACACCAAGACCGAGGTGACGCTGACCGATCGGGCGGCAACGAAGGTAGTCGCCGCCGAATTCTTCGACAAGAACACGCTCCGTCTCTGGCCCAAAGGCAGCAAGGGCAGCGCCGGGCTGAAGAAGATCATCAAGAATTCCTTTGCTGGAACGCCTGACGTGCAATTGACCTTTGCCGGCGACGAAGGCGACTGGACGCTGCCGCTTTCGCGGGTGGACCAGCTCTATCCGACCTTCGCCCAGTGCCTCAAACGCCTCGAGGCAAGCGAACCGGCCAAGCAGGATTCGGCAACCAGCAAACCTTTCTGACGACTCGCTTAGACAGCCGGCGGCGCTGTCTCGCGGATCAGGCTGCGCATGGTCTCGATATCGCTATTGAGCGGCCGCTCGTCGCCGTAATGAGAGACACGCTGCCGCACGGCCTGGTAAACGACATCCGTGCCTGCCGCCCGCGGCGCCGTCGCCGCCAGGAAATCATGCGCCTGGGCCGCGGCCATCAGCTCGATCGCCAGAATATATTCGGCATTGTCGATGACGGCGAGCAACTTGCCGGCGGCCGCCGTCGGATGGGCGAGGAAATCCTCCTGCAGGCCAGAGGTCAGGCCGCCGTCCATGGCGGCGGGCGCGGCAAGCCGGCGGTTGTCGTTGCTCAGCGCGGCTGCGGTATATTGGGCGATCATGAAGCCGGAATGGCTGCCGGCATCGCTCGCCAGAAACGGCGGCAGGCCGCTCACCAGCGGATTGACCAGCCGGTCCATGCGCCGTTCGCTGATCGCGCCGATCTGCGCCAGCGCAATCGCCAGGCTATCGGCCGCCTGCCCGAGCGCCGGCGCCACCGCATGCGCCTCGGAGGAGACGATCGGGCGCTCCGGCGTGCCTGATACAGCCGGATTGTCCGTCACCGAAGCAAGTTCCTGGTCGGCGATGCGGGCGGAATAGTCGAAAACGTCGCGGGCGGCGCCATGGGCATGCGGCACCGAGCGAAGGCTGAGGGCATCCTGGGTGCGCCGGCCGAAGGCAGCGGCGACGAGACCGCTGCCCTGCAGGCGGGCGCGCAAGCTGGCTCCGACCTTTTCGATCCCGGCGGACGGACGCAGCGCCAGCACCGCCGCGTCGAAGGCGACGATCTGGCAGCCTGCCGCCTCAAGCGTCAGCGCCGCGATGGCATCGGCCCAGTCGAGCAGCCGTTCGGCGCGCAAAAGTGCTGCGGCGGTCAGCCCGGTGGCGCAGGCCGTTCCATTGACGAGGCTCAGGCCCTCCTTGGCGCCGAGCACCAATGGCTGCAGGCCGATAGCCGCCAGCGCCTCGCGGCCGCTCATGCGCCGACCGGCCACAGTGGCACTGCCTTCGCCGATCAGGACGAGCGCGGTGTGAGCATTGTGGGTGAGATAACCGGCCGAGCCTTTCGACGGCACGTCGGGAATGCAGTCATGCTCCAGCAAGGCTGCGAGATACTGGACGATCTCGCGCCGCACGCCGGAATGGCCATGGGCGAAATTGGCGATCTGGGCGGCGATGATGGCGCGCACTTCGCGCCCGGCCAGCAGCGGCCCGACGCCGCAGGCATGACTGAGCACGATGCTGCGCGACAACAGGCTCTGCGAGGCCCGATCGACGACGGTATCGGCCAGCGCTCCGACGCCGGTGTTGACGCCGTAAGCGCGCACGCCGGTTTCGACGATGCTGGCGACGATGCGGCTTGCCTGCTCGACCCGCGCCCAGGCGGCCGGCGACAGCGCAAGCGCCTCCCCTGCCCCGACGCGCGCGACATCGCGCCAGGTCAGCACTTTATCGATCGTGATCGTCATTGGCCGCTTCCGAAATGGCCGATGAACTGGCGGAAGGCGGGGGTCGCGCCTGTGGTGAACATCTCGTCCGGCTTGCCGCTGCTTTCGACCAGCCCTTCGCGCATGAAGACGACGCGGTTGGAGACGTTGCGGGCAAAGCTCATCTCATGGGTGACGACGAGCATGGTCATGCCTTCCTTCGCGAGCGCCCGCATGACGCGCAGCACCTCGCCGACGAGTTCCGGATCGAGGGCTGAGGTCGGCTCGTCGAAGAGCATGACCTTCGGCTTCATCGCCAAAGCGCGGGCGATCGCGGCGCGCTGCTGCTGGCCGCCGGAGAGATGGGCGGGATAGGCGTGGCGCTTATCCGCGATGCCAACCTTTTCGAGCAGCGCTTCGGCCTCGGCGATGCAGTCGGCGCGCGGCCGCTTCAGCACATGGATCGGCCCTTCGATGACGTTCTGCAGGATGGTCATATGGGACCAGAGATTGAAGGACTGGAACACCATGCCGAGTTCGGATCTTATATGGTCCACCTGCTTCTGGCTGGCCGGTTTGCTGCGCCCGTTCTTGTGCACCATCTCGATGTGCTCGCCATCGACCCAGATCTCGCCGTCACTGGCGGTTTCGAGCATGTTGATGCAGCGCAGAAAGGTCGATTTGCCGGAGCCGGAGGCGCCGAGCAGCGAAATCACATCGCCGTCCTCAGCATCGAGGGAAATGCCGCGCAGCACCTCATGCGTGCCGAAGCTCTTGCGGATATTGCGGACCGAAAGTCGGGTTACGCCTGGCATGGTTGCTCCAATCGGTTCAGGTTCGACCTAGAGCATGATGCCGAAAAGTGTGAGCGGTTTTCGGACGACATCATGCTCTAACCGTTTAATTTAGAACAGGATTCAGATTTTAGGCCGACCCGGCCTAAAATCATCCTGTTCTAGGCCTTCAGCGGCTGCGGGGCCGCGCGGCGGTGTCGGGACAGCGAATATTCGAGCAGGGCCATGCCCTGCAGGATGATGAAATTCAGCACGAGATAGATGATCGCCGCGCAAAGGAAGACTTCCATCGTGCGGTATGTCTGCGAGATCAGCCGCTGGGCGACACCGGTGACCTCCCAGACGGTGACGAGGCTTGCGAGCGCCGTCGATTTCATCATCAGCACGATCTCGGTGGAATAGGCCGGCAGCGCGTGACGGAAGGCGATCGGCGCCAGGATGCGGCGCACCATCAGGAAACCGGACATGCCGATCGAGCGGGCCGCCTCGATCTCCTTCGGCGACACGGCGCGGATACCGCCGCGAAAAATCTCCGCCGTGTAACCGGCGGTGCAGAGCGCCAGCGACAGCACGGCGCAGACCATCGGCTCGCGCAGGAACGGCCAGAGGAAGGAATAGCGGATGACGCCGAACTGGCCGAGGCCGTAGAACACCAGGAACATCTGGATCAACAGCGGCGAGCCGCGGAAGACGAAGATATAACCCTTGGCAAAACCCGACAGATAGCGGTTGCCGCTGACCCGCATCGTGACGATGACCAGCGCCAGCAGGCCGCCGAAGAAGATCGAAAGCGAAAACAGGATCAGCGTCGTCGGCACGGCTTTCAGCAGCGTCACCATGGTCGAAGCGAGAAAGGTGAAATCCATCGTCGCCTCCTTACGCCTGGCCCATGGCGGAGGCCGGCATGCTGCGATTGGCGCGGCGCTCCGCACCGTTGAAGATACGGTCGGAAAGGCTGGTCAGGATCAGATAGAGGCAGCCGCCGGCAATGAAGAACAGGAAATATTGCCGGGTCGAACCCGCCGCCACCTGGCTGGTGCGCATCAACTCGGCAAGGCCGGTAACCGAGATCAGCGCCGAATCCTTGAGGCTGAGCTGCCAGACATTGCCGAGGCCGGGAATGGCGAAGCGAAGCACCTGCGGCATGATGATGCGGCGGAAGCGCATGCCGCGATGCATGCCGATCGCCGAAGCCGCTTCGAGCTCACCTTTGGAGATCGCCAGGTAAGCGCCGCGGAACACCTCAGCCTGATAGGAGCCGGAGATAATGCCGACGGCAAGCGCACCGGCGGCAAAGGAAGGCAGGCCGAGAAAACCCTCGTAGCCCATCGCCTTGCCGATCGAGGTCACGGCAGAGGAGCCGCCGAAATAGATGAGATAGATGATCAGCAGTTCCGGCACGCCGCGAAACACGGTCGTATAGACGTTCCCGAGCGCGACGAGGAGAGGATTGCCGGAGAGCTTCGCCCCCGCGACGAGCGCACCCAGCACCGCGCCGATCGCCAGCGCCGTCGCGGTGACGGCCAGCGTCATCAAGGCGGCGAGAATGAGCAGCGCGCCCCATCCCGTCGAGCCGAAGCCAAGCAGTTCCAAGCTTGCCATATCGTCCGTTCCCCGTCCGTGGCAGTATTTTCTGGATCGAGAATAACATGCGGTCTCCGGCGACAAAGCCGGAGACCGGCGCCTGCGGCCAAAGGGCCGAAGCGCTTACTGCTGCGGGCTGACGTCGACCTGGAACCACTTCATCGAAAGGTTCTTGACCGTGCCGTCGGCGAGCGCCGACTTGATCGCCACGTTGAACTTGTCGCGCAGGTCGGTATCGGCCTTGCGGACGCCAAGGCCTTCGCCCTCGCCCCAGATCGAGCCGACGATTTCCGGGCCGGTGAAATCGAGCGTGCCGTTGGCGCTCTTGAAGGCATTGGCGAAATAGACGGCGTCGTCGAAGCCGAGGTCGATACGGCCGTTCTGCAGGTCGAGGTCGCGGTCGGCGCCGGTCTTGTATTCGCGGATCTCGGCAATATCGCCGAAATTGTCATAGACGAACTTGGCGTAGACGGTTGCCGCCTGGATGCCGATCGTCTTGCCCTTGAAGGCCTCCTTCAGCGCATCGATCTCCTTCACGCCGGTCTGGCCGGGCGTCATCTTGATCGTGGCGCCGGTGCCGGCGGCTTTCGCCAGCGGGCTGTCCTTGGCGGTGGCGAAGGCGGCGGGCGTGGCGGCATAGGGAACGGTGAAGTCGATGACCTGCTTGCGCTCCTCGGTGATCGACAGCGCATCCATGATGACGTCGAACTTGCCGGCATTCAGCGCCGGGATCATGCCGTCCCAGTCGGAGGCGACAAGCGTGCATTCGATCTTGGCGCGCTCGCACAGCACCTTGGCAAGCTCCGGCTCGAAGCCGCCGAGCGTGCCGTCGGCATTGGTGAGGTTCCACGGCGCATAAGCGCCTTCGAGCGTGATGGTCGCCTTCGTCCAGTCCTTGGCAAAGGCAGGGGCGGCAAAGGTGGAAAGGGCGGCGACGCCGCAAAACAGGATGGCGCTAAATTTCATTGATGAATTCTCCTCTGGAGTTGAAACAGACCTTGCGGCACCGCCGATCTCCGCCGGCTTGCCCTTTCCGTCCTATTTTTGCCTCAAGGACCGATTGGGAGGTTGTATATGGTACCATATGAGATATTTTGTGATATGCAAGAGGAAAGTCGATTATGTGGCAAATTGCATCCGTGCAAAAGGAATAGGCAATGAAGCGTTCCGGCGAGATGAAGCGCGACTTGGCGGAAAATGACAGCACGCCGCTTTATGCCGGCGTCAAGCAGGTGATCCTCGACCGCATCCACAGCGGCGAATGGCCGCCGAAATACCGCGTGCCGTCGGAAAACGAGCTGGTCGTCGAACTCGGCGTCAGCAAGATGACCGCCAACCGGGCGCTGCGCGAACTTGCCAGTGAAGGCGAACTCGTCCGCATCCAGGGCGTCGGCTCCTTCGTCGCCGAGCGCAAGGGTTATTCGGCGCTGTTCGAGGTGCGCAACATCGCCGAGGAGATCGCCGAACGCGGCCATACCCACGAAGCCTCCGTCGTCGTTCTGGCCCGGGAAACCGCCTCTCCCGAGATCGCCGACGCCCTGGAGCTGGCAATCGGCGCCGCTGTTTTCCACTCGCTGATCGTCCACAGCGAAAACGGCGTTCCGGTGCAGATCGAGGACCGTTTCGTCCATCCCGAGGCCGCGCCCGAATATCTCGAGCAGGATTTCACGAGCCTGACACCGAACGCCTATCTGACCGCCGCCGCCCCGCTCAGCGGCTCCGAGCACGTCGTCGAGGCGGCGATGCCGCAGGCCTGGGAATGCAAGCTCCTGACGATCCTGAAGAGCGAGCCGTGCCTGACGATCCGCCGGCGCACATGGTCGGCGAAACAGGTGGTATCCACAGCCCGCCTCGTCTATCCCGGCTATCGCTACCGGCTCGAGGCGCGCAGCGGCAAGATGTTCGAAGACTAAAAACACCCACGAAGTTGTATATGGAACTTACGGTTATTGCGACGCCGGGGTGAACCGCGCCACCAGCGCGTGACGATCGCCGGGATAGGTGAAGCGCACATGGGTCACCGGGCCGGCACCACTCCAGGTGCGGCGCTCCACGACCAGGCAGGCGGTGTTGCGGTCGATGTCGAGAGCGGCCGCCACCTCAGCGCTGGCGGAGACGGCGTGTATCCGGTGTTCGGCGGTGCTCCACGGCACCTGGTTGAGCAGCCACGGCCCCGGCGCCACGGTGAGGAAATCGGCATCGGCCGCCTCCGGCACGGTCGCAAGGCTGATCAGCCGCTCCTCCAAGCAGAAAGGCCGCGCGCCGGCATTGTGGATGCAGACCACCTCGACGACCGAGGACGCCAGAGGCAGCTCCAGCCGGCGGCTGTCCTCCGCCTTGGCCTTGCGGCTCGTCTTCTTCGACACCGCATAGGAATAGGGCAGGTTCAGCGACTGCACCTCGGCCTTGATGTCGTGGATTTCGAGAACCGCCGATTGCGCCTGCGGTTGGGTGACGAAGCTGCCGGATTTCTTCCGCCGCTCGATCAGGCCAGCCTTGGCGAGCTGGGTCAGCACCTTGTTCACCGTCATCCGTGAGACGTCATACTGTGTGGCGAGATCGACCTCGAAGGGAATGCGATGCCCCGGCGGCCATTCGCCCGAGACGATACGGCCTTCGATGTCGCCTAGGATGCGCTGATGCAAGGTGGTATCCCTGCTTTGATTCATCGCCACGTTCCGATTGGTTTCCCGATCTAGTCCGAATGCCCCGCTCATGAAAAGCTCTTTTTCAGGCGGCCAGCAACTCACCCATCGCAGCAAGGAAGCGGCGGTCGATGGCGTCACGCTTGCGATGGCGACCGCCCTCCACCTGCTTGCGGCCGCGTGCCCAGACGCAATCGACGAAGATGCCGCCGGCAAACAGCCAGTGATCGAGGATCTGGTCGCCTGTGAGATAAGGAGCGGCCGTGGCATCGAGCGAAACGAGATCGGCATGATGGCCTTCGGCGATGCCTGCCGGCGCCTTCAGCGCCGCACCGCCGCCGGCAAGCGCCTGGTTGAACAGCGACAGCGCCGTCGAACCACCGGGTGCTGCAATGACGTTGCGGGCGCGCAGCGCCAGGCGCTGCGAATATTCGAGCTGGCGCAGTTCTTCCGGCAGGGAGATCCGCACGTTGGAATCCGAGCCGATGCCGTAGCGCCCGCCCTCTTCAAGGAAGAGCGGCGCGGCAAAGGCGCCGTCGCCGAGATTGGCTTCGGTGATCGGGCAGAGGCCGGCGATCGCGCCGCTTTTGGCCATCCGCCGCGTCTCGTCCTCGGTCATGTGTGTCGCATGGATCAGGCACCAGCGTTCATCCACAGGCATATGATCGAGCAGCCATTGCACCGGCCGGGCGCCCGACCAGGCGACGCAGTCCTCGACCTCCTTCACCTGCTCGGCGACATGAATATGGATCGGGCCGTCGCCCGCCATCGGCACGAGCTTCGCTAATTGCTCGGGGGTTGCGGCGCGCAGGCTGTGCGGCGCGAGTCCGAGTTCGGCGCCGTCGAGCCGGCCGGTCACCGCTCGGCATCCCTCCATCAGCCTTTCGAAGCTTTCGAGCGAATTGATGAAGCGCCGCTGGCCGTCGATCGGCTGAGCGCCGCCGAAGCCGGAATGGGCATAGAAGACCGGTAGAAGCGTCAGGCCGATGCCGGTCTCCTGGCTCGCCGCGCCGATACGTTCGGCCAGCTCGGCGATATTGGCGTAAGCGCCGCCATCCCTGTCGTGATGGAGATAATGGAACTCACCGACGCGGGAAAAGCCTGCCTCCAGCATTTCTGCGTAGAGCTTGGCCGCGACCGCCTCGACATGTCCGGGCGTCATCGCCAAAGCGAATTTGTACATGACCGTGCGCCAGCTCCAGAAGCTGTCGTTTGCCGGGCCGCGCACTTCGGCAAGACCGGCCATTGCCCGCTGGAAGGCGTGGCTGTGCAGGTTGCCCATGGCCGGGATGATCAGGGCATGGCGCTCATCGCCGGGCGCGGCGGTAACGCCCACCTCGATCCGGGCGAGACGCCCGGCCTCGAGCGTCAGCCGCACGTCCTTCTGCCAGCCTTGCGGCGTCAGCGCAGTCCTCGCGTGAAGTATGGTCATGGCCTTTTCTCCCTTTCTGCCGCGCCGCCGATCTTTCTTTTCCAGAAGAGCGCGCAAAATTTCTCTTGTCACCTGCTTATTATGTATATACATGTTTCGGCATAAGGAAAGGCGCAAAGCTGATGACCGGGAACAATTTTTCAGACGAAACCCCATCTGCCGAGGTCAGGCCGGCGCTGTGGCGCAATGCGCGCCTGGCGACGCTCGCGTCTGACAGAGCCGGGCTCGGCATCATCGAAAAGGGCGCCGTTCTGATCGAAAACGGCCGCATCGCCTTTTCGGGCGCCGAAAGCGAGCTGCCGGCATCGGCCATCGAACGCTCCGACATCGTCGACCTCGAAGGCCGCTGGGTGACACCGGGTCTCGTCGATTGCCACACCCATATCGTTCACGGCGGCAATCGCGCCCGCGAATTCGAGATGCGCCTTGAGGGCGCGACCTATGAGGAGATTGCGCGGGCCGGCGGCGGCATCGTCTCCTCCGTTCAGGCAACCAATGCCCTGTCGGTCGAGGAACTCGTCAGCACGGCTCTGCCGCGGCTCGATGCGCTGCTTGCCGAAGGCGTGACGACGATCGAGATCAAATCCGGTTATGGCCTCAACCGCAGCGGCGAAGTGAAGATGCTGCAGAGCGCCCGCCTGCTCGGCCATATCAGGCCGGTGCGCGTCGCCACCAGCTATCTTGGCGCCCATGCGACGCCGGTGGAATATAAGGGCCGCAACGGCGACTATCTCGACGATGTCGTGCTGCCCGGCCTCGACGACATGTATAATCTCGGCCTTGCCGATGCCGTCGACGGCTTCTGCGAAGGCATCGCCTTTTCGACAGCCGAGATCGCCCGCGTCTTCGACAAGGCCAAAACGCTCGGCCTACCGGTCAAGCTGCATGCCGAACAGCTCTCCAATCTCGGCGGCGCCAAGCTGGCGGCCGCCTATGGCGCGCTTTCCGCCGATCATCTCGAATATCTCGACGAGGAAGGCGTTGCGGCGATGGCCACCGCCGGCACCGTCGCCGTGCTGCTGCCCGGCGCCTTCTACGCCATCCACGAAAAGCAGAGACCGCCGGTGGAGGCGCTGCGGCGGGCCGGCGTGCCGATCGCGATCGCCACCGATTGCAATCCGGGCACCTCGCCGCTCACCTCGATGCTGCTCACCATGAACATGTCGGCGACGCTGTTCGGCCTCACCGTCGAGGAATGCATCGCCGGCGCTACCCGCGAAGGTGCCCGCGCGCTCGGCCTCATCGGCGAGACCGGGACGCTCGAAGCCGGCAAATCCGCCGATCTCGCCGTCTGGAATATCGAGAGCCTTGCCGAGCTCGTCTACCGCATCGGCTTCAACCCGCTTCATACACGCGTCTTCAAAGGCGAAAGGAACGGTCGATGACCATTACGCTCCACCCGGGCTCCGTCTCGCTCAAGGATCTGGAAATCATCTATTGGACCGGGGAGCCGGCAAGGCTCGATCCCGCCTTCGATGCCGGCATCGCCAAGGCCGCCGCCCGCATTGCCGAGATCGCCGCCGGCAACGCGCCGGTTTACGGCATCAACACCGGCTTCGGCAAACTTGCCTCGATCAAGATCGACAGCGCCGACGTCGCCACGCTGCAGCGCAATCTCATCCTGTCGCATTGCTGTGGCATCGGTGCGCCGCTGCCGGAAAATATCGTGCGGCTGATCATGGCGCTGAAACTGGTCTCGCTCGGCCGCGGCGCCTCCGGCGTACGGCTGGAACTGGTGCGGCTGATCGAAGGCATGCTCGATAAGGGCGTCATCCCGCTGATCCCGGAAAAGGGCTCGGTCGGCGCCTCCGGCGATCTTGCCCCGCTCGCCCATATGGCCGCGGTGATGATGGGCGAGGCCGAAGCCTTCTTCGCCGGCGAACGTCTTTCCGGCGCCGAGGCCCTCGCAAGGGCCGGGCTGAAGCCGGTCGTTCTCGCCGCCAAGGAGGGCCTGGCGCTCATCAACGGCACGCAGACCTCGACGGCGTTGGCGCTCGCCGGCCTCTTCCGCGCCCATCGCGCCGCCCAGGCGGCCTTGATCACCGGCGCCATGTCCACCGATGCCGCCATGGGTTCCTCGGCGCCCTTCCATCCGGACATTCATACGCTGCGCGGCCATAAGGGCCAGATCGATACCGCAGCCGCGCTTCGCGGCCTGCTCGAAAACTCCATCATTCGCCAGAGCCATATCGAGGGCGACGAGCGCGTACAGGATCCCTATTGCATCCGCTGTCAGCCGCAGGTCGACGGCGCCTGCCTCGACCTCCTGCGTTCGGTTGCCCGCACGCTCGAAATCGAGGCCAATGCGGTCACCGACAATCCGCTGGTGCTGTCGGACAATTCGGTCGTCTCCGGCGGCAACTTCCACGCCGAACCCGTCGCCTTCGCCGCCGACCAGATCGCGCTTGCCGTCTGCGAGATCGGCGCCATCTCGCAGCGCCGCATCGCGCTGCTGGTCGATCCGGTGCTGTCCTACGGCCTGCCGGCCTTTCTCGCCAAGAAGCCGGGCCTGAATTCCGGCCTGATGATCGCCGAGGTCACCTCGGCGGCGCTGATGTCGGAGAACAAGCAGATGTCGCACCCGGCCTCAGTGGATTCGACGCCGACCTCGGCCAACCAGGAAGACCACGTCTCCATGGCCTGCCACGGCGCCCGGCGCCTGCTTGGCATGACCGAGAACCTGTTCGGCATCATCGGCATCGAGGCGCTGACAGCCGCGCAAGGGGTCGAATTGCGCGCGCCGCTTTCGACGAGCCCGGAGCTTTCGAAGGCAATCGCCGCAATCCGCGGCAAGGTACCGAGCCTTGATAGCGACCGCTACATGGCGGGCGATCTCGCCGCCGCGGCCGAGCTGGTGGCGACGGGCGCGCTGAACGCTTCGGTTTCATCCGGCATCTTGCCGGTTTTGGAGAGCTGAAATGATCGGGAAAGAAAAAGTCCCCTCCCCAACCCCTCCCCACAAGGGGGAGGGGCTAAAACTAGCCTCATGTTCTGCGTTCAAGACTGAATGCAGCGGGAGCCGCGAGGTAAGTCCCTCCCCCTTGTGGGGAGGGGTTGGGGAGGGGTTTTTGCCATGAACACCCCCGTCTTCGAAATCCGCCGGGGCACCTCCCCCGTCATCCTCGCCTTCCCCCACACCGGCACCGACGTGCCGCCGGCGATTTACGACCGCCTCAACGACAACGGCCGGATCCTCGCCGATACCGACTGGCACATCCACGAACTCTATGACGGCCTGCTGTCCGACGCGACGGCGGTGCGCGCCACCTTCCATCGCTACGTGATCGACGCCAATCGCGATCCAGCGGGCGTCAGCCTCTATCCCGGCCAGAACACCACCGGCCTCGTTCCTGAGACGGATTTCGACGGCAAGCCGATCTGGAAGGACGGGCAGGCGCCCGACGAGGCCGATATCGCGGCGCGGCTGCGGGACTTCCATGCGCCCTATCATGCCGCCCTTGCCGCCGAGATCGAGCGCGTCAGAGCAATCCATGGCGTCGCCATCCTCTATGACTGCCACTCGATCCGCTCACACATTCCCTTCCTCTTCGAAGGCAAGCTGCCGGATTTCAACATCGGCACCGATATGGGCAGAACATGCGACGGCGCTATCGAGCAGGCGACGCTCACCGTCGTCGAGGCCGCCGAAGGTTACGACAGCGTGCTCAACGGCCGCTTCAAGGGCGGCTGGACGACCCGCCACTATGGCCGGCCCGCGATCGGCGTGCATGCCATCCAGATGGAGCTTGCGCAATCGACGCATCTCCAGACCGAGACGCCGCCCTATGCCTATGACACCGCTAAGGCGGACCGGCTTCGCATCCATCTCAAAGACATTCTGGCGCGCATCGAACAGATCGCACCGGGCCTGAAACGCTGAAGATAGAAACCTGAGAACAGGGGAACCGTCATGACCAATCCACGCCATAACATCCGCGAAATCCGCGCGCCCCGCGGCAACGAGCTCAATGCCAAGAGCTGGATGACCGAAGCGCCGCTGCGCATGCTGATGAACAATCTCGATCCCGACGTCGCCGAAAATCCGAATGAGCTCGTCGTTTACGGCGGCATCGGCCGCGCCGCCCGCACCTGGGAAGATTTCGACCGCATCGTCGCCACACTGAAGACGCTCACGGAAGAGGAAACGCTGCTGGTGCAATCCGGCAAGCCGGTCGGTGTCTTCCGCACCCATAAGGATGCGCCGCGGGTGCTGATCGCCAACTCTAACCTGGTGCCGCATTGGGCGACCTGGGATCATTTCAACGAGCTGGATAAGAAGGGCCTCGCCATGTACGGCCAGATGACGGCCGGCTCGTGGATCTATATCGGCACGCAGGGCATCGTGCAGGGCACCTACGAGACCTTCGTCGAGGCCGGCCGCCAGCATTATGGCGGCAATCTCAAGGGCAAATGGATCCTGACCGGCGGCCTCGGCGGCATGGGTGGTGCCCAGCCGCTCGCCGCCGTCATGGCCGGCGCCTGCTGCCTCGCCGTCGAATGCAATCCTGACTCGATCGATTTCCGCCTGCGCACCCGCTATCTCGACGCCAAGGCCGAGACGCTCGACGAAGCGCTTGAAATGATCGACCGCTGGACCAAGGCGGGCGAAGCCAAATCCGTCGGCCTGCTCGGCAATGCCGCCGAAATCCTGCCGGAAATGGTTCGCCGCGGCATTCGCCCCGACATGGTCACCGACCAGACCTCGGCGCATGAC
Organism: Rhizobium sp. N324; assembly: GCF_001664485.1. NCBI lineage: Bacteria > Pseudomonadati > Pseudomonadota > Alphaproteobacteria > Hyphomicrobiales > Rhizobiaceae > Rhizobium > Rhizobium sp. N324. The sequence continues at coordinate 104,529 of NZ_CP013634.1, read as the reverse complement.
CCGATCAACGGCTACCTGCCGAAGGGCTGGACGATGGCCGAATGGAAGGCCAAGCGCGAGAGCGATCCGAAGGCGGTGGAAAAAGCGGCACGCGCCTCGATGCGCGAGCATGTCGAAGCGATGATCGCCTTCTGGAACGCCGGCATCCCGACCCTCGACTACGGCAACAACATCCGCCAGGTCGCCAAGGAAGAAGGCTTGGAAAACGCCTTCGCCTTCCCCGGCTTCGTGCCGGCCTATATAAGACCGCTGTTCTGCCGCGGCATCGGCCCTTTCCGCTGGGCCGCCCTGTCAGGCGACCCGGAGGACATCTACAAGACCGATGCCAAGGTGAGGGAGCTGACCCCCGGCAATACCCACCTGCACAACTGGCTCGACATGGCCAGGGAGCGCATCGCCTTCCAGGGCCTGCCGGCGCGCATCTGCTGGGTCGGCCTTGGCGACCGTCACCGCCTGGCCCTGGCCTTCAATGAAATGGTCAGGAACGGCGAGCTTTCCGCCCCGATCGTCATCGGCCGCGATCATCTGGATTCCGGTTCCGTCGCCTCGCCGAACCGCGAAACGGAAGCGATGAAGGACGGCTCCGACGCCGTCTCCGACTGGCCGCTGCTGAACGCCCTCCTCAACACCGCCTCGGGCGCCACCTGGGTATCGCTGCATCATGGCGGCGGCGTCGGCATGGGCTTCTCCCAGCACTCCGGCGTCGTCATCTGCGCCGATGGCACCGATGATGCGGCCAAGCGCCTTGAGCGGGTGCTCTGGAACGATCCGGCGACTGGCGTCATGCGCCACGCCGATGCCGGCTACGACATCGCCCTCGACTGCGCGAGGGACAAGGGCCTGCGCCTGCCCGGCATTCTCGGGAACTGAGCTCCATGCGGATCCTGCGGGCCGGCGATCACAAGCGCATGCCGTGGAAAAACGGCGGCGGCGAAACGGTGGAGATCGCCGTTTCGCCCGAAGCCGCCGGCCTAGCCGGCTTCGACTGGCGCGTCAGCATGGCGACCGTCGCAGCCGACGGGCCCTTCTCGATCTTTCCCGGCATCGACCGCACGCTGGTGATTCTCGACGGCAACGGCATGGTGCTCGACATCGAAGGCAGCCCGCCGGTGCTGCTGACGGCGGAGAGCGATCCGCTGGCCTTCCCGGCCGATATCCCGGTCGCGGCCAGACTCCAGGACGGCGCGATCACCGATCTCAATGTCATGACCCGCCGCGCGGGGCTTGCCCACAGGCTGGTCCGCATCGAAATCGATGGCGGCAGGATCGTGCCGCTGACGTCGTCGACAAGCCTGCTGCTCTGCCACCGCGGCACCCTGTCGTTCCGGCAGGGCGACGAGACCGGCACGCTTGCATCAGGCGATGCGCTGCTGATGACGGATGCGGCGGGAACCGAACTCAAAATCGATGGCAAGGCAATCTGTTATCTTGCTTCGATCGCCACCGGCTGATCTTAGCGCAACCGATTGAAAAAGATGGGCAATCGAAAAACGGCCCGGGCATTCGCGTGAACCGTTGCTATTTCGGGCCATGGACGTCATTCCTGCTTTCGGTCTAAACTTCGCCTTTCTGATGCAGAAGAAGACCTAGACTGCCCACCACGTTGGGTAGCAAGGGAGCAGGCGTGACGGATCCATACGATATTCTCGGCGTTGAACGCGATGCGAATGAGGCGCAGCTGAAGGCCGCCTATCGGCGTCTGGCCAAGGTCGCCCACCCCGATTCGGGCGGAGATACAGACGCTTTCGACAAGTTGCAGAAAGCCTATGGGCTGCTTCTCGATCCCGTCCGCCGCAAGGTTTATGACGATACCGGTTATGACGTCGAACTCGCCGACGCCGCCGAGTTGCAGGCGCTCGTCATGATCGAGAAGCTCGTCACCGACGCAGTGCTCGACGAGCGCCTGCCCGGAAGTTTCGATCCCGTCGCCGTCATGCAGGAAAGCCTTTCCGAGGAACTGCGCAAGGCACGGTTCAGCAAGAGCGAGCTGGAACGCCACGCCTCGCGCATCGGCCTGCATCTGGAACGGCTCGAAAAACAGTCCGGCCGCGATGTGCTCGCGCACATGTTCCGCGCCCGCATCGAAGCGATCGGCAAGGCGGTCGCGGAAACCGAGGCGAAAATCAAGGCAGCCGAACGCGCCGCCGACATGCTCGCCGGCTATGTCTACGACGTCGATCCGTCACCGCTGCCGGAGGCTTCGGTCGCCAATCTCGAATGGATCGAAACGTCGAGAAACCGTTCCACCGGCTGAAGGAGCAATCTGGCCGGGGGTGACCGGAATCAGCGCAGCCCAAGGTATGCCAATGGCGGCTTGCCGAACGCACGTTTAAACATGATCGTAAACGCGGCCGGGTTCTCGTATCCCAATTCCATCGCCACTGAGGTCACAGATTGACCGGCGGAGAGTTGTGGCAAAGCTGAAAGAAGACAGGCCTGCTGCCGCCACCCGACAAAACTCAACCCGGTCTGCTGTCGGAAAATGCGTGTGAAGGCACGCCGGCTCATCCCAAGCTCCCTGCTCCAGTCATCGGTCGTCTGATGAATGTTTGGCTGCCCCACGAACTCCCGGCACTTTTTGGCCAAGCGTTCGTCCGATGGAAACGGCAGTGACAAAGGCAGACTCGGCAGCCGTTCCATCTCGTATAGCGTTAAATCCATCAGTGCCTGACTGCGACCGTCGGCTTCTCTATCGAGAGAAAGCCCCACCACTTCGCCTATCAGACTCCTCATGAAAGAAGTAATCTCAAGAACCTGGCAGTGTACTGGCATCGCTTCTGCGCGGTCGGGTTCGACATACAGGCTTTGCATTCGGACCAGACCCACCGCGCGAACGCTATGCCGCACGCCCGCTGGGATCCACATACCGCGATGCGGCGGCATCACCCATTTTCCTTCCGGTGTGGTCAGGACAATGAGGCCTGAGGTCGCGTTCATAAGCTGGCCGCGTCGATGTTCATGGGGCTCTATCAAAAATCCGTCGGCGTAATCGTGGCCCAGCCCGATCACCGGCCGGGGAAGGTGATCAACCTTATCGATGCGAGGACTGCGCATACCGTGGCCCACTTTCGTAACATTGAGGCCCAACATCGGTGGATGGGTATCAAACCGAGCTTTAAACTGGACTGCACGATGGGGCAACCGCTCCACTCTTCCCTCGAGGTTGTTGAATGTCGATTGCTACATCACCGCCCATTAAAACCGAAACGGCAGTCTTCTCGGTTCTGGGTGCAGCCAGCTTATGTCATTTTCTAAATGACATGATGCAGGCTCTGCTTCCTGCCGTTTACCCGATCTTGCAAAGCAACTTTACGCTTTCGTTCGCGCAAATCGGAATGCTGACTCTCGTCTACAACCTGACGGCGTCAATTCTGCAGCCGTTCATTGGGGCATACACAGATCGGCGGCCTATGCCGTATTCACTCCCAGTCGGCATGGCATCTTCCATGTTAGGCCTCATCACCCTTGCCTATGCCCCAAGCTACGAGGTGCTGCTTGCGGGCGGGGTGTTGCTGGGGCTTGGCTCATCGATCTTTCATCCGGAAACCTCCCGGATAGCGCGTCTGGCTTCAGGTGGTTCGCACGGCCTGGCACAATCCCTGTTCCAGGTCGGCGGCAATTTCGGGTCAGCTGTGGGCCCGCTCGCTGCGGCATTCATTATCCTTCCGCGGGGGCAAGACGGCCTTGCGTGGTTCGCTCTGGCCGCGTTGGCAGGCATGATTATCCTGACGGCTCTGGGGCGCTGGTACAAACAGAATGGCCACGCGGAACGCCCGAACGCTGGCACTGTGGTTCGACACTCGACCCTTTCCCGAAAAAAGGTGTTGGCCGTCATGGCGGTGCTAATCGCTTTGCTGTTTTCGAAATACATCTACCTCGCCGCCTTCACGAGCTATTACATATTCTACCTGATGGAAAAGTTCGGCTTGAGCACTCGGGATGCACAGCTTTACCAGTTTGTGTTCTTCGCGGCGGTTGCGGCCGGCACGATCGCTGGCGGGCCGATTGGCGACAGGCTTGGCCGGAAACTGGTGATTTGGGTTTCCATTCTAGGGGTTCTTCCCTTCACCCTGGTTCTTCCGCATGTGGGTCTTGTCCCGACAGTTGCTTTGAGCGCTATCATAGGTTTCGTCCTCGCTTCCGCGTTTCCGGCGATCGTTGTCTATGGGCAGGAACTGATGCCAGGCCGGGTTGGAATGGTTTCCGGGCTGTTCTTCGGATTCATTTTCGGGATTGGTGGTCTCGGCGCGGCGATGCTTGGCGCATTGGCCGACTGGAAGGGCATAGTTTTCGTATTCGATATCTGCGCCTTCCTTCCGGCGATCGGCATCCTCACCATTTTCCTCCCGAATGTGCGGGAAATCAAAGCATGATGCCGGCGAACTCGCAGGAGGCACTGTGAAAAAGGTAACACTTGTCACCGAGCATCTGAGCACACCAATCGGAACCCTCTTCCTTTTCAGTGAGGAAGACGGGACACTTCGTCTGGCGGATTGGGAAGATCTGTCGGAGCGGATGAACAAGCTTTTGATCCGCCATTTCGGCATCGACTGCTTGATAAACCGAGCCAGCAACCAGCGAAGCCCGTCCCACGAAGCCCTAGAGGCCTATTTTGATGGTGACCTCAACGCCCTTGCAAACGTACGGGTGAAAACCAGCGGAACCCCATTTCAGATCAAGGTGTGGGAGCAACTTTGTCTGATTCCGCCTGGTTCAACGATCAGCTACGCAGAGCTTGCCCGCCGCGTCGGGAATCCGGCCAGCCCCCGGGCAGTGGGCGCGGCGAATGGAGCAAACTTCATAAACATCGTCGTCCCGTGTCATAGGGTGATCGGATCCGATGCCTCATTGACGGGGTATGGGAGCGGCCTTTCGCGCAAACGATGGCTCCTCGATCATGAAAACGGAGCAAAGCCTCTCTTCGTTTGAACAGACCGGTTCAGCGAGAACATGTGCCTAACAGCCTATTTGATCCCGGGGAGGCACTCCATTCTCCCCCAATTGGGGAGCGCCACCGGTGCTCCCCTTTTTTTGCTTAAATGAAAATATCATGGGTCCGTCGGAACTCAATAGGACAGCTTCGGATACCAGTCCGGCGCCCGACCTTCGGGCGTGCAATCGAGCACGGTCCAGAGCGGCATCAGATCGGGCGCGCCGCGCGGGTCCTCGCCGGGATCGGCCGTCACACCGCCCATCTCTCCGCTCCAGAAATGGCGGATGGTGCCGTCGCGCCGCGTGAAGACGTTGAAAGCCGCGTCGTCGCTGCCGTCTTTGCCGATGGCGTGATAGTCGCGGCTGTATTCATCCGTCGTGTCGGAATAAAGCGGCAGGTGATGCCAGCCGCGTTCCTTCTTGAAGGCGAGCAGCCGTTCGAGCGGCGAGCGGGCGACGACGGCAAGCCCGACGCGCTGCTGCATATCAGGTACCTCGCCGTCCCAGGCCGACAGCAGCGAGGTGCACATCGGGCACGGGCGCTCCCGCTCGGGGCCGAACATATAGCTGTAGACGACCAGCGTTTCCTTGTCGGCGAAGAGTTCGCTGAGCGAGATCGGCCCGCCGGCGCCTTCGAAGCGATAATCCTTCTTGACTTCGCCGCCCGGCGGCAGCGCCCGGCGCTGCCTCGCGACACGCTCGATGTGCCGGCGCAACTCGATCTCTTCAGCGAGCAGCGCGTCGCGGGCGCTACGATATTCCTCGGTCTCATTGGGAAACCGGACGCCATTCTTTGCCGCAAGCACGGCTGCAGGGACCAGATGCTGGTTATCCATGACATGTCCTCCTTCTGTTGCCGCGCGTCTCTGACGCGCCCAAGGACGCGCTGAAGCCGCAAGGGGAATTCTAGCACATCGTGGGCATGACGATCGGAGGATGCGAAAATCGACAAGGGCGACGGGAAAAATCCGCCTTTGAGGAGCAGCGGAACAGAAAAACTGCACAAGCGGCCGAGACGGCCGGCATGAAGAGCGTCATGCCGGCCGTTGGGGTTTACGCGGCGCGGGGCCGCGTCTCCGTCTTTCAGTGTTTGAGAACGACCTTCCCGGGAGCACCTGCCGCAACCGCATTCTGGGCAAGGCCGATCTGCTCCAGGGTGAAGGTGTGGGAAATCGGGATCGCCAGCTCACCGGTGGCGGCGGACGCCAGAATAGCGTCGAGAATGGCCGCGTCGGTGCGGTGGTAGAGTTCACGGACGATAACGCGGCCTGCGGCATTGGCGCCTTCCGGCACCGGAACGATGCTCGCTATGGTGCCACCGTCGCGGACATGACCGATGAGGTTGCCGGCCACCGGGCCGGCCGTGCTGATCGCATAGTCGAAGCTCGAGCTTGCGGCGGCAACCGTGATGTCGAGCGCTTCGCCAGCCAGCGCCCGGCCTTCGTTCAGCCGCTCGGGCCGGACGCCGGCAACCGGCTGGGCGCCGATCTGCTTGAGGTATTGAATGGCGGACCGTCCGACCGTGCCGAGGCCGCCGGAAACCAGAACCTGGTCGCCGGCCTTGACGCCGAGCGCTTCCACGGTCTGCCGGCCGGTAAGACCTGCCTTGACCAGCGAGGCGCCCTGCTCGAAGCCGAGGGCGGCGGGCAGCCTTGCGATGGATGTCGAGGGAACGACACCATACTCTGCATGGGCGCCTTTGCCGTTTGCGGCAAAATCGGCGACGACCCGCTCGCCGACCGCAAAACCGGTCACGCCTTCGCCGAGGGCCGAGATGGTGCCGGCGGCGTCACCGCCGAGCACGGCCGGCAGCGGAAGCGGGATATACTGGGCCATGAAGCCCTGGCGGAGAATGAGATCGAAAGGATTGACGGCGGATGCCTCGATCTTGATCAGGACTTCGCCCGGTCCGGGCTTCGGCACCGGAAGGTCCGCGATTTCGAACTGGTCGACATCACCGTAGGATTTGAGAAGTGCCGCTTTCATGGCGTCTCCAGAATTTCAGCGTTGCGTTGCGCCTATGCCCAACTGCCGCCCGGCAGCTGGGCATAGGCGATTTCCGGATGACGCCGTCTCAGGCCGTGGCGGGACGACGCGTGTTGTCGAGCGTCCAGGCTCCGCCGCCGGCAAAGGCGATGTAAAGGAAGATGAAGCAGAACAGGATGGCGCCTTCACCCATGTTCAGCGCCGGCCAGAAGCCATACGGCATGTGGCCCATGAAATAGGCGGCAGCCATTTCGCCCGAAGCGATGAATGCTGCGATGCGCGTTTGAAATCCGACGAGCATCAGAGCAGAGGTGATCACCTCGATTGCGCCTGCAACCAGCAGGAGGGCGGGCAGCGGATAGGGTACGCCTTGAATCGGACCCGGAAACTGCAGAAACTTCATGGTGGCATGTTCGAGGAAGAGCAGGGCCGCCATGATGCGCAGAAGTGCGAGGACGTATGGCGTCCATTTGCCGGTATTGATCATCGAGTTTCTCCAAAGAGGTTGATGGGAGGTCAGACGGCGGAGGCCGCCTTCTTCAGTTCCTGGTTTTCTTTCCAGAGCTTCATCGACATGGCGAAGACCCCATCGACATAGTTCCGGTAAACCGTCATGCCCGCCGGATCACGGCCGGCCTTCGCTGCGAAAAATGCAATGATATCGTCGGATTCGGTGACATAGCGGCCGGGCTCGAGCTGCGCCGAAGGAAAGCTCACTCTGTCGAGATGCGGCGAAAGCTCCGCCCGGATCTTCTCTTCCTGCTCGGTTCCAGGAACGAAGTCGCGGCTTTCCACGTCCGATGCCAGACCCGATTCCAGAAGGAAGAGGCGAACCTTGAGGCAGAAGGGGCAGTTTTCCTTGAGGTAGACGATCGGCTTGAAGGTTTCGCTGGTCATTGCGCATCTCCATGTGATCGAGGGGTCGAGGGCACGCGGCCGAAACGGAAGCTCGATGCGGTGAGCCCGCCGGCGAAGTCCTTCTGGTGATAGGTGGTGGCGCCGGCTTCGTTCTCGGCGGCGCCGACCACCACCATCAGCGGGATGAGATGGTCTTCGCGCGGATGCGCCGCCCGCGCAGCCGGCGCCTGCTGCCATTCGATCAGCCGCTCGGTGCGCTTGTCGCAGGCCGTGTGAACCAGCGTTTCCTGAAGCCAGGCGTCGAAGCGGCGGGACGGCTCATATCCGCCCGTGCCGCGCATGGCCGAAAGGTTGTGATAGCTGAGACCGCTGCCGATAATCAGGACGCCCTCGTCACGCAACGGCGCCAGTGCCCGGCCGACGCTGATGTGCAGCGCCGGATCGTAACCCGCATCCAGCGAAAGCTGCACGACGGGGATGCTCTCTTCCGGATAGAGCGGCTTCATGATGCTGAAAGTGCCGTGATCGTAACCGCGGGTCGGATCGAGCACCGCTTCGATGCCGCTCGCCCGCAGCAGATGCTGCACGTGGTTTGCGACATCGGGCGAACCGGGGGCATTGTAGGTGATGTGATAGAGGTGTTCGGGAAAGCCGTAATAATCGTAGACCATGCCCGGCTTGACGCCCGACGATATGGCAAAACCATCCTCTTCCCAGTGACCCGAGACCACGAGGATCGCCTTCGGCGCATCAACGAGTTCGGCGCGCATGTCGACCAGCGACTGTTCGAGCACATCGAAGTTGCGGCGGAATTCGCCCGTCATATAGGGCCAGGGGCCGCCGCCATGGCTGACGAAATAGGTCGGGAGTCTGGAATTTGTCACCGGAATTGTCCTTCGCATCATTGCCATGAGCATTGGGGGCGGCGCTTCGATGGAAAGATTTTGATTTTTTCTCTGCTATTGATCAATGTGGCGGATATTGAAGAACCATTTCCTGAATGTTGATGACCAATGGATACGTTGACGAGCCTGCGGGTGTTCTGCACCGTCGCCGAACTGAAAAGCTTCACCGCTGCCGCCGATCGCCTTGGCGTCTCACCGGCAATGGCGAGCAAGCATGTGATGCAGCTCGAGAACCGGCTGGGGACGCGGCTGCTCAACCGAACCAGCCGCCATGTCAGCCTGACGGAGACCGGGCGGCTTTATTTCAACCAGACCAGGGAGATGCTCGAACGGCTGGACGAGGTGGAAGACGCCATCGGCAATGTGACGGTGGCGCCCCGCGGTACCCTGAAATTGAGTGCGCCGGTTTGGGCGGCAACCGGCTATTTTACAGACATGCTGGCAGCCTATAACCGGCGCTACCCCGATGTCTGCCTTGACTTGGATCTCAGCGGCCGGCTGGTGAACCTGGTTGACGAAGGTTTCGATCTTGCGCTGCGGGCAACGTCGCAGGACCGGCTCGATCCGGGTCTCGTCGCCCGCCCGCTGACGAATGTGCAGTTTCGTCTCATGGCCTCGCCGGATTACCTCGCGCGAACCGGGCGGCCTCAAAACGTCGCCGAACTCAACGGCCACGCCCTGCTTCGCTACTCCGGCGTCAACCTCGGGGAAAGCATGTCGCTGGAAGGTCCTGACGGCCCACACAAGATCACCTTCCGCACCGTGATGCTCAGCGACAATGAGACAATTATGCATCTCACGGCCCTGCGCGGCATGGGCCTCGCCTTCCTGCCGGCATGGATGGCTGAGCAGGATATCGAAGCCGGCCGTCTGGAGATCGTGCTTCCGGCCATCATGCTCGGTTTCAACAGCACACTTTACGCCGTTTATCCGAGCCGCAAATATCTCTCCGCCAAGGTCCGCACCTTCATCGACTTTCTGACGGCGAGCACCCGGGAGATGGGATAATCCTGCTCAGCGAGAAAACGGCGGGATGAAAAAAATCCCACTTCGGAATCCCGAAATCCCCCCGCTTCGGGATTCCGAAATCCGACGCGTTTTCAGCGCCGTCGCCGCAGGAAAATATACAGCGATTTCAACGGCGCAGCCAATTTCGGGATTCCGAAGTGCTATATAGAGTATGGTGGGAGTTGATCCCCATCGCACCAGCATGAACCCAAGGCCGTTAGAGCCTTTCCTGGTTAGATTGAAGCATTCTGCCGGAGCAGGTTTTCGTCAGGGCAAAGGCGATTGGCGAAGGACATACCTCTTGGTACGTCCGAGCCGATCGCCTTTGATCCTGGCGGAAAAATGCCCGGCCCTTCGGGTTGGCTGAAACGGGCCGGCTGATCGACCGGCCGGCTTGGCCGTAGAGCTGGGCTACGACGCGCGCCGGCCGGTCGACCATCCGACTCCGTTTGAGCCACAGAATGCTTCAATCTAACCAGGAAAGACTCTAGTCCAGCCGATATCCGAAAAGCAAAAAGGGCGCTCGACCCTTGCGGGGAGCGCCCTTATCCTGTCGGACAGCGAACAGTTCGACGACGTCGATACCGCGCGCATCCATTTTTCAGGCAGGACCGCTATATGTGCCCTTTGCGTCGCGGTTTCAAGGGCCGATCTGCGTCATAGTTTTGCGATCTCTAAAAGGCGACACCGGTTACGGGGTTGACCACCGGCCGTTCGCTTTTGTCGCTCGCGCCAGCCGGCTGGACGGCCGGCGGTTCCATCGATACTGCATCGGCAGGTTCTGGCTTGTCGGGGACGGCGCTGACATCTTTGGGTCGCCGCTGCTCGGGCTTTACGTTTTCGTCATTCGTCGACATTGTCTGTCTCCTTTCAAGCAAGAAGTCACGGCCGCCGACATGGTTCCGCTGACGGAATGGAGGATTGCCGATGCTGGACCGGTTTCTGCTGCAAGGCCCGCACGATGCGCGCTTCACGATCCTGCTTGCGCATGGCGCTGGCGCGCCGATGGATTCGGCGTCGATGACGGGGGCGGCGGAGGCGCTTGCCGGCGTCGGTTTTCGCGTCGCCCGTTTCGAATTCGCCTATATGGCCGCCCGCCGCACCGGAGCCCGCAAGCCGCCGCCGCGGGCCGAAACGCTCAATCCTGAATATGAAGCAGCGATTGCCGAACTCGGCGTTGACGGCCCCTTGATCATCGGCGGCAAGTCGATGGGTGGCCGGGTTGCCAGCATGGTCGCCGACGATCTCCATGCCAGGGGAAAGGTCGCCGGCCTGCTCTGCCTCGGCTATCCCTTCCATCCGCCCGGCCAGCCGACGAAACTGCGCACCGCTCACCTCAAAGGGCTGACAGCGCCCGCGCTGATCTGCCAGGGGACCCGCGACGAATTCGGCACGCGCGACGAGGTGCCGCACTACGATCTCTCTGACCGGATCGAAATCCTCTGGCTCGAGGACGGCGACCATGATCTCAAGCCGCGCAAGACAATCTCCGGCTTCTCCGCTGCCGATCATCTCACCACGATGGCGAAAGCCGTCAAGGCTTGGGCCGAGCGCCTTTAGGCGGCCAGTCTCCTGACATCGATGCGACGGTCGGCAGCGAAAACGGTGATTTCGAAGTGATCGGCCTGAACCACGTCGCGAATGTTGCGCGGCCGGTGCGCCGCGATGTTGACGCCGCCTCTCAGCCGGACGCTGTCATAAAGGATGCCGGCGCCGCCGCTCGAACGCACCTCTTCGCCCAGCAGCTGCGACGCCGTATAGCTCTTGCCGTCATAGACATCGGGCCGCGATGTCTGTTCGCCGCGAATATCGAGATAGTCGCCGATCAGGGTGGCCGCGTAGCTTCGATAGGTGCGCACCATTGTCGTCACACCGCGGGCGACAGCCTCGCGCCGGAGATGATGGCCGACCTCGGCGGCGGCTGTGTTGAGATTGTCGGCGGCATACCAGGCGCCGAGATCGGGGCCGTTGAAGCGCATGCCACCGGGGGCGACGTGCAGGAAAGCCGCCATGACGATGCTGGCGTTCGCACTCCCGTAGACCCATTCATCTTCGGGAAGTCGGTGGATGCGGTCGGCGACGAGACGGTCGTTGGTCCAGCCGACGAGTTCCATCACGGCCTCGAGGTCAGCCGCCCGCGCGACCGTGTCGAAAAGCCCGATCGGCGGAAATTGCGACGGGATCAGCCGGTAGGAGGGACGCGGCGCCTCGGCAAAGCGCTCGCTCACCGGAAGACGACGTCCGCATCTTCGTAAGGCGTGAAGGCTTCGTCGAGCCTGTTCGGCGGCATGTAGACACCGCCGCGGGCGCCATCGAGGAAACGGCGCACGGTCATCAGCCCGTCCTGGGTTCCGTTGGTGACGATATCAAGCGGTGGATGGCCGCCGAACACCGGCGCCTGATGCGGCACGCGCAGCCAGGCGACGCCGGCGCGTTCGTCGGCAAACAGCACGCCGAGTGCCTGATGGATGCCGAGCACGGCGGAAATCCGGGTCAGCGTATCGACATCAAGCGTGAAGGCCCCGTGCTCGCGCGCCTGCTTGGCCCAGCTGTGATAGGTCGAGCGCGAGGGGTAACCGAGCACCAGCAGCCGCTGCTCTTCGCTTAAACCCCAGAGATCGGCGATCGCCAGGAAGGTTCGCAAGGCCGGTGCACTCAGCCTTTTGCGATTTGCCGGCGCAAACCTGTCGGTCTCAAGCCGCTGCGGCCCCTGGCCTTCCCGCTCCCTGCGTCGTGCATGCTGCATAACAGCCTCCTGTCTTGAAATAGACATAGTCCAAATCTGGGCAGGCGACAAGCAGATTTAAAGAGCTGAGTCGTTAGGAAACTTCCCTGGCCGCCTCGCGGATCGTCTGCATCAGGATCGATTGCGGCACCGAAGGCACGGCATCGGCGCGCATCGTCAGGCCGACCGGCCCCCTGGTCTCGCCGGTATCGACCGGCAGCAGCGCCAGCCGCCCGTCGGCGACGTCATCGGCCACCACGCCGTTGGAAATGATCCAGATCGCGTCGCTCGAGCGCAGGAAGGCGCGGCCGAAGGAATCCGAGACCGTTTCTATCTGGTTCGGCAGGCTGGAGACGCCGTTGGCGATGAGGAAATTTTCGACCACCGGCCGGATGATCGAGCCCCGCGTCGGCATCAGCACCGTGTACTCGCCGAAACCCGAGAAAGGCGATTGGCCGCCCTTGAGAAGCGGATGGCCGGCGCGCACGGCAAACACCACCTGCTCGGAATAAAGATGCTCGAAGGAAAAGCCCGCCATCTTCTCCGCCCCCGCCAGGCGGCCGACGACGATGTCGAGATCGCCGACGCGAAGCTGCTCCAGCAACACGGAGTTCTCGCCGGTGACGATCTTCACCCGGCTCCAGGTCTGTTCTTTGAGAAAGAGCTCCATCGCCCGCGGCATGATGCGCGACGACACCGTCGGCAGGGCGCCGATGCGGATCGGCGGCGCATCGGCGAACTGCTCCTGCGAGACGGAATCGAGACCCTGGCGCAAAGCCGTCAGCGCCGCCCCGGCATGCCGCAGAAAAACCTCGCCGTACCGGGTGATCTTGATGCCGCGGCCATCGCGCTCGAAGACGTCGACACCTAGCGCCTGCTCCAGCTCGCGGATCGTCTTCGTCACCGCCGGCTGGCTGACATGCAGCAATTCCGCCGCCTTCATAACGCTCTTCTGCCGCGCCACCTCGACAAAGGTCTGCAGATGGCGAAACTTGACGCGGCTGTCGATCATCGCTCGCATAACTCCAAGGTTATAGAAAGCCTGATAAATATCATTTTACTTAACCGGATCAACCGGTCAGTTTCATCTTTAGGAGTATGTGCCGTTGGATGGCCTCCTCCCACCCTCCGTCATCCTCGGGCTTGACCCGAGGATCCATGCCGCGGCTGCTTATGGGTGCCGCGTGGATGCTCGGGTCAAGCCCGAGCATGACGGAAGCGCCAAGGGCTGCCCCTCACCCTAACCCTCTCCCCGCAGGCGGGGCGAGGGGACGTGCCAAACGCAGCGTCGAGGTTTAGGGCGCGGCATATCTCCTTCTCCCCGCTGGCGGGGAGAAGGTGGCGGCAGCCGGATGAGGGGCCGCCCCGGCTGAATTGAGGAGATTGACGTGCAGTTCGCCCGCATAAACGACGTAACGATCCACTATCAGGTCATCGGCGCGCCTGCCGATCGGCCGGTGATCGTCTTCATCAATTCGCTCGGCACGGATTTCCGCATCTGGCGCGATGTCGTGGTGCGGCTGGCCGGGGACTACGCCATCGTACTCTACGACAAGCGCGGCCACGGGCTTTCCGATGTCGGCCAACTCCCCGCGTCGATCGAGGACCATGCGACCGATCTTGCCGGCCTGCTCGATCTGCTGTCGGTCAAGGACGCCGTCATCTGCGGCCTCTCCGTCGGCGGCCTCATCGCCCAGTCGCTCTATCAGCGCCGGCCGGATCTCGTCGGCGCGCTCATCCTCAGCGACACCGCCCATAAGATCGGCACATCGGAAAGCTGGAATGCCCGCATCGCCGCCGTCGAGAAAAACGGCATCGGCAGCATCGTCGACGCCATCATGGAGCGCTGGTTCACGCCTGCCTTCCGCCGGCCCGAGAACACCGCCTATTCAGGCTATTGCAACATGCTGACGCGCCAGCCGGTCGAGGGTTATATCGCCGCCTGCGAAGCGATCCGCGATGCCGATTTCACCGAAGCGGCGAAGAGCGTCGCTGTCCCGACGATCTGCATCGTCGGCGACCAGGACGGCTCGACGCCGCCCGATCTCGTGCTGGCGACCGCGAAGCTGATCCCGGGCGCCCGTTACGAGGTCATCCCGGACTGCGCCCACATCCCTTGTGTCGAGCAGCCGGAGGCGCTGACGGCGATCATCCGCGCCTTCCTCACATCTCTTCCGTCTGGAGAAACCAACCGATGAACGAGACCGCCTCCTCCGAGCGTTACCGGCAGGGCATGGCGACCCGCCGCGCCGTGCTCGGCGACGCCCATGTCGACCGCGCTGCGGCGGCTGCGACCGAGTTCGACCGCCCGTTCCAGGAGCTGATCACCGAAGCCGCCTGGGGTCATGTCTGGTCGCGGCCGGGGCTGAGCAAACGCGAGCGCTCGATCGTCACCATCGCGCTGCTGGCGGCGCTCGGCCAGGACGATGAGGTCGCCATGCATGTGCGCGCCACTGCCAATACGGGTGCGACCCGGGAGGATGTCTGCGAGGCGCTCCTGCATGTGGCGATCTATGCCGGCGTTCCCGCCGCCAATCATGCGATCAAGATCGCCAAACAGGCCTTTGAACAAATGGACGCCGAAAAGGCGGCCTGAGGGAGGAAAATGTCCGAATTACCGAACCGCAAGCCTGAGACCGGCGCCTTCTTCGCCCGCGACCGCGCCTGGCACGCGCCGGCGCTGACCCCCGGCTACAAAACCTCGGTGCTGCGCGCGCCGCAGCGCGCCCTGCTCTCGCTCGACGGCACGATCTCGGAAACGACAGGCCCGGTCTTCGGCCATTCGATGATCGGCGAACTCGACAACGACCTGATCCTGAATTATGCGCGGCCCGGCGAAAGCGCCATCGGCGAGCGCATCATCGTCCATGGACGGGTGCTCGACGAACGCGCCAAGCCGGTGGCCGGCGCGCTGGTCGAATTCTGGCAGGCCAATGCCGGCGGCCGCTATCGCCACAAGAAGGAATCCTATCTCGCGGCGATCGACCCGAATTTCGGCGGCTGCGGCCGCGCCGTCACCGACGAGGACGGCCGCTACCATTTCCGCACGGTGCGGCCCGGCGCCTATCCCTGGCCGAACGGCGTCAACGACTGGCGTCCGGCCCATATCCATTTCTCGATTTTCGGCCATGGCTTTGGCCAGCGGCTGATCACCCAGATGTATTTCGAGGGCGACCCGATGATCTGGAAATGTCCGATCGTCGGCACCATCCCCGACAAGGCGGCGATCGAACAGCTGATCGCGCCACTCGACTGGGGCAACACGATCCCGATGGATTCACGCGCCTATAAATTCGATATCGTGCTGCGCGGCCGCCGCTCGACAATGTTCGAAAACAGGCTGGAGGGCAATTGACCATGCAGCAGCTCGGCTACCTCAAGGAAACCCCGTCGCAGACGGCCGGGCCCTATGTCCATATCGGCCTGACGCCGAATTTCTGCGACATCACGGGCGTCTACGATGCCGATCTCGGCACCCAGATGGTCAACGACAAGACGCTCGGCGAACGCATCACCGTTACCGGCCGCATCCTCGACGGCGCCGGCGCGCTGGTGCGTGATGCCGTTATCGAGATCTGGCAGGCCGACAGCGCCGGCCTCTACAACAGCCCCTCGGAAATGCGCGGCACCGCCGATCCCAATTTCACCGGCTGGGGCCGCTGCCCGACCCGCAGCGAGGACGGCGTCTACAGCTTCGAAACCATCAAACCCGGCCGCGTCCCCTTCAAGGACGGCCGCAGACAAGCCCCGCACATCACCGTCTGGATCGTCGCCCGCGGCATCAATATAGGCCTGCATACGCGGATGTACTTCCCGGAGGAGACGGAGG
Source organism: Rhizobium sp. N324 (assembly GCF_001664485.1). NCBI lineage: Bacteria > Pseudomonadati > Pseudomonadota > Alphaproteobacteria > Hyphomicrobiales > Rhizobiaceae > Rhizobium > Rhizobium sp. N324. Next base: position 88,286 of record NZ_CP013634.1, on the reverse strand, counting down.
CCAACGCCGCCGACCCGCTGCTTCTGCGCATCGAACATCGCGAGCGTGTTGCAACCATGGTCGCCGCCCGCGACGGTGCCACCTGCCAATTCGACATCCATCTGCAGGGTGCGAAAGAAACGGTGTTTTTGGATATTTGAGGGCTGGCCAGCGGCTTGTCCTTGAGGTTCAGTGCAAGGAGCCCCCTCACCCTGCCCTCTCCCCGAGGAGAGAGGGGAACAGTGCCATACGAGAGCAGCTGCCTATAAGCGCCGACACCGCCCCAAATCCCTTCTCCCCTCGGGAGAAGGTGGCGGCAGCCGGATGAGGGGGCTACCACCACAAACGAGCAGACCATGACCGCATCGCCCTTCGACCACCCCTTCCTCTCCGGCCTCGTCGGCGACGATGAAATCGCGCCCTATTTCTCCGCCGAGGCCGATATCCGCGCCATGCTCTCCTTCGAGGCCGCGCTGGCGAGGGCGGAAGCCGCCCATGGCCTGATCCCTGCGGAAGCGGCAAGAAAGATCACCGAAATCTGTGCCGGCTTTTCCCCGGATCTCGCCTGTCTTCGATCGGCAACGGCACGGGACGGAGTCGTCGTTCCCGAGCTCATCAAGCAGCTGCGCGCCGAGGCCGGCGAGGAGGCGGCAAAAAGCCTGCATCTCGGCGCCACCAGCCAGGATGTCATCGATACCAGCCTGATGATCCGGCTGAAGGCCGTGGTCTTCCTGTTCACCGGCCGGCTTTCCACGATTGCCGGAGCGCTCGATGGGCTCGACCGCCGGTTCGGCCGCAGCCGGCTGATGGGCCACACCCGCATGCAGGCGGCGATCCCGATCAGCGTCTCCGACCGTCTTGACGCATGGCGCGCACCGTTGGAGACCTATCGCGACCGCCTGACCGAGCAGAGTTTTCCCATTCAGTTCGGCGGCGCCGCCGGCACGCTGGATAGGCTCGGGCCGCAGGCGGCAGCCGTTCGCGCCGCGCTCGCCCAGGAACTCGGCTTGATCGACACCCGGCAATGGCAGAGCCGGCGTCTGCCGATCGCCGATATCGCCGGCCTATTTGCATCGATCTCCGGCAGCCTCGGCAAGATCGGCCAGGATATCGCCCTGCTGGCCCAGGCCGGCCAAGAGATCGAAATCGCAGGCGGCGGCACCTCGTCGGCAATGGCCCACAAGCAGAACCCGGTCGCCGCCGAAACCCTGGTCGCGCTCGCCCGTTTCAACGCGACGGCGCTGTCGGGCATCCACCAATCCCTCGTCCACGAACAGGAACGCTCGGGTGCTGCCTGGACGCTCGAATGGCTGCTGCTGCCGCAAATGGCGATGGCAACCGCCGCTTCGCTGCGGCTGGCGGAGGAATTGGTGGGGAATATCAGGCGGCTTGGAGCGGCCTAAAGCGCGCCACGATCTTTCAGATTGGCTACCTGCGCTTTTGCCTCAGCCGAAACAAGGCACGCTTCATCGAAGGTGCGCATCGTTTCCTTGTCGGCTGTGCCGGCGACGTGCATGGCTTCGACCGAACTGTGGATCGCCTCGAAAGCATCGCTTTTGAATTTACGCTTCGTCTTCATCATCTGCCTCCGCGAGCGCCGCGTCATTGCAATCGCGCGATCCTGAACAACTCCAGCTCCAGTCATCAACCGAGCTTGGCGATTGCCCGCAAATTGTCGGCCGTCGTTGTCGGGAATTCGAAGAATTCGAGATAGGCGGGGATCTGTTCGAACAGCATATCCGTGCCGACCTGAAAGGCGCAGCCGCGGGCCCGGGCCGCCTCCAGGAAAGGGGTGATCTCCTTGCTCATCACCACCTCGCCGACGAAGGTCGATGGGGAGATGCGGTCGACGTCGATCGGCAGAGGGTCACCCCGCCGCATTCCAAGCGGTGTTGCGTTGACGACGATGTCGAAGCCTGTCGGGTCGAGCGAGCCGACCGTCACCCGCAAATGCGGATAATATGTCTTCAACCGGTCGAGCAGCGCGGAGGCGGTCGTCTCGTTGGCGTCGAAGAGCGCGAGATGGGCGACGCCCGCCTTCGCTAGGGATGCCGCGATCGCCGAGCCGACGCCGCCGGCGCCGACCACCAGCGCCTTTGCGCCCTCGACCTTCTTGCCCTTGCGCAGAACACCCCGCACAAAGCCTTCGCCGTCGAACATATCGCCGATCAGCCTGCCGTTCGAAGCAAGACGCACCGCATTGCACGAGCCCGCGACTTTGGCGTTGGTCGAGGTTTCGTCGAGCAGCGCCATCGTCGCAATCTTGTGCGGCATGGTGATGAGCGCACCGTGAATATTGGAGAGCCGGAAGACAAGTTTCAGGAATGCCGGATAATCCTCCGGCATGCAGCCCATCGGCACGACGACCGCATCGATGCCGTTTTTCTCGAAATACGGATTGTAGATCAGAGGCGCCTTGAATGACTCGGTGGGATAACCGAGGTGCGCAATGAGTTTGGTCGTCCCGGTGATCATGTGGCTAGACTTTCTGGGGATCGGCAGAGACGCCGGCGTCAGAGAGGTGGATCATCTGCCCCGAGCGCGCCGATCTTTTGATCGCTTCGACGACCCTGAGGGTGGCAAGGCCCTCCCGCCCGCTGACGAGCGGTGCTGCTTCACCGCGAATGACATCGCAAAAATGGCTGAGCTGACGGCAAAGCGGATCGGCGGCTTCGCAAGCCACGCGCTCCTCGGCAAGCGGCGCCAGCCAATCCGGCTCGGCGGTGCTCGTCCAAAGCGTCAGATCGGGAATGCCGAGCGAGCCCTTCGTGCCGCCGATCTGATAGCAATGTTTGGGATAGCGGGGATATGCCGGGTTTTCGCCGGTGGTCGCCTCCCAGCTCCAGGGTGCGGCCACCGCATCGCTGCCGGTGAGCGTCGCAAGAACGCCGTTTGCGAACCGCAACGAGACGACTGAACTATCCTCGACGGCGGATTGGCGCACGGCGTGCGATTCCATCGCATGCACGGCCTCGACCTCGCCGAACAGAAATCGGAACAGGTCGACATCATGGATCAGGTTGACGAAGATCGGGCCGGCGCCGGCCTCCCGCCGCCACGGGATGTCGAAATAGTCATCAGGCTTGGCGACCCAGAAGGTGCCGTGCACCGCCACGATCCGGCCGAGCCTGCCGCCGTCGACGATCTGTTTGGCCGCCTGGATCATCGGGTTGTGGCGGCGGTGATGGCCGACGAGGAGCGGTATCCCCGCCCTCTCGCCGGCTGTCACCAGCGTTGCGGCAGCGTCGACGTCATCGGCGATCGGTTTTTCGATGAGAACGGGAATGCCGGCGGCGATAATCTCCATGGCATTCTCGACGTGCAGCTGGTTCGGCGTTGCCACGATGACGCCGTCCGGCCGGTCCTCGCCAGGGATGTCCCGGAAGGAGGCGTGGCATCGGATGCCGGCATTGCGGGCAAAGTCGCGGCCGGCCGCAGACGGATCGATCACGGCGGAGAGAACGGTTCCGGGCTCGCATATGACGCGCTCGGCATGGCGTCTGCCGATCAGGCCGGCTCCCATGACTGCAATCTTCAATGGCTTCATGTTCGGCTCCGCAATTGGACGAGGCATCGGCCCTGAGACCGCTTATTTCCGCAGGATTTCTCCGAGAAACTTTCTGGTGCGCTCGTGCCGCGGGTTGGTGAAGAATTCGGCGGGCGGGGCTTCCTCGACGATCGCGCCGCTGGCCATGAAGATCACCCGATCGGCGACCTGGCGGGCAAAGCCCATCTCGTGGGTGACGCAGATCATCGTCATGCCCTCGTCGGCCAGCGCGATCATCGTATCCAGCACCTCCTTGACCATCTCCGGGTCGAGTGCCGAGGTCGGCTCGTCGAACAGCATCACTTTCGGCCGCATGCAGAGCGCGCGCGCGATGGCGACGCGCTGCTGCTGGCCACCCGAGAGCTGGACCGGATATTTGTCGGCCTGTTCCAGGATCTTGACCCGCTCGAGCAGCCCGCGCGCCCGGTCCTCAGCCTCCGCCCTGCCGACGCCGATCCCCTTCATCGGCGCCAGCATGCAGTTCTGCAGCACGGTCAGATGCGGAAACAGATTGAACTGCTGGAAGACCATGCCGACCTCCCGGCGGATGGCGTCGATGGTCTTGGCCTGGTCGCTGAGAACGATGCCGCCAACCCGGATCTCGCCCTTCTGGTAGGTCTCGAGATGGTTGATACAGCGAATGAGCGTCGATTTTCCGCTGCCGGAAGGCCCGCACAGGACGATCCTCTCGCCGCTGCGCACCGTCATGTTGATATCGTGAAGGGCTTGAAACGAGCCGTACCACTTTTCCACCTGCGCCATGGTGATCATGGTTTCCGCGGCCTGGGCGGGAATGGGACTGGTCATCGGTAGAGCTCCAATATTGGCGGCAGGGCCGCATCGAAGAACAGGGGATGCGGTCAGCGCGCGGAAGCGGCAAACTTTCGCTCGAGGCGCGCGCCGAGGATCGTCAGCGGGCAGCACATCAGGAAGTACAGGATGCCGACGACGCCGAAGACCGTCAGCGGCTGGAAGATCTGGTTGGAGATGATGTTGCCGGCCCGAGTCAGCTCGGTGAAGCCGACGATCGAGGCAAGCGAGGTGCCTTTGATCAGTTGCACGAGGAAGCCGATCGTCGCAGGCAGCGAGATGCGCAGCGCCTGCGGCAGGATGACATCTCTCATGCGGGAGATGTAACGGAGGCTGAGCGCCTTTGCCGCTTCCGTCTGGCCGCGCGGAACCGCTTCGATCGATCCGCGCCAGATCTCGCCGAGATAGGCGCTGGCATGCAGCGTCAGGCCGATGGCGACAGCCACCCAGGCATCGAGCATCAGTCCGAGCAGGGCCAGGCCGTAATAGACGACGAAAAGCTGCATCAGAAGCGGCGTTCCCTGGAAGACGGCGATATAGCCGGCGGTCAGGCGTTCCAAAAGCGGGTTGCCCGAGACGCGGGCGAGAGCGACGCCGAGCCCGGCGATGCAGCCGCAGACAAAGCCGACGGCGGACAGGACCACGGTCCATTTCAGGCCGATCAGGAGGAAGACGAACTCGTCGTGACCCATGGAATTCCTCCTACTTGACGGGATATTTGAAGTAGCGGGCCGAAAACGCCGCAAACAGGCGCATCATCACCCAGGAAATCACGAAATAGAAAAGCGTGACCGTGAAGTAGACCTCGAAACTGCGGAAGCTCTCCGATTCGATGCGCTGCGAAACGGAGGTCAGCTCATAGGCCGAGATCGCCGAGGCAATGCTGGTGGTCAGCGTCAACAGCACGAACTGGCTGGTGAGGGACGGATAGATCGCCCGCAGCGCCGGCTTGAGGATGATCAGCCGGAAGACCTGGGCCTTGTGCAGGCCAAGCGCCAGGCCGGCTTCCATCTGCCCCTTCGGGATCGACTGGACGCCGCCGCGAATGATCTCGATCGCGTAGGCGCCGCCGTTGATGCCGAGCGCGATGATCGCCGTCGGCGTCGGATCCAGCCGGATGCCGGCGAGCGGAAGCGCGAAATAGATGAAGAAGATCTGCACCAGGAACGGCGTGTTGCGGATCAGCTCGACGAAGGCGATGACCAGCCCCCGCAGGGGTTTGAGCGCGGAGTCGCGTAGGGCAACGCCGCCGATCCCGATGACGATGGCCAGCAGCATCCCGCAAATGGCCAGCAGGAAGGTCCCGAGGCAGCCGAGCAGAAGGCTCGGCAGCCCATCGATGACAGGGGTGAAATCCAGCTTGTAATTCATGCTTTCGCTGCTCCCGCCATGTCGGCCATTGCTTCGATGGCAAGCTCATAACCGCGGGCGCCGAAACCGATCATGATGGCGGTGGCGACGCGCGAGATCAGCGAATTGTGGTAGATGCTTTCGCGCGCATGAACATTCGAGATATGCAGCTCGATCTTCGGCGGGTCGAACATCTTCAGCGCATCGAGAAGGGCGATCGAGGTGAAGGTATAGCCGGCGGGATTGATGATGATGCCGCAGGCCTGTTTGCGGGCCTGATGCACGCTTTCCACCAACTCGCCCTCGAAATTGGTCTGGCGGAAGTCGATGGCAAAGCCGAGGCTCTCAGCCTTCGCCAGGCACTTCTCCCTGATATCGGCGAGCGTCGTCGAGCCGTAGACGGCGGGCTCGCGCTCACCCAGCAGGTTGAGGTTCGGGCCGTTGAGCACAAAAATGGTTCTGGTCATGTCGCGCACCTCAGGGCCTGGGGCATGGCGGTTGCGTGGACGGGCATTGGCACGCCCGCCTTCATTTCGGTCTTTCTCTGGACGTCAAATTCCCGCGCTAGGAGATCGCCGCTTGCCCCTCATCCGGCTGCCGCCACCGACCGGGGTCGAGCCACGGGTCTCGACCCGTCCTTCGGACCCCCGCTCGCGGGGAGAAGGGGGTATGCGGCAACCTCTCCGTCCCTCGCCAACATCTCGTGGGGTACGTCCCCTCTCCCCGTCCTTACGGGGAGAGGGTTAGGGTGAGGGGCAATCGGCAGCCACCGACGCGAACCAATGCTTGCTCAGTTCGCCGCGAACGGAATGCCTTCCAGCTTTTCCGGGAATTCCGGGACCGGGACCTTCATCCACTTGTCGTAGACGGCCTTGAGATCGCCGTTTGTCTTGATCTTGTCGATGAAGCTATTCAGCGCCGCATTGATTTCCTTCTCGCCGAGACGCGTGCATGCGCCGTTGTAGAGTTTCTGGAATTCAAGCTTGTTTTCGAATTCGCCCGGGCGCGCCTTGTTCACCCTGTCCATGTAGAAGATGTTGCCGCCCAGCGTATCGACCTGGCCGGAGACCAGGGCCTGGACGCTGGCAGCGTCTCCGTCATAGCGCCGGATCGTCGTGCCTTCAGGCGCGTTCTTCGTCACCTGCGTATCCTGCGCTGCACCCTTGGCGACGCCGACGCTGAACTTGGCCATATCGGCATTCGTCTTGATCTCCGCCGATTTGGGACCGATCAGGACGATGGCATTGGCAACATAGGGCTTGCTGAACTGCACGGCCTTGGCGCGATCCGGCAGCATTGCCATGGTCGCGAACAGAACGTCGACGCGCCCCGCCGTCAGCGCCGGAATGCGGTTGTTGACTTCGAGCGGCACGAACTCGACGGAAACGCCCAGTTCCTTGGCGAACAGCGTCGCGATGTCGGCGTCGAGGCCGTCCTGCTTGCCGCCGCTGGTCACAAAGCCCCAAGGCGGGTTGTCGCCCTGAATTCCGACGATGATCTTACCGCGAGCCTTGATTTCGTCCGGCGTGATGGCCGCGGCCGGCTGCGCCAAGGTAACGGCAGCCGCCAGGGCCGCGGCTCCGAGCATCGCCTTGCGGCGCGTCAGCATAGATTTGAACATTATGTTTCCTCCTCTTTGGCGGTCGTTCGACCGGACAGCCACCTCACCTTTTGACTGTGGGAAGAATGATTGCCAGAGACGAACGTGCAAATCAACAGAGTTTTTGAAAATCATATGAGATTTTATAATGCATCAATCTATTTGAATTCCTCAAGAGATTAGCGATAATAGGTGAGAGCGATTTTTCGCAGCTGGCGGTGAATGCCGAAAGGGCTTTGACATGAAGACCTCGATTGCGACTGTGACGATCAGCGGCGAACTGCCGGAGAAGCTCGAGGCGATCGCCCGAGCGGGCTTCGACGGCGTCGAAATCTTCGAAAACGATTTCCTGGCCTTCGACGGAAGCCCGGCCGATGTTGGAAAACTGGTGCGCGACCATGGCCTGGAGATCACGCTGTTCCAGCCGTTTCGCGACTTCGAGGGCATGCCGGAGCCGCTTAGAAGCCGCACTTTCGATCGCGCCGAACGGAAGTTCGACGTGATGCAGCAGCTCGGAACGGATCTGGTGCTCGTATGCTCCAACGTTTCGCCGGCCGCCATCGGCGGCATCGACCGGGCGGCGGAGGATTTCCGGGAACTCGGCGAACGTGCCGCCCGGCGCGGACTGCGGGTGGGCTACGAGGCGCTTGCCTGGGGTCGCCATATCAGCGACCACCGCGACGCCTGGGAGATCGTGCGGCGCGCCGATCATCCGAATGTCGGCCTCATCCTCGACAGCTTCCACACCTTGTCGCGCAAGATCGACGTCAATTCGATCCGCTCCATTCCCAAAGAGAAGATCTTCATCGTTCAGCTCGCCGATGCGCCGCTGATCGACATGGACCTGCTCTATTGGAGCCGCCATTTCCGCAACATGCCCGGAGAAGGCGACCTTCCCGTCACGGCCTTTACCGAAGCCGTCGCTGCCACGGGTTATGACGGCTATTTCTCGCTGGAGATTTTCAACGATCAGTTTCGAGGCGGCCTGTCGCGGCCGATCGCCGCCGATGGTCACCGCTCGCTGATCTATCTCGGCGATCAGGTGCGCCGCGATCTCGGCACCGGCAGCATGACCGGGGCGGCGATGCCGGAAAGGGCTGCCGTCAAGGGCGTCGGCTTCGTGGAGTTTGCCACGGACGAACAGGATGAGGTCGAGCTGGTGGCCTTGCTGCGTACCCTCGGTTTCAGACAGACCGCCGTCCACCGCACCAAGAAGGTCTCTCTCTTCGAGCAGGGCGAGATCCGTATTCTCGTCAATGTCGATCAGGCGGGTTTCGCCAATGCGGCCTATGCCGTGCATGGGACGTTTGCCTATGCCATGGCCCTGGTCGTCGACGATGCCGCAAAGGCATATGCGCGTGCCCTTGCGCTCGATGCCGAGCCCTTCGCCCAGCCTGTCGCGGCCGGCGAACTCGAACTGCCGGCCATTCGCGGCGTCGGCGGCGGCATCGTCTATCTGATCGACGACAAGAGCGCTCTCGGCCGCTTTTCCGAAATCGACTTTCACCCGGTCGCCGACGACACCGGCGCGGCGTCTGCCGGCCTTATTCGCGTCGATCACGTCGCCCAGACGGTCGGCTATGATGAAATGCTCACCTGGCTTCTGTTCTACACGTCGATCTTCGAAACCCATAAGACCCCGATGGTCGACATCATCGATCCGGCCGGAGTGGTGCGCAGCCAGGTCGTCGAAAACCAGTCGGGGGCGCTGCGCATCACCATGAACGGAGCCGAAAACCGCCGCACCCTGGCCGGACATTTCATTGCCGAAAAGTTCGGATCCGGCATCCAGCACCTGGCGTTTTCGACCGGCGACATCTTTGCAACCGCCGAAAAACTTCGCAGCTGCGGTTTCAGATCCCTGCATATTTCGCCGAATTACTACGACGACGTCGAAGCCCGCTTCGGGCTCGATCCCGTCATGACCGAGCGGCTGAAAGCGGAGAACATCCTCTATGACCGCGACGAGCACGGCGAATATTTCCAGCTCTACAGCGGCACTTATGGCGAGGGTTTCTTTTTCGAGATCGTCGAGCGCCGCGGCTATCGCGGCTATGGCGCCCCGAATGCAATTTTCCGCATCGCCGCGCTGAAAAAACAGATGCGCCCGGAAGGAATTCCGAAAGACGCTTATTAGTCAGAGAATGCGGCCGCTCTTCAGCACGTGCTCGACGCCGCTTTGAACATGCCGCCTGACCACCTCGGTTGCGCCGACGACGTCGCGTTGAATGGACAGGTCGAACAACAGCCGGTGGTCGTCGACGACAGGCTTTCCGCGAAAGCTTTCGGCCAGCATATGGTAACGGAGGAAGCGGTCGAAGACCGACGACAGGGTCGCCATCAGCGTCTGCGAATTGCAGGCCGAGACGATCGCCTGATGGAACTCCCAATCGTAGCGGACCCAGTCGACCGTGCGCGACATATCGCCTGCCAGCAGCTTGCGCTCGGCGGCGGCCAGCCGATGATGCGCGGCGACGATGCGCCCCTCCCATTCGAGATTTCCCGCAGCGAATGCGAGGCCGATCGCATGCGTTTCAAGAACGATCCTCAGGTCGGCGAGCTCCAGCAGTTCCCGCCGCGAGGCCGGGCTGACTTCGAAACCACGCTGCCCTTCGGCGACGACGAGGTTCTCCGTGGTCAGGCGGCTCAGAATTTCGCGCAGCGACGAAATGCCGATGGAGTAGCGCTCCTTGGCCTGCTCCAGCTTGATCTTGGCCCCCGGCGGCAAAACCCCCGATATGATATCCTCGCGGATCTGCCGGAAAACGACATCGCTTACGGTTTCGGCCGGATCGTGGACTTGCTTGAGCATGGCTTTTCCTGGTTTGCCGAGAGGTGTGATGGTTCTGACCTTCGAAGAGGCGTCCGTTGCTATTTCAGCGTCCCTTTGGCGAGCGCATGTTCCACCCCGCCTTCGATATGAAACGCAAGCACCCGCTTCGCCGTCTCCGCATCCCGCCGCAAGGCCGCATCCAAAAGCTGCTGGTGTTCTTCGGCGGCGACGTCGCCCCGGTAGGACAGGGCGACCATCTGATATCGCAGATATTTGTCGAAGATCACCGAGTGGGTCTGCATCAGCAGTTTTGATCCGCAGGCGGAAATCAGCGCCTGGTGGAATTCCCAGTCGTAGCGCTTCCAATCCTCGGCCCTGCTGGTATCGCCTGACGCCATGACCTTCTCCATCCGCGCCAATTTGTAATGGGCCGCGACCAGCGGCGCCTCCCATTCCACGTCTCCACGCGCGAACGACTGCTCCAGGGCATGGCTCTCGAGGAGCAGTCTCATCGCTGCCGTCTCCTTGAGGTCGGCAACCGACACCGGAGAAACTTCGAACCCCTTCTGTCCCTCGGCGACGACAAGCCCCTCGGAGGAGAGCCGGTTCAGCACCTCCCGCAGCGTGCTGATGCTGGTCTCGTAGGACTCTTTCAGGCTTTCCAGCTTCAGCTTTTGGGCAGGCGCCAGCCGCCCGAAAATAATGTCGGCCCGAATGCGCCGGTAGCTGCTCTCGGCAATGGTCTCGTTTACGACGGGCTGCAGCATCACCGAGTCTCTTATATTTCCATTATCATCGGATATATCGCTTTTCGGCGAGTCCAATCAAGGAAACATTCGCGCGGAAGCCAGCACAATTTTCTCAGAGGATGCTGTTTTCTCCAGACATGGAAATGCGGATGAGAAATCCGTTCATGCCGCATCGGCATATTCAGCTGTGTTCAGTCTGCCGCAAAGACTTTCAGCGCGAATGGCTTGTCACTGAATTCGGGGGTCGGACGGACGGCAATTGTTTTTTCAATCGCGCGCAACCATCTAATAGGCATGACTTACGGGAAAATGTCCCCGCCCCAGCAGCCCGTTTACCGAAAACGAACCATACCGGGTTGCTTTCCGACGCGAAAGCCGATTGCTTAGGAAAATCTACTTCTTCTTCCGCTAGCGGTTAGGAGAATGCAAGGGGGTACAGGCAAACCCGTGGAATTCTGCTGCTTCGCATCGGGATAAACTATGTTTACGATGGCGATGCGGGAAGGCCGGTTTGAAGAAAGATGACGACAGAACTATTTCAGGTAAAATTTTGGGGCGTCCGCGGCAGTATTCCCGTCTCGGGGCCCGAGTTCGACCGCTACGGCGGTAACACTTCCTGCATCGAAATTCGCTGCGGAGAACACAGGATGATCTTCGATGCGGGCTCCGGCCTGCGCGAGGCCGGCCTGTCGTTGCTCGCCGACGGCGTCAGCGACGTCGACCTGTTCTTCAGCCACTGCCACTACGACCACATCATCGGCCTGCCCTTCTTCAAGGCGATCTACTATCCCTCGATCAACGTCAACATCTGGTCGGGCCATCTGGACGGCAAGATGAGCACACGCGAAATGGTCGAGCAGTTCATCAGGCCGCCCTGGTTCCCGGTTAAAACCGACATCTGCCAGGCGACGATGAATTTCAGCGATTTCCATCCCGGCCAGGTGCTGACGCCACACAAGGGCATCGAGATCAAGACCTTCATGCTCAACCATCCGGGGGGCGCCATCGGCTACCGCATCGAATGGCAGGGCCGGTCGGTCGCTCTGATCTACGACATCGAGCATACCCCCGGCAGCCACGATCCGGTCTCGCTGGAGATGATGAAGGACGCCGATCTCGTCGTCTACGACTGCACCTACAATGAAGACGAGATGCAACGTTTCAAGGGCTTCGGCCATTCGACCTGGGAGCACGGCACCGAGCTGGCGAAGATTGCCGGCGCCAAACGCTTCGCCCTCTTCCACCACGCCCCCTCGCGCACCGACGAACAGCTGGCGCAGATGGAAGTGCAGGCGCAGGCCGCCTTCCCCGAATCCTTTGCCGCCCGCGACAATCAGACCGTGGTGATCTGACAGCTGCAGGCCGCTTTTGCCGCCTGCAGCGGGGAACCGATCCCGAGCCGGACCGTTTTCTCCGTATCGCAAGATCGTCGAAATGGGTATCAGCCATGACCGTGTTTTCCGGACAATGCCTTTGCGGGCAGGTGCGTCTCTCTGTTCGCGGCGAGCCCAGCCGCGTTGGGATCTGCCATTGCATGGACTGCAGGAAGGAAAGCGGTTCGGCCTTCACCTTCTATGGGATCTGGCCCGCCGGCCAATTCGAACATGCGGGGGAAACCGGCGCGTTCCAAGGCCGGCATTTCTGCACCGGCTGCGGTTCGCGGCTGTTTTCCGTCGATGACGAAGAGGCGGAAATCAAGCTCGGCATCCTGTCCGAGGCACCGACGGCCCTGGTGCCACGCTACGAACTCTGGATCAAGCGCCGCGAACCGTGGCTGCGGCCGGTCGAGGGCGCCGAGCAGTTTGAGGAAGACCGACGATGAGCGGCGCCGCCGGAGACGCTCCGACGGCGGCCCTCGTCCAGCATCGCCGGATCACCGTTGCCGGCGTCGAGACGTTTTATCGCGAAGCCGGAAGGCGCGATGCGCCTGTCTTGCTGCTGCCGCATGGATATCCCTGCTCCTCCTATGAATTCCGCAATCTCATGCCGCGCCTGGCTGACCGCTGGCGGTTGATTGCGCCGGACTTCCCCGGTGCCGGCTATAGCGGCACGCCCGACGATTTCGACTACAGCTTCGATGGCTACGCCGCCTGGCTGGAGGCTTTCGTCGACGTGCTGGAGATCGACCGCTTCGCCCTTTACCTCCACGATTTCGGCTCGCCCATCGGTGCGCGACTGGCCATCAAAGATCCCAGTCGCATCGTGGCGCTGATCATCCAGAACGGCGATATTCCCTACGAGGATGCGCTCGGGCCGAAATATGCGGATATCGAGGCGACGTGGTCGCTGCCGCGATCGGAGATGAGGAAGGTGCTGGCCGAGGCGATCAGCAAGGAGACCTTCAAGGAGGAATTCCTCAACGACCTGCCGCCGCCTCTGGCCGCCGCCATCCCGCCGGATCTCTGGACGCTGCACTGGTCGCTGATGACGCCGCGGCGCCAGGAAATCGCCATCGATCTGATCGCCGGGCTGAAAGAGAACCGGGCGTGGTTTCCGCAGCATCGGACATACCTCAGGGAAAACCGGCCTCCGGCCTTGATCGTCTGGGGTCCCAACGACCACTACATGCCGGAACAATCGGCGCGCGCCTATCTCCACGATCTGCCGGATGCCGAACTGCATCTGCTCGGCGGCGGCCACTGGCTGCTCGAGACGCATCTCGATGAGGTCACCGCACTGATGCGAGATTTCCTCGGGCGCGTTCATCCCAGTTGATCGGCCAACTGATCGGCCATCGACCGGCAAGCCTCACGGCTTGAGAAGTGCCGATGCCGCCGACCAGTGGACGGCGGGATGCCGTCCCGTTGCGGCAAACAAGGCCGACAGGAAATCCCAGGCGGCGGCGTCGTGCACCAGATGGTGGGCGAGCACGCCGATCGGCTCGTCGCTGCCGGCAAACCGGTCGCGCAATTCCGCCACCAACTCGGCCACCAGATCCGCCTCGCTCCGCCCGCCGCGCGTGCCGTGCCAGTCGATGATGTCGACATGGGTGTTGAGAAGTGGTATCGGCCCGCCCTGCTTTGCCCGCCCATAGACCGAAAGCGCTGCGAAGCCGAGATCCGGCAGCGCCGGGATGAGGGTGGCGTCGATCCGGTTCCACGGCGGCACCAGCACCGGCAGGAAACGGGCCGGATGGAGCCGCTGCAGCAGCCGGAACCCGTCACCCAGCTCGCCGAGCACGATCTCCGCCGGCCGGTCACTGCCGAGCTCCTGCTTCTTCCGCTCCGGCCCCGCATGGTTGCTATGCGACCAGCCATGCACGGCAACCGTAACGCCGGCCTCTGCCGCCAGCCGAGCCGCCAATGCCTCGCCCGTCAGGCCAGGAATGACGGCCAGCGTCAGGGGCACCTTGCTTTCGCCGCTTAACGCCAGCAGCCGCTCCAGATCAGGCGTCGGCTCGATCGCATCGTCGTCGCGCAGCCACAAGCGGGCCACACGGCCGGCGGCCTGCCAGCGGTCGAGCTCACGGCGCAGCGGCTCCCAGCTCGTCATGTCGGTCATCGCCTTACTCCTGTTGCCGCATTGGCTCGCAAAATTCCGTCCAGCCGCTCGGCCGCCATCGCCAGCGAGCGCTCGCCGAGCACGAAGCGGCGCGCCGCCTGGCCCATGGCGTCGCGCCTCTCCCCATCGTCCAGCAGGGCAGCCACGGCCGCGGCATAGGCGGCGACATCGCCATCCCGCGTCAGCAGGCCGGTCACCCCGGCCTCGACCACCGAAGGGACCCCTGCCGTTTCCTGCGCGACGACAGGCAGGCCGGCGGCCTGGGCTTCGAGATAGGCAAGGCCGTAAGCCTCGCCGCAGCCCGGCCAGACATAGATGCCGCCGCGCCCGAGCAGGCCGGCGATTTCGGCCGCATCCCGCTCGCCCAGCCATTCGATGCGGCCGGCGGGAAAGGCAGAAAACAGCGCCTCCACTTCGTGCCGCATCGGGCCATCGCCGATGACGGCAAGCGTCCAGGGCCGGTCTTCGATCAGCCGCAGCGCTTCTGCGAGCATCGCATAACTCTCCATCTTGTCGCCGGCCCGCATCATCGCCACCACCATCAAGCGCTGCGGATCGGGCGCCGGCGACACCGCCTCGAACAGCGCCGTGCCGATGAAGGGTTTGAGGCCGGCAAGCCGCGCCTGCGGAAAGGCGGCCGAAAGGCCCGCCTGGTCGCGCTCGGTGAAGCTGATATTAACCGCCGCCTGCAGGATCGCCTCGCCCACGCGTTTCTGCACGCCTGCCCAGCCGGTGCTGTCACGTTTGGCCGCATAGGAGGCTTCGGCGGTGACATAGGGAATGGCGAATTCGGCGGAAATCACCGGCCCGAGCGGATCGGGCGATTTGTAATAGGGGTGGTAGCAAAACCAGAGATGAGGTGGAGGCACTGATGCCCATTTTTCCCGCAGCCGCTGCAGCTCGGCATCGATCGCCGGTTCGAGCGTGGCTGCCGCTTCCGGTGTCGCGGCATAGGTGCGGAATTCGGAGGCGACCTCGACCTCATGCCCGGCAAGCTCCAGCGCCTTGATCAACAGCCGCGCCATCAGCCGGTCGCCTGACGGCACCGGATGGTTCGGCGATTTCATCGGCGCGTAGAAAGCCACCCGCATGCATAACCCTCATATGAAGACACTGTGTTTCCAACCGGCATGGCCGGCGGCGAAACTCCGCTATTGTCCATTTCCCTAAAACTTGCGCATAAGCATATGGAATGTGATCGCGATGGAAGCAATTCCGCCTCTTTCTCAATTTCTATGAGCCTGCGGTTGCATCGACAAGAACGGGAATGAATGACGACGGTCTCGGCCACAGGGATTTTTTCGGAGCGTACGATCAGAAGGGCAAGGCTCGGTTCCGGCCTCGTCATTTTCATCTTCGTCCTGCTGCATTTGTCGAACCATGCGATCGGCCTGATTTCAGTCTCCGCCGCCGATAAGGCCGCCCGGCTGTTCATGGCGATCTGGCGCAATCCTCTGGGCACCGCCATTTTCTATTCGTCGGTTCTGATCCACATGGCGCTGGTGCTGCGCGCCATCTATATGCGCCGCAGTCTGGTCATGCCAAAGGGCGAAATGGCGCAGATCGTGCTCGGCCTGCTGATCCCGCTTCTGCTCATCGATCATGTCATCGGCACGCGTATCGCCCATGAACTCTACGGCTATATCGACGACTACGAGACTGTCGTCGGAACGCTGTGGATCAGGGCGCCGGCCAACGGATTGCGGCAGGCCGCCGGTCTCGTCGCCGTCTGGATCCACGGCTGCATCGGCCTGCATTTCTGGCTGCGCTACCGCCCCTGGTATCCGGGCCTGGCGCCGCTGCTGCTGGCGCTGGCGATCCTCGTGCCAGTGCTCTCGCTGCTAGGCTTCGTCGAAATGGGCCGGACGCTGGCCGACCCTTCCTACCAGCAGGCAATCGCCAACAGCCCCTATAAGGCAACGGTCAACGCCCGTTACGCCTCGAACCCGGAAGTGCACCGTCAGGTCTCGACGATCCGCGCCGGGCTCTACGGGGCTTTCTCGGCTTCGTTGCTGATCGTCGTCGCCGCCCGCGCCCGGCGCAAGCTGAAGGAGCGCCTCGATCAGGTCGCCGTGCATTATCCGGGCGGCGAGGTGATCCGCGTGCCGCGCGGCTTCTCGGTGCTTGAGGCAAGCCGGCTCGGCGGTCTGCCGCATTATTCCGTCTGCGGCGGCAAGGGCCAGTGCTCCACCTGCCGTGTGCAGATCCTCGGCGATTACGAGAACCTGCCGACCCCAGACAAGATGGAACAGACGACGCTGAGGCGCATCAATGCCGGCCCCGATGTGCGGCTCGCCTGCCAGCTGCGCCCGAACCGCGATGTCGCGGTGGCGCCGCTGCTGGTGCCGGCGCTCGAGGCCGCCCTTCCCGTCAACAGCCAGGAGACCAGCCCCGGCCGCGAGCGCGAGATCGCCGTGCTCTTCGTCGACATCCGCCATTTCACCACGCTGACGGAAACACGCCTGCCCTTCGACGTCGTCTTCCTGCTGAACCGCTATTTCGCCATCATCGGCAAGGCGGTGGAGCAGGCGGGCGGGCGGCTGGACAAGTTCATCGGCGACGGCGCCATGGCGCTGTTCGGCCTCAACACCGCGCCGGAGGAAGCCTGCCGCCAGGCGCTCAACGCGGCTGCCGCGATCGTCGCCGAGATCGAGAAACTCGCCGCCGAACTCGCCGAGGAATTGGCGCTGCCGCTGCGCATCGCGATCGGCATTCATACCGGCCCGGCCGTCGTCGGCACGATGGGCTACGGCCGGGTGCGCAGCATGACGGCGATCGGCGATACGGTGAATGTCGCAAGCCGGCTGGAAAGCGCGGCCAAGGAATTCGAAGCGGCGATCGTTATCTCCGAGCCGGTGGCGACGCTTTCCGGCGCCGATCTTTCCGGCATCGAAAGCCGTGACATCAGCGTGCGCGGCCGGGCGCTACCCTTGAAAGTCTACGTCATTCCGAGAGAGAAAGCGGCAGAACCGCTCGAAGGAAAAGACTGATGCCCGGCACACCCTGGCTGACCACCAAATATTGGAGCCGCCGGCTGCGCAAGGCGCGCAATGCCGCGGCCTCCCGCTTCTTCGACACCCGCTTCGGCCGCCGGCTGCTGATCGAAAATATCGGCCCGCGCGTCGTCTCGATGACGGTCGATGCCGGCGACCATCTGATGACCTTTTCGCCTTCGGATTACATCGGCCGCAAGGTCTTCCGGAAGGGCCATTTCGAACGCGACGCGGTCGACCGGCTGATCGCCATCCTGCGCGAGCGCGGCCTGCTCCGAAAGGATGCGACGCTGCTGGAGATCGGCGGCAATATCGGCACCCAGACCGTCTATTTCGCCTTGAGCGGTACCTATGCCAGGGTCGTCAGCATCGAGCCGGACCCGCGCAACTTCCCGCTGCTTGCCCTCAACATCCGTCAGAACCGGCTGGAGGAAAAGGTCCGCCTCGTCAACTGCGCCGCCGGCGAGCGCGAAGGCGAGATCGACTTCTTCCTGAACCGCAACAATCACGGCAAGAGCAGCGCCATCCGCCAGAGCCCGACCGACAAGAAGATCAGCGTGCCGGTGAAGCCGGTGTCCGCAATTCTCGCCGGCCTGTCGATCGACCCTGAAGCAATCGGTCTCGTCTGGATGGATATCGAAGGCTACGAGCCGATCGCCTGCCGCTCGATGCAGCCCCTGCTTTCCCGCCGCGTGCCGCTGCATATGGAATTCACGCCTCTGTTCTACGGTCCAGAGGGGACAAAAGCCTTCATCTCAACGCTTGCCGGCTTCTACGAGGACTGCCTCGTGCTCTTCGAGGACCGCGAGGAGGAGATGAAGGTGCGGGATCTGCCGGGGGAGTTTGATCAGTATAACGTGCTGTTTCTGCCGTAGAGGCGGCTTCGGAGCCTCCCGTCTGCGCCCCTTGCGCTAAGGTATCAGCAAAATACTGCCTGCGGCCCGCCCCGACTCCAATTCGATATGCGCTGTTGCAACATCTGCCAGGCTGAATTCGGCAGCAATCTGGCAGACGATCCCTGCCTCCATGGCCTGGACTGTCGCCTGCGCCGCCTCGCGGTATCTTGCGACATCGGCGCACCAGGCCATGATGCTCGGGTGAGAGAGCGACTTGCCAGGCCGAAGCTCCTCGACCGGAACCGGCGGAACCGGCCCGGCGGCTTGCCCGATGGTAACAGCCATCCCGAAAGCCCGCACCGAACGAAGACTTTTGACCAGCATATCGCCGCCTATGCCGTCAAAGGCGACGTCGACGCCGTTGCCATTCGTGAGCCGTTGGACCTCGGCAACGATATCGGCTCCTCGCCCGACGATGAGATGATCCGCGCCGAAGGACTTGGCGAGCACTGCCTTTTCGGGTGTGCTGACGGTGCCGATCACCGTGGCATCGAGCGACTTGGCCCAGCGAACGAGGATGCTCCCAAGCCCACCCGCGGCCGCATGGATCAAAATACGGCTTCCGGCGCGGACATCGCACGTCTTCTTCAGCAGCATATAGGCCGTCATGCCTTTGAGCAGCGAACTCGCAGCCGTTTTCGCCGAAATCGAGTCGGGAAGCCTGATCACTCTTTCAGCGGCAATGGTCCTTGTCGTGCAATAGGCTCCGACCGGTGGTCCCGCATATGCCACCCGGTCGCCCTCCTTCAACTCCGTCACGTCAGGACCGACCGTTGCCACGACACCCGCGGCCTCGGCACCGATCACGGCCGGGTAGGAGGGCATCGGATAGATGCCCTTCCGATGATAGACGTCCAGGAAATTGGTGCCGATCGCTTCATGACGAATTTCTATCTCGCCGCGACCGGGAGGAGCGGAACGATGATCCTGTACCTGAAACCGGCTGACGTCGCCTGGGGCGTTCAACATTATGATCTGATCTGTCATCGTTCGATCTCCTTGATGCGCACAGGCTAGCGGCTGGCCAAGCGTGTGAAAATTCCCTATTGATTCACAATGAATGGGAGAAAATTCACAAAACTCGATTGGGACGACCTGCGGCATTTTCTGGCGCTGGCGCAATCGGGGACGTTTCTCGGCGCAGCAAAGCAGCTCGGCGTCGAGCACGCGACGATAAGCCGGCGCGTCTCATCGCTTGAAGCAACACTGGAACGCAAGCTCATCGACCGCCGCGGGCGGCGCATCATTCTCACTCTGGAAGGCGAGAAGGTCGCCAAGCATGCCGCTGTCATTGCCTTGCAGACTGCCGCGGTCGAGCAGATCGGGCGCAGCAGCGCGACGGAAGTGCGGGGACATGTGAGGATCAGTGCCCCGCCCGCTCTTTCGAGCGCGCTTCTGGCAAAGCCGATCGTAGCGATGCGGAAAGATCATCCGGGTGTGCAGATTACGCTTGTTGGCGAGAAGCGGTTTACGTCGTTGAACAGGCGCGAGGCAGACATCGCGATCCGACTGTCAAGACCGGAAGATGGCGACTATTCGATCACCAAGCTCCAGGAGCTGACGTTCAACCTCTTCGCTTCGAGGCGTTACCTCGAAACCGTTGCACCGTCCGAATGGACGTTTATCGGCTATGATGAAGCGATGAATTCCTCGCCGCAGCAATTGCGTCTCAACGAGGTGGCCGCCGGCCGCCAAATTGCGTTGAGATCATCCGTTCTGGAGTTTCAGGTCGCCGCCGCAAGGCTTGACGGGGGTGTCGTCATGCTGCCCGATTTCGCGGTCCCTTTCGATCTTCAGCGGATCGAGGGCGAACATGCTCTCGTACGGGAACTATGGTTGGTCGTGCACTCCGAGATCAAGGACGTTCCGTCTGTTCGTGTCGTCCTGGACGCGTTGAAGAACGCGTTCAAAAAGAAGCCTCATGCCGACCCGCCCCGTTTGTCCGAGTAGATCAACGATATCGACGAGGGCCGGAAGATCGACGTGCTCGCTTCGCCGCATCGGCAGGCACGGCAACGACGCGGCGACATCCTCACGGGGCGTGGGCGCTACGCGCGCCATCCCGTTAGGGCAGCGGAACCGGCGTGTCGGCGAGCGTTCTGAGATAGGCGATTACATCAAGCCGATCGGCTTCCTCAGGCGCGCCACGGATTTCCATGTCGACGCCAGGCGTTGTCAAAGTGGGACCCGCGAGAAATATGTTGAGGTCCTCATACGTCCAGGACCCCTCCCAAGCCGACAGCGTTTTGGAGTAGCCGTCGAACTTGGTCGAGGCCTTGTCGCGCCCGACGACATTCCACAGGCTCGGCCCCCTGGTCGGTCCACCTTGCGCAAGGATGGCATGACAGGAGGAGCAGTTGGGGGCAAAGAACGCCGCGCCCTTTGCCGGGTCGCCGTTCGCCAGCTTCGCGGAAATCGGCTCGGGTTTCAGAATGGTGACGCCATGCGCCAGCAGATAGGCGGCGATATCGGCATGATCGTCGTGTTTTGCAAGATGGTAGGCCGTGACAATGGCCGGCAGACGGGCGGGGTCGCCCCGGATCCAGACGGCATTGACGTCTGCCCCGGCTTCCACGAGCAGCTTGACACAATCCAGACAGCCGTTCGCGACCGCGAAGTGCAGCATGCGCTCGCCCCTTGCTGCGGCATTAGGGTCAGCGCCATGCGCCAACAACAGCCGCACGAGGTCGACGGCGTTCGTCAGGACAGCGCCGGTCAGCGGCAGGCCCATCGCCGACGGATTGTTCACACCCGCCCCGCGCTCGATCAGCAATTCCACGACTTCGGAATGGCCACTACGAATTGCCAGGAAGAGAGGTGTGGCGCCCTTGTCCTGCTCCTCGATGTCGGCGCCGGCATCGAGCGCCGCCGCGATCGCGGTCAGGTCGCCGCTCCTGACCGCCTCGTGAAGCGGACCGCCTTGGGCGGTTACAACAGCACTCAAATAGATGAGAAGGCTTCCGATCAGCTCACGCATCTGGCTCTCCCCCGGCCAATACGGTGATCGACAATGATATACCCGATCACACCCACCGGCCAGCGCAACCTAGCGCGGCTACAGGGGCGGCAGACGACGTTTGACAGAAGTGCCCTTGATGACAGCCGTGCTGGTGACGGCGTGTTCGGAGAGAGCTTCGAGAACATCGTCCATTTGCTCGATCGAATGGACGACCAAGCGGGCGAGGAATGGATCGTCGCCGGTAATCTTGTCGCATTCGACAAACTCCGGGCGCTCCTGAATGAGCCTTTCGACAAGGTGCAGCTTGCCCGGTAAAGGCCTGATCCTCACCATGGCCCGTATCTGATAGCCGATCGCACGCGTATCCACATCAACGGTAAATCCTCGGATAACACCGGTCGCCTCCAGCCTGCGAACGCGCTCCGAAACACTCGGCGCGGACATGCCGACGAGGCGAGCAAGCTCGCTCATCGACAAGCGGGCATCCGAATCGAGCGTTGCCAGAATGCGCGCATCGGTCTCGTCTAGCGTCGAGTTTCCAGATTGAAGGTTCCGAGGTGCCTTTGCCTTTGACATAGAGAGGAAGTTAACCGCTGATCCTTTGTGTTTCCATATAAAACTGCCGCGTCACATCGCATGATCTCCGCCAAAAGGAGAACATCGTGCTGCTTGGGATCATCGCCGGCCTTACGACTTGCGCATTGTGGGGGCTGACGTTCGTCGCCCCGCGCGCCGTCGCGCCGTTCACCGCGTGGGATTTGACCATTGCCCGCTACGGCATCTTCGGTCTTGCCTGCCTGCTACTGATGATCAATCGACGGTTTCGGCCTGCTGGAATGGCGCCGTCCCGGCTTTTGGTCGGCCTGCTTCTCGGGGGCGCGGGATATGTGGGATACTTTGTCAGCGCCGCCTTCGCCGTCCAGCTCGCGGGCGCTGCTATTCCCCCTGTCATCATCGGCACCATGCCGGTGCTTCTGGCGATTATCGCCAATATCCGTGACCGCTCTGCCCCATGGCAGGTTCTCGCCTTGCCTTTGATGCTGATCGCGGTCGGGGTAGCGATCGTCAATATCGCGACGATCCACACAGCAGATCCATCTACCAAGGCGACAATCACTCTCGGCATCCTCGCCAGCTTCGTGGCGCTTGCAATCTGGATCGTCTACGGGTTGGCAAATGCGGCCGTGATGCAGTCAGCCGACGCGCCGGACGGGCTGCAATGGACAGGGCTGCAAGGCATCGGCGCGGCGCTTGGGAGTCTGCTCCTGCTGCCGCTGGCTTCGTTCGATCTGGTGGATACGGCGTCGATTTCCGACGTCGCGAATTTTGCCGGTTGGGCGTTGTTAATGGGGCTGGGCGGCTCCTGGTTTGCGACCTGGTGCTGGGTGATCGCATCACGTCGCCTGCCGCTGGTTCTCTCCGCCCAGCTCATCGTTGCGGAAACGTTGTTCGGCCTCGCCTACGGCTTCAGTTTCGAGGCGCGTTTGCCGTCTTCTGTGGAGGCGATTGGCGCAGCATTGCAGTTCGTCGGCGTCTGTGCTGCCGTCGCAGTGTTCAGCAAGCGGCCTATCCGACCTGTCGCAAAATTCATATCACGCATGAACGCATCTCAGCGGAGGCCGCACGAACGTTAACAAACCGGAGTCCGCATCCAACGACATTGGCGGTGCTGATGTCTGATCGGCTTCCCAAGCTCCCCGCCACTCTAAGCCGGTGCCCGCTTCGAGCCATAACCGACCGATGTTGTGGTCGTCACATGATACCGCTTACGACCTCCGATACAGAAAATACCGCCCTTCCTTGATCCCCTCCGGCAGCGGCAGCGCCACCAGCTCGGCGTGCTCCAGCGGCAAGCCGCTGACGGCGATGCCGTTTGGGGCCAGCACGCCGGCCATTAGTTGCGGCAGCCAGGTGAGCGTCACGGCGTCGATCTCGTCATGGCCGGTGCCGATATCGGCATGGGCGAGCGCCGCACCGATGCCGAGGAAGGCCTGGCCGGATTCGCGGATATTGCCGGTTACCATATCCTCCGCCGCCGGCGTCGAGGCCGAATAGGAGCGGACCTCCCAGTCGAAGGCGACGATGCGGCGGCCGGGGAAATTTTCGCGCAGGTGATCATAGGTGCGGCCGTTGCCGAGGCCGAACTCCAGCACCGGGCCGTCGATTTCGCCGACCAGATCGATAATCGCGTTCAAAATGTCGCGCTGCGCCGTCAACCGGCGAATGAAGCTGTCGAGGCGGCTCATCTAATCCATATCCGTCATGAAAAATCGTGAGCGCGTGCTAACACATGAAACCTTGCCAAGTCGATTGCCGTAAATGGGAAATGGCGTTGCAGTGGCAACATGGGTCTGTGCTAAGCTGGATGACATGAAAACCGTGACCGACGAAGAATTCTTTGCCGCCGTGCCGCTGTTCAGCGCCTTCGAGGGCGTGACCGATGCCGCCAATTACCGGCCGCTGCCGGATGGGTGGGTGCTGGCGCTTGCCGATATCGTCGGCTCGACGCAGGCGATCGCCGGCGGCCGCTACAAGGACGTCAATATGGCGGGCGCCAGTGTCATTTCGGCGGTGCTGAATGCCGTCGGCAAGGGCGATTATCCCTTCGTCTTCGGCGGCGACGGCGCGCTGATCGCGCTTCCCGGCTCGCTGGAGCAGGCGGCGCGCGAGGCGCTTGCCGCCGTGCAGGTCTGGGTTGAGGAAGATCTCGCCCTGATGCTGCGCGTCGCCATCGTTCCGGTCGCTGACACCCGCGCCGAGGGCCTCGACGTGCGCGTCGCACGATATTCGGCAAGCCCGCATGTCACCTATGCGATGTTCTGGGGCGGCGGCACCAGCTGGGCGGAACGGCAGATGAAGCTCGGCCATTACGCCGTCGGGCGCGCCGCCGCCGGAACACGCCCCGATCTCACCGGCCTCTCCTGCCGCTGGAGCCCGATCGACGCGCAGAACGGCGAGATCGTCTCGATCATCGCCGTTCCCGGCGAAGGCCGGCCGGGCGAGGAATTCCGCGACCTCGTCAACGGCATCGTCGCCATCACCGGCGAGCAGAACCGCGGCAGCCATCCGGTGCCGGCCGACGGCCCGAACTTCGCCTTCTCGCTGCACGGCATCAACCGCGAGGCCAAGGCCACCGCACCCGCCGGCCGGCGGTTGCGTCAGAAGCTCTTCATCGTCCTGCAGCTCGCCATCACCGTCCTCTGCTACAAGCTCGGCATTCCGCTCGGCCGTTTCGATGCGCGCCGCTACAAGCGCGATGTCGCCGGCAATTCCGATTTCCGCAAATTCGACGACGGGCTGAAGATGACGGTCGACGTCGACGCCGACCATCTGAAACGCATCGAGACGCTGCTCGAAGCGGCGCGGGCCAAGGGCGTCGCCCGCTACGGCCTGCATCGGCAGGCCTCGGCGCTGATGACCTGCTTCGTGCCGACGCCGATCTCGCGCGACCACATGCATTTCATCGACGGCGCGTCAGGCGGCTATGCGGTGGCCGCCAGCCGGATGACCGGAAAATCGCTTTCCGGCGTTGCCGTCACGCCTTGATGACGTGATCGGCCGAAAGGCCGAGCCGGTTGAAAACGTTGCGGGTGTCGATGATCAGCGCAGCGCTTTTTGCCAGCGCCGCATAATCGACGCTGTCATGGTCGGTGGCGACCAGTACCGCATCGTAGCCGGCGATAGTATCAGGCGTCAGCGCCACCGACCGGCGGCCCTTCAGCGCCTGGTATTCACGTGTCGGCGGGATCTCGGCGACGAAGGGGTCGTGATAATCGGCCCGTCCGCCGCGTTCCTCGATGATCTCGATCAGCCGCAGCGACGGGCTCTCTCTTATATCGGCGACGTTTTTCTTGTAGGCGAGCCCGATCACCAGCACCTTGCTGCGGCTCAGCGCCTTGCCGGCGCGGATATCGAGCGCTTCGGCAAGCTTGCCGACGACATAACGCGGCATCGCCGAATTGATCTCACCGGCGAGCTCGATGAAGCGGGTGGGGAGTTCGTATTCACGCGATTTCCAGGTGAGGTAGAAGGGATCGATCGGGATGCAATGACCACCGAGGCCCGGGCCGGGATAGAAGGGCATGTAGCCGAAGGGCTTGGTCTTGGCCGCGTCGATCACTTCCCAGACGTCGATGCCCATCGCCGCATAGACGGTCTTCAATTCGTTGACGAGGGCGATGTTGACCGAGCGGAAGATGTTTTCGGTGAGCTTCACCGCCTCGGCCGTCGCATTCGAGGAGACCGGAACGACGGTCGAGACCGCCGCGCCGTAGAAGGCCCTCATCAGCGCCAGCGCCTCAGGCCCGTCACCGGCGACGACCTTCGGGATGGTGGCGGTGTGATAATGCTGATTGCCGGGATCCTCGCGCTCCGGCGAGAAGCCGACGAAGAAATCCGAACCGGATTTCAGCCCGGTGGATTCGAGAATGACCTTGACGATATCGTCGGTCGTGCCGGGATAGGTGGTCGATTCCAGCACCACCAGCTGGCCGAGGCGCAGATGCTGGGCGATCGAGCGCGAGGTCGCCTCGACGAAGGAAAGGTCGGGATCGCGATGTTTGGTGAGCGGCGTCGGCACGCAGATGATGATGACGTCGCAGGCGGCAAGACCGGCGAAATCGGTGGTCGCCTCGAAGCGTCCCGCATCGATCTCGGCGGCGAGTGCCGCATCGCTGACGGCATCGATATAAGAGCGGCGGGCAGCGAGCGCCACCATCTTGGAAGGGTCGATGTCGAAGCCGGTGACCGCAAAACCGCTGCGCGCCACCGCCATTGCCAGCGGCAGGCCGACATAACCGAGCCCGATGACGCCGGCACGCGCCGCGCGGGTTTCGATCTTCTGCAAAAGCGTATCGAAGGTGGAGGTGGCCAAGGCGGGATCTTTCAAACGGGGAAGAGGAAGCTGATCTAATGCATGATCGCGGTGAATTAAACCCGGGGGTCGCTTCTCCCCGGCGGCAATAGCGTCGGTCGGCGACTAAGACCCCTCCCCAACCCCTCCCCACAAGGGGGAGGGACTTAACTTGCCGCATCCTCTCACTCAAAAATCATCGCCGAGAACGCCGAGGTCGGAAAATGGGCAGGTTGGCGCCGCGGGTTAGTCCCTCCCCCTTGTGGGGAGGGGTTGGGGAGGGGTCTTGGGTTGTCAATCGACGGCATGGCTGCCCAAAACCCCTTAGCCGGGGTGTGGCCGAAATGCCCCGGCACAATCCTTTGTTGCAACTTGAGCGCACAAAAAAATACCGGTCCCATTGTTTCGCAATTGCAGCATCCCTATTTTGACTTTTGATAATGAACCACCGTGAAAGGACAACCCGTCCGGTCCTCCGATACGGGGAGCAGAGGGTGCCGCTGCCAGGCTCTCGGCAGGTCGTTGACAAATAATACCGCTCGTACATCCTGATTTCCTTGTGACCTGCGCATGAAAATGTGCCGGCCGAGGGATTTTTTTCTCTGGGATGGCGTGCCTTATGAGGATCATACCGAGAATGAGCACGATCGAATCCAGCGTCTCCTCCATCCTGTTGGACCGGGTCGCTGAATGGCTGACGAACTCTTCGCTGGCCGGAGACGAGCTTGAAAACATCGTGCGCGGCTTCTGTGAAAGGATCGCGGCGGCCGGGCTGCCGATCGCGCGCGTGCATCTGACCTTTTCGATGCTGCATCCGCTCTATGACGCGCTGAGCTTCACCTGGCGGCGCGCCAGCGGCGTCACCATTGAGGGTTTCCGCATGCCGGCCGGGCAGAAGCCGGACCGTTTCCTCCAGAGCCCCTATTATTACCTGCTCGACAACAACCTGCAGCACATCCGCCGCCGGCTGATGCAGGAAGGGCCGGCCGAATTCCCGATCTTCGAGGACCTGCGCAAGGACGCCATCACCGATTACCTTGCCTTCGTGCAGCCCTTCGGCGACGGTTCGGTGCAGGGCATGATGGGCTCCTGGTCGACCGACCACCATAACGGCTTTTCCGACGATATGATCGATGCGCTGATCAGGATGCAGAACCATCTGGCGGTCGCCGCCAAGATGGCGGTGCTCGGCAAGCTCGCCAACAACATGCTGACCACCTATCTCGGCGGTGACGCCGGCAAGCGGGTGCTGAACGGCCAGATCCGCCGCGGCGACGGGGAGACGATCCGTGCGGCGCTCGTCATGGGCGACATGCGCGAATCCACCATGTATGCCGAAAAGGAAGGCCGCCAGGCCTATATCGACACGCTGAACCAGTTCTTCGACGCGATCGCCGCCCCCTTCAACCGCAATGGCGGCGAGATCCTGAGCTTCCTCGGCGACGGCTTCCTCGCCGTCTATCCCTGCGGGCGCCACAAGGACCCGTCGAAAATCGCCTGCGAGGCAGCCCTTTCCGCCGTCCATCAGGCGCAGGCGCGGGTCGCCGAGCTCAACAGGGACCGCGAGGCGAAAGGCCTCAGCAAGGTCGGCTACGGCATCGGCCTGCATGTCGGCAACGTCATGTTCGGCAATGTCGGCCTCAAGGACCGGCTGACCTTCTCTGCCTTCGGCTCGGCGGTCAATGAGGTGCAGCGTCTGCAGATCCTGACCAAGAAATACGGCCGCGAGGTCGTCGCCAGCCAGGCATTCGCCGGTTATTGCGGCGGCGAATGGACGACGCTCGGCGAAGAGAAACTGCGCGGCATCCGCCAGAAGGTGACGGTGCTGCAGCCGCGGGCGCCGGCCCCCGCGATCAACGTCGAGGAGGGCTTCCGCGAGGCTGTTCAGAACGGGCTTTCTGAAGCCGAACAGGTCATTCTTCTGCACCGTGACGCGAAGAAGCACGTCGAGCGTACAACCGTGGAGAAGTTCATCCAGTAAAAGCGCGAACGTCTGCCAAAATTTTACGCGTCTCGCCTGGGGAACTTCGGCGGAATGCTACGGTTTTCCCTGGATTGTCATCTGCTAGACACCCCGTTTGCGGTACGATAGTGTGCCTTAACGGGAACACAGAAGACTGGGGAATTTCATTGGTATGGCGTCTGCAGCCGATTTGTTGCGTATTGAAAATCTCGACGTCTCCTTCTCGGTTTTCGGCGACCGGCTTCGCGTCGTAAAGGAAGCCAATCTTCGCATTCTTCCGGGCAAGGTCACCGCTCTCGTCGGTGAATCCGGCTCCGGCAAATCGGTGATCAGCCAGTCGGTGATGGGCATCCTGCCCAATCCGGCGAGGGCCTCCGGCCACATCCTCTTCACCGATCCGCTCGACGGCAGCACGACCGATATCCTGTCGCTCTCGCGTGACAGCGAGGAAATGCGCGACCTGCGCGGCCGGCGCATGGCGACGATCTTCCAGGAGCCGATGACCTCGCTCTCGCCATTGCACACGGTCGGCAACCAGATCAGCGAAGTGCTTTTGATCCATACCGAGATCGACAAGCAGGAAGCGCGTGAGAAGACCGAGGAGATGCTCGGCCTGGTCGGCTTCTCCAATCCACACCGCACCTACGACATGTATCCGTTCGAACTGTCCGGCGGCATGCGCCAGCGCGCCATGATCGCCATGGCGCTGATTTGCAGGCCGGCGCTGCTGATCGCCGACGAGCCGACGACGGCGCTCGACGTGACGATCCAGGCGCAGATCCTCGAATTGCTGCGCGAGCTGCAGGCCAAGCTCGGCATGGCGATGCTGCTTATCACCCACGATCTCGGCATCGTCGCCAACATGGCCGACGAAGTCGTCGTCATCTATCACGGCGAAATCATGGAGGCCGGGCCGGTCGAGGCGATCTTCCGCAATCCGCAGCATCCCTATCTCAAGGCTTTGATGGCCGCCGTTCCGCATTTCGACATGAAACCCGGCGAGCGGCTCAAGGCGCTGCGCGACGTGCCCGTCAATCTCGAGACCCTCGTCGGCAAGAAGAAGCCGCTGCAGGCGGAGGCGCCGGGCACACTGCTTTCGGTCGCCAACCTGTCGAAGACTTATAAGACGCGCAAGCGCAGTCTGCTCGGCAAGCACGAAGCCGCTGTCGTGCACGCCGTCGACGATGTCAGCTTCGACATTCGCCGCGGCGAATGTCTCGGCCTCGTCGGCGAATCCGGTTGCGGCAAGACGACGCTCAGCAAGATCCTGATGCGCGCCATCACACCCGACGGCGGCTCGGTGGTGTTCAACGACGGCAAGGACGTGATCGATGTGCTTTCGGTGCGCGGCGAAGCGCTGCAGGATATGCGCACCAAGATCCAGATGGTGTTTCAGGATCCGGTCTCCTCGCTCTCGCCGCGCATGACGGTGCGCAACATCCTCAGCGAACCGCTTGAAATTCACGACCGCGGCGACAGTGACGAGCGCAAGCGCAAGGTCGAAGGCTTGATGGCGGCGATCGGCCTCGACAAACGTTACCTCAGCCGTTACCCGCACAGTTTTTCCGGCGGTCAGCGCCAGCGCATCGGCATTGCCCGTGCGCTGGCGCTCGGCCCGAAGCTCGTCATCCTCGACGAGCCGGTCTCGGCACTCGACGTCTCCGTCCAGGCGCAGATCCTCAACCTGTTGAAGGACCTGCAGAAGGAGCTGGGGCTGACCTATCTGTTCATTTCGCACAACCTCGCCGTCGTCGATTACATGGCCGACCGCATCGCCGTCATGTGCAAGGGCCGCATCGTCGAGATCGCGCCGCGCGAGATCATCCTGCGCGATCCGGTGCATCCCTATACGAAATCGCTGCTCGCCGCCGTCCCCTTCCCCGATCTCGACCGGCCGCTCGATTTCAAGGCGCTCCGGGAAAACGGCGCCGCCGACAAGCAGAATTGGGGCGTGACCTTCACCGCCGAGCATGACGACGCCTCCGAGCTTGCCTATGCCGATCTCGGCGACGGCCATCTGGTGCGCGCCCGCAAAGGCGCCGATGCCAAGGAGTTGCGCTGATGGTGACGCGTCGCATTTTTCTGGGCGGCCTGGTCGGCGCGGCGATCGCCCCCACAGTGCTTCGGGCTGAGCAGGGCGGCGAGCCGGAATTTCTCAAGGAGCGGCTGGCATCCGGCAGCCTGCCTGGTATGGCCGAGCGCATTCCCGCCCGCCCGCGCATCGTCAACCTGAAGGAGATGGGGCTCGAACCCGGCAGCTACGGCGGCACGGTGCGAACCATCATCGGCAGCCAGCGCGATATCCGCTTCATGACGATCTACGGCTATGCCCGCCTGATCGGCTACAACAAGCACCTGCAGTTCCAGCCGGATATTCTCGCCGATTTCAGCTCGGAAGACGACACTGTCTTTACCTTCAGGCTGCGCGAAGGCCATAAATGGTCCGACGGAGAGCCGTTCACGGCCGACGATTTCCGCTACTGGTGGGAAGACGTCATCCTCAACGAGAAGCTGACGCCGGGCGGCGGCGCGCTGGAACTTCGCCCGCATGGCAGCCTGCCGCGCTTCGAGATGCTCGATCCGCTGACGGTGCGCTACAGCTGGGACAAACCCAACCCGATGTTCCTGCCAACGCTCGCCGGCCCCATCCCGCTCGTCATCGTCGGACCGGCGCATTATCTCAAGCAGTTCCATAAGAAGTTCCAGCCCGACCAGGCGAAAATGGAACAGATGATGCAGGCCAACCGCGTCAAGAAATGGCAGGACCTGCACATCAAAATGGCCCGTTCCTACCGGCCTGAGAATCCCAACCTGCCGACGCTCGATCCGTGGCGCAACACGACGGCGCTGCCGGCCGAGCAATTCGTCTTCGAGCGCAATCCGTTCTTCCACCGCGTCGACGAGACCGGCCGGCAGCTTCCCTATCTCGACCGCTTCATCCTCAACGTCTCCTCCTCGTCGATCATCGCCGCCAAGGCAGGCGCCGGCGAGGCCGACCTGCAGGCGACCGGCATCGACTTCAACGACTACACCTTTCTGAAAGAAGCTGAGAAGCGCTTCTCGGTGAAGGTCAATCTCTGGAAGGTGGCGCGCGGCTCGCGCATCACGCTGCTGCCGAACCTCAACTGCGCCGACGAGGTATGGCGCGGCCTCTTCCGCGACGTACGCCTGCGCCGCGCCTTGTCGCTGGCAATCGACCGGCACGAGATCAACATGGTCGCCTTCTACGGCTTGGGCACGCCGAGCGCCGACACCGTCCTGCCCGACAGCCCGCTGTTCAAGCAGGAATATGCCGATGCCTTCGTGAAGTTCGATGCCGACGAGGCCAACCGCCTGCTCGACGAGATCGGCCTGACCAAGCGCGGCAGTGACGGCATAAGGCTGCTACCGGACGGGCGGCGCGCCGAGATCACCGTCGAAACCGCCGGCGAGAGCAATCTCGACACCGACGTGCTGGAGCTGGTGCACGATCACTGGGCCAATATCGGCCTTGCGCTCTATACCCGCACCTCGCAGCGCGACGTCTTCCGCAACCGCGCCATGAGCGGCTCGATCATGATGTCGATCTGGTACGGCCTCGACAATGGCGTGCCGACGGCCGACATGTCGCCCTCGGGACTGGCGCCGACCCTCGACGATCAGCTGCAATGGCCGCTTTGGGGCATGCATTACCTCTCCGCCGGCCAGGAGGGTGCCGCCCCCGATCTGCCGGAGGCGGCCGAACTGGTCGACCTGCTCAAACAATGGGGCTCGACGGCGAAATTCGAGGAGCGTCAGGTGATCTGGCACAAGATGCTGTCGCTCTATACCCAGCAGGTGTTCTCGATCGGCCTGATCAACAGCACGCTGCAGCCGATCCTTCGCGCCGCCAAACTGCAGAACCTGCCGGAGAAAGCCCTCTACGGCTTCGATCCCACCTCCTATCTCGGCATCTACATGCCGGATGCATTCTGGTACAAGGAGGCCTGAGGCGTGCTCAGATATATTCTCTGGCGCATCGCCGCCATGGTGCCGACGCTCTTCGTCATTTCGGCGCTGGTTTTCACCATCATCGAGCTGCCGCCGGGCGATTTCTTCGAGAGCCAGATCGCCGAGCTGCGCGCCTCCGGCGAGACCGCCAACCTCCAGGAAATCGAGGAGATGCGCCAGCAATACGGCTTCGACAAGCCGGAGATCGTGCGCTATTTCTACTGGGTCGGCGGCATGCTGCACGGCGATTTCGGCTATTCCTTCGAATACCAGATGCCGGTTTCCGACGTAGTCGGCGAGCGCCTGTGGCTGACGATCCTCGTCTCCTTCACGACCATCCTGCTCACCTGGCTGATCGCCTTTCCGATCGGCATCTATTCGGCCACGCACCAGTACAGCTGGAGCGATTACGGGCTGACCTTCCTCGGCCTGCTCGGCATCGCCATCCCGAACTTCATGCTGGCGCTGATCCTGATGTATTTCGCCAATATCTGGTTCGGCATCTCGATCGGCCATCTGATGGACCAGCAATATATCTCGGCGCCGATGAGCTGGGAGAAGGCACGCTCGATCCTCTCCCACCTGTGGATCCCCGTGATCATCGTCGGCACGGCGGGTACGGCCGGCATGATCCGCCGGCTGCGCGCCAACCTGCTCGACGAAATGCAGAAGCAATATGTGACGACGGCGCGCGCCAAGGGCCTGCATCCGATGCGGGCGCTGCTCAAATATCCGCTGCGCATGGCGCTCAACTTCTTCGTCGCCGATATCGGCTCGATCCTGCCGTCGATCATTTCAGGCGCCGAGATCGTCGCGATCGTGCTGTCGCTGGAGACGACCGGGCCGATGCTGATCAAGGCGCTGCAAAGCCAGGACATGTATCTGGCCGGCTCCTTCCTGATGTTTTTGGCCTTCCTCAACGTCATAGGCGTCTTGATCTCCGACATCGCGCTCGGCTTCCTCGATCCCCGCATCCGTCTGCAAGGCAGGAGCACCAAATAATGTCGCCCCTTCCCGCACCCGGCGCGCCGCTTCCCCATTACGTCTCGACCGCGCCTTTCGATCCCTTGGCGACAGAGACCATGACGGCGGCGCAATCGCGCATCCATCTCGCCTCGCAGAAGCAGCTGATGTGGTGGAAGTTCAAGCAGCACCGGCTGGCCTTGATCTCCGGCATCTTTCTTGCCGCCGTCTACCTGATGATCCTGATCGTCGAATTCCTGGCGCCCTATGGCCTGCACACGCGCAATGTCGATTTCATCCACGCGCCGCCGCAGCAAATCCATTTCTTCGACAAGGGCAATTTCGTCGGCCCCTTCGTCTACGGCCGCAGCATGACGCTCGATCTCGACACGCTGCACCGCGTCTATACCGACAGGCCGAACGACGTGCAGCCGATCCGGTTCTTCTGCCGCGGCGATAGCTATAAATTCTGGGGCTTTGCCGCCTCGAATTATCATCTGGTCTGCCCGGCGATCGGCGGCCAGATGTTCCTGCTCGGCACCGACCGGCTCGGCCGCGACGTGCTGTCGCGCATTCTCTACGGCGCGCGGATATCGCTGACGATCGGCCTGATCGGCATTTCGATCAGCTTCGTGCTCGGCATCGTCATCGGCGGGCTTGCCGGCTATTGGGGCGGCATTTTCGATCTGATCGTCCAGCGCCTGATCGAAGTGCTGCAATCGCTGCCGAGCCTGCCGCTCTGGATGGCGCTGGCCGCCATCATGCCGGTGACCTGGAGCCCGATCGTCATCTATTTCGGTATCACCGTCATTCTCGGCATCATCGACTGGACCGGGCTAGCGCGTGCCGTGCGGTCCAAGCTCCTGGCGCTGCGCGAGGAGGATTACGTCCAGGCGGCCCAGCTGATGGGCGCCAGCACGCCGCGCATCATCGGCCGGCACCTGGTGCCGGGCTTCATGTCGCATCTGATTGCCTCGGCGACGATTTCGATCCCCGGCATGATCCTCGGCGAGACCGCGCTCTCCTTCCTCGGCCTCGGCCTTCGCCCGCCGATCACCAGCTGGGGCATTCTGCTGACCGAGGCAAAAAGCGTCAGCGTCATCGCCTTTTATCCTTGGCTGCTCTATCCGATCATTCCTGTTGTTCTTGTCATTTTGGCGTTCAACTTTCTGGGAGACGGCTTGCGTGATGCGGCAGATCCCTACAAATAGCAGAAAACCCGGCGGCGCCTCATGGCACCGCCTCCGCCACGTGGCCTCCGGACGGTGGGGGTACTAACGCATGTTGTTCACCCCGGAGGGAACACCCATGGCCAGACGTCTCGAAGATGCGCGCATCCTCATGTACAGCCACGACACCTTCGGCCTCGGCCATCTCAGGCGCTGTCGTGCCATTGCCCATGCGCTGGTCGAGGATTATCGCGGCCTCAACATCCTGATCATTTCGGGTGCGACGATCGCCGGCGCCTTCGATTACCGCGCCCGCGTCGACTTCGTGAAGATCCCGAGCGTCATCAAGCTGCGCAACGGCGAATATACCTCGCTTGCCAGCCATATCGACCTGCACGAGACGCTGAAGATGCGCGAATCGAGCATTCGCCACACGGCCGAAACCTTCCAGCCCGACATTTTCATCGTCGACAAGGAGCCGATGGGGCTGAAGGGCGAGGTCGAGGATACGCTTGCCTATCTCAAGGCCCGCGGCACGGTGCTGGTGCTCGGCCTGCGCGAGGTTATGGACGCGCCGCATCTGCTCGAGGCCGAGTGGAAGCGGAACGGCATCATGCAGAAGATCGACCAATATTACGACAGCGTCTGGGTCTATGGCCCGCCTGACTTCTACGATCCTTTGATCGGTCTCGACGTGCCCGCGAGCCTGCGCCGGAAGATGGATTTCGTCGGCTTCCTGCAGCGCAGCGTCTCCAAGGGCAAGACCTCGATCAACGCCCGCAAGGATAATTACCTGCTGGTCACCACCGGCGGCGGCGGCGACGGTTCCGATCTCGTCCACGACGTGATGAACGCCTATGAGGCCGATCCAACACTGACGCAGAAGGCGCTTGTCGTGCTCGGGCCCTATATGCCGGCCGCCGAGCGCGCCAAGCTGGTGCAGAAGGGCGAAGCCATTCCCTATATCGAGGTGATCGAGTTCGACAACCACATGGAAGAGCTGATCGACGGCGCCACCGGCGTCGTCGCCATGGGCGGCTACAACACCTATTGCGAGATCCTCTCCTTCGACAAGCCGGCCCTCATCGTGCCGCGCGTCAAGCCGCGCGAGGAACAGCTGCTGCGCGCCAAGCGCGCCAGCGAGCTCGGCTTGGTCGACATGCTGCTGCCGGAACAATCGGTTGATCCCACCATCATGGCCGAGGCGCTGAAGCGCCTGCCCTCGCGCCTGCCACCGTCGAAGAGCGGCAGCAATATGCATCTCGAAGGGCTCGACCACATCTCGCAGACGGTCGGCCGATGGATCGACGGCCGCGCCAGCCACCTTTCCCTCGTCGCGGAATAGGGCACAGCCTTGCCGCCACGCCGCAAGATTCTCGTCGTGCTGAAAGGCTATCCCCGCCTTTCGGAAACCTTCATCGCCCAGGAGCTGCTCGGCTTGGAAAAGGCCGGCTTCGACCTGACGCTGATTTCGATGCGCCGGCCGACCGACAAGAAGCGCCATCCCGTGCATGACGAGATCAAGGCGCGGGTCGTCTACCTGCCGGAATATCTGCACGAGGAGCCGATCCGCGTGCTGAAGGGCCTGATCGCCGGATTCTCCAAACCCGGCTTCAAGGCGCTGATCAAGCGTTTCCTCGCCGACCTGCCACGTGACATCTCCCGCAACCGCTTCCGCCGTCTCGGCCAGGCGCTGGTGCTGGGGCGCGAATGGCCTGATGGCGGGCAATGGCTGCATGCCCATTTCATCCATACGCCGGCTTCGGTGACGGAATATGCCAGCATCCTGACCGGCACACCCTGGACCTGTTCGGCGCATGCCAAGGATATTTGGACGTCGCCCGACTGGGAGCTGCAGGAAAAGCTCGGCAGCGCCCGCTGGGCCGTCACCTGCACCCGGACGGGCTATGAGCACATGCGCAGCCTGACCTCCCGCAAGGACGCGGTGCACCTCAGCTACCACGGTCTTGATCTCGCCCGGTTCGGCGCTTTTGCCGGCGAGCGGTCGGAGAGGACCGGCAGCGACGCCGACGATCCCGCCTTCATTTTGAGCGTCGGCCGCGCCGTCGAGAAGAAGGGCTACGATGTGCTGTTGCGCGCACTCGCCCTGCTGCCCGCCGACCTTCATTGGCGCATGGACCATATCGGCGGCGGCGAGGAGCTTGCGAAGCTGAAGGCATTGGCCGCCGAGCTCGGCCTCTCCCACCGCATCGTCTGGAAGGGCGCCATGGCGCAGGAAGACGTGCTCGATCATTACCGCCGCGCCGACCTCTTCGCGCTGGCCTGCCGGATTGCCGCCAATGGCGACCGCGACGGCCTGCCGAATGTGCTTGTCGAAGCCTCGAGCCAGCGACTGGTCTGTGTTTCCACGACGGTATCCGGCGTGCCGGAACTCTTGAAGGACGGCGAAAACGGCCTGGTCGTGCCGCCGGAAGATCCGGCGCTGCTGGCCAAAGCGCTGGAGGCGGCGATCCGCGACCCGGCCTTGCGCAAGCGCCTCGGCGATGCCGCCGAAAAGCGGGTGCGCGACGATTTCGACTATCACTCCAGCATCCGGCAGCTCAGCGGCCTGTTCGAGGCCGAATGGCAGAAGGCGTCATGACGGCACCGCGTATCTTCTTCTACGTCCAGCACCTGCTCGGCATCGGCCACATCGCCCGCGCCAGCCGCATCGCCAACGCCCTTGTCAAGGATGGTTTCGACGTCACCGTGGTCACCGGCGGCCTGCCGGTGCCGGGTTTTCCCGGCGAAGGCGTCAAGACCGTGGCGCTGCCGCCGGTCGTCGCCAGCAATGCCGGTTTCTCCGGCCTCGCCGATGCAGATGGCCGGCCAGCGGGCGAGGAATTCCTCAATGCCCGCCGCGATCTGCTGCTTGAGGCCTTTCATGCCGCCAGGCCCGATGTCGTCATCATCGAAGCCTTCCCCTTCGGCCGGCGGCAGATGCGCTTTGAACTGCTGCCGCTGCTGGCGGCGATCGACACGGCCGAACCGCGGCCGAAGCTCCTCAGTTCGGTGCGCGACATCCTCCAGGAAAACCGCAAGGCCGGCCGCGACGCGGAGACCGCGGCACTGGTCAGGGCGCATTTCGATGCCGTGCTCGTCCACGGCGATCCCGGCTTCATCAGGCTGGAGGACACTTTCCCGCTGACGGCGGAGATTGCCGACAGACTGCGCTACACCGGCCTCGTCGCCGCGCCGCCGGCGCCGGAACCGAGCGAAACCTTCGACATTATCGCATCGGCGGGCGGCGGCGCGGTCGGCGCCGCGCTGATCGGCGCGACGAAAGAGGCGGCAGCCCTGCTGCCGGCCGATCTTCGCTGGCTGCTGATAGCAGGCCCGAACCTGCCGGAGGCCGATTTCGCCGCGCTGTCGCAGGACGTCGCCCCAAACGTGACGCTGGTGCGTTTCCGCAAGGATTTTCCCTCGCTGCTGCGCGGCGCGAAGGTTTCGATCTCGCAGGCCGGCTACAACACGGTCGGCGACCTCCTGCGCAGTCAATGCCGGGCGATCCTCATCCCCTTCGTCGCCGGCGGCGAGACCGAGCAGACGGTGCGCGCCGAACGGCTGCAGGCACTCGATCTCGCCGATATCCTGCCGGAAACGGGACTGACATCAGGCCATGTCAAGGAAGCCGTCGAAAAGGCGCTCACAGCAGCAGGGCGCGGCGCGGTATCGCTCGATCTCGACGGGGCGGTGAAGACCGCCGGCATCATCCGCGCCATGCTGACCGGCAATTGAAAGCTTTGAGGATTTCGACGAGCGCCCGCGGTTAAAGAAGCGGGCGCACGGTTTCGGCACGGCCCGGCAAATCTCATCCTGCCAGTATCTGGCAGCAGCAAGCCTGTATAAGCTTATCTCATGTCTCGTTCCGAACGCCTCCTCGACCTTCTCCAGGTATTGCGCCGCCACCGCCGGCCGGTCAGCGGCGGGGTGCTGGCCGACGAGATCGGCGTCAGCATCCGCACCCTCTATCGGGATATCGCCAGCCTTCAGGCCCAGGGCGCCGCGATCGAGGGTGAACCCGGCGTCGGTTATGTCCTGAAACCGGGATTTCTGCTACCGCCGCTGATGTTTCCGCCTGAGGAAATCGAAGCGCTCGTGCTCGGCTCCCGATGGGTGGCAGACAGAGGGGACGATCACTTCCGCGATGCAGCGCGCAATGCGCTGGCGCGGATCGCCGCCGTTCTGCCGCCCGAATTGCGCGACGCATTGGAGGCCTCCGCCCTTCTGGTGGGGCCAGGCGTCAAACTCCCTGTCGACTCGGTCGATCCGGCCCTGCTGCGCAAGGCGATCCGCACCGAACGCAAACTTTCGCTGTCCTATAGCGACGGCGCCGGCGTGGCGTCGGAGCGTGTGGTGTGGCCGTTCGCGCTTGCCTTTTTCGACCAGGTGCGCCTCCTCCTCGGCTGGTGCGAACTCCGTCAGGATTTCCGCTCGTTTCGCACGGATCGGATCGTTCATGCGCAAGTGCTCGACGCGCGCTATCCCAAGCGCCGGCAGACGCTGCTGAAACAATGGCGGGAGACCCAGGGAATATCGGCCCCCGAACATTAGAAGGGCACAGATATATGCGGCAGGTGGATCATGCAAAGAACGGAACGGGGCGAAAGCCGTGTTCGTCAACGGTGGGTTTTCCTCCTGAACGTAGCCGCCAGGCAGTTTCACATACTCCCATGAGAGCGGGATAGGCTCTAAAGCACGTGCTCCCGAACGGCATACCCGGCGTTGCGCATAACATCGACGACGCGGCCGGTATAAATCGCGTTCCAGTATGATGGCGGTGAAGACTCGATGCCCTGATCGACAGATTTTCCTGTCGCGGAAGCGGCCGACACGATGAAGATTCACGACGCGCAGAAGGCTTTTGCGACTTTCGCACTTGTTTAGCTCCACGGTCGTTGTCTTGCGCAAGTGCTCGTCGTCGATCCAGTCGAGGGTGAACAGTGTCCGCTCGCGATCCGGCCGTCTGCCGGGGCGCCCGGGCAAGACCGCTCTTCAGCTAAGTGTTCGGCTGCGGGATTGCCAGCCCATCCACCAGAGTGGCAATGGCTGCCTCCAGCGGCGCCGATCCGACTTTTTCTGGCACCAGAAGTCCATCGATCGCGAGCAGGGTGATGCCGTGAATAAGCGCCCATGCGGCGGTCGCCTGTCCCCTGACTGGCCGCTTGCGAATGGTGCCAGCAGCCTGACCGCGTCCGAGCATGTCAAGCACTACGTCGAATACAGCGAGCGCCCTTTGATCGAGATGCATTCCTACGGCCCGCCCCTCCTCCGCGCTGAACATCAGGCGATATAGGGCCGGGTTATCGGTTCCGAACGCGACATATGCCAGAGAAATCGGAGTGATTTCCTCGAGCAGAGATCGGGGGGCTTCCGGTTTCGCCTTCACTAGCGCCTCGCGTAGTCGATCGAACCCAATCATGGCGAGTTCTACCAGAAGAGCAGTCCTGTCCGGAAAGTGCTTGTAGGGCGCCGCGTGGCTGACGCCTGCCCGACGGGCGACTTCCCGCAGCGTGAACTGCCAGTCCTTCTCTGTCCGAAGCATGTCCAGAGCAGTTTCAATAATCGCACGGCGGAGATCACCGTGATGATAGGGGCGGTGGGGTGTAGCCTGCATGGTACCTCGAAGTTTCTCTCAGAAACATTGTTGACACTGGTAACTTTGTCGCCTATTTAAAGATTATGTTTCTTCTGCCTACATCGGAATGCACCATGAACGCCATAGCAAAAAGTCACCGACGCCGATCAAAAGGATGCAGTCTGCCAGCGGAATAGGTGCCTATCACGGCGTCGAGAGCTTCAGGCGACTGAGCCATGCCAAAGGCATCTATGAGCAGGGACGGTGGAATATTGTGAAACTGCTCCAGCCCCATTCGGAACACTCACCGAACGCATCTTGAGCTTCCTGCTCCGGTAAACGTTCGAATTCTATACGGGCAAGTAAAGGCCAACATTGTGCCAGCTCCCCCAGAGATCACGTAATTAAAAGGAAAACAGATGCAACACGTTGCTAACGCGGAAACGCAAACGTCCCTCGTAGGAAAATTGAATGGTGCCGCAGCGAAGCGGGCCCTGATCACCGGTGCGTCCAGTGGCATGGGTCTCGAATACGCCGAACTTTTGGCAGCGCAGAAGGTAAATCTCGTGCTCGCCGCCCGGCGCAGGGAGCCGATGGAGAAGCTGGCCATAGAGCTTCGGCAGAAATATGGTGTCGAGATCGTCGTCGAACCGATCGATCTTGCAGTCCCTGGTGCTGCCGCTCGCTTGAAAAGCAGTCTGGACGACAAGTCGCTGCAGATCGATATTCTGGTGAACAATGCCGGGTATGGGTTGCATGGGGACTTTCTGGACACCCCGCTGGAGCGCACGACCGATATGATACAGCTCAACATCACGGCGGTAACGGAACTGAGCTTTATCTTCGGACAGCATATGGCAACCCGCGGGTCGGGACAGATACTTCTCATAGGGAGCATTCTGGCATTCCAACCCGTCCCTGGGTTTTCTGCCTATGCAGCAACGAAGTCTTACGTGCTGTCGTTTGGAGAAGCTTTGCACGACGAACTCAGCCCTCGAGGCGTGACTGTCACCTGCCTTTGCCCAGGACACACCGAAACCGGATTCGATTCGGCCGCTAGCGCCCCTGTTTCGCGCATGCTGCGCCTTCTGACGATGAAGCCCCGCCCCGTCGCCGAAAGCGGTCTCCGCGCGCTGTCACAAGGCAAGCCCTCCGTAGTTGCCGGGTTCATGAACAAGATCATCATATTTTCAAATCGCCTGACACCGCGTTCGATGCAACGAGCCGTCATGAAAAGCGTTACGGGCGGATAGAACTGCAGTCGGCCGGCGACCGACACGTTCGTTGCCAGTCTGTCGATCTTGGCAGCCAGTGTGCATTTTCAGGAAGGTCGGCCTCCGGATGGCAACGGCGAATCCCGCCCGTATCACTATCTGTGTCCATCTGATGCTCGGGGCTCGCATCGAGACGTACGATACTGCCAGAATTTGGCAGTATCGGGTCATAAGGTTCTGCTGTCCAACGAACAACAGGAGAGCCTTATGACGGCCAGCAACAGCATTCTTCTCTACGTGACCGACGCGCCGGCGAGCGCCCGCTTCTACGCCAAGCTGCTCGGCACGGAGCCGGTGGAAGCGAGCGAGACCTTCGCCATGTTCATCTTGCCCTCCGGCCTGGGGCTCGGTCTCTGGGGCAAAGCGGGCGTCGAGCCCGCGCCGGCAGCGGCGGGCGGCGGCTCCGAAATTGGGTTCAAGGTCGCCGCCACCGACATGGTCGATGCGACCCATACTGACTGGCAGGCCAAGGGCGCGAATATCGTCATGGCCCCGACCGATCTCGATTTCGGCCGAAGCTTCGTCGCCGCCGATCCCGATGGGCACCGCCTGCGCGTCTACACCGTGACGGAGGTTTGAGCCATGGCCAAAGCCTGGATCGCCGTCGCCTCCGCAGAGCATGTGCGCATCGGCCGTCAAGCCGGCTTCATGCAGGTCTGCCACGGCAAGGCATCACCCCTCAGGCGGATCACGCCCGGGGATCGCGTGATCTATTATTCGCCCACCGTGGTCTTTGGCGGCAAGGACCGCCTTCAGGCTTTCACCGCGATCGGCATGGCCCGCGACGGCGCGCTTTACCAGGTGGAGATGGAAAGCGGTTTCAGGCCCTGGCGGCGGGATGTCGACTGGCAGCCTGCGCAGGAAACCTCGATCCGGTCGCTGCTCGGCCGCCTCGCCTTCACCAGGGTCGGCCCCAATTGGGGCTATCAGCTCCGCTTCGGTTTGTTCGGCATCGGCGACGAGGATGCCGATATGATCGCGGAAGCGATGAGCCATGCCAATCCGAATACCATGCTTCGCGACGTCGCGGCGTGAACCCGACCGCCCGGACCAATGACCGGCCCTCGGATTTTTCCGGGGGCTTCTTTGCGCGCAGCGCCGATCCCGGCAAGATTGCGGACCGGCTCGGGGATAAAATTATCCAGCAATTGCAAGCCTTACCGCCTCCTTTGCGCGTCTTTTCAAACGCGCGGCGCTGTAATCCAAAAATCCTGTGATATAAGCAATGTTCCGGCGAGAATCGGCACGTCTGCAGCCGGTCGCTTCGCCTTGTATTCATTGCGATATCGGCGGTCCGGCTGCATGGTCCTGTTCTCAGAATTCCTCCCCATCCCGGCCCCCGGAATTTCCCAGCACGCTGACGGTTAAGCCATGGAAAAAAGCCTCGCCCGCTACATCTGGAAGAACACGCGGCTGCAGCAGCTGTGGATTCTGGCTGTCGTCGCCGCCTCGATGGTGCCCTATTTCCTGTCCTTCGATCTGCCGAAGCAGATCGTCAACGGACCGATCCAGGGCGACGGTTTCGAAGGTCCGGGCGCAAGACAGACCTTCATGCACATCGCCTACGACATTCCGCTGATCGGCCATGTCGAATTCTTTCAAGGCTTGCAGCTCAACCGCTTCCAGATGCTGATGGCGCTCAGCCTGGTGTTTCTGGCGCTGGTGGTGCTGAACGGCCTCTTCAAGTTCTATATCAACACCTATAAGGGCCGCCTCGGCGAGCGCATGCTGCGCCGTATCCGCTTCGAACTGATCGACCGGGTCTTACGTTTTCCGCCCATCCACTTCAAACGGGTGAAATCGGCCGAGATCGCCACGATGATCAAGGACGAGGTGGAGCCGATGGGCGGCTTCACCGGCGATGCCTTCGTCTCGCCTGCCCTTCTCGGCGGCCAGGCGATCACGGCGCTCGCCTTCATCATCGTCCAGAATTTCTGGCTCGGCATGATCGCAGCCGGCATCGTCGGCGTCCAGGCCGTCGTCATCCCCCGCATGCGCAAGCGCCTGCTGGACCTCGGCCGCCAGCGGCAGCTGACGGCCCGCGAACTTTCCGGCCGCGTCGGCGAAATCGTCGACGGCATCGGCACGATCCACGGCAACGACACATCAAACCTCGAGCGCGCTGACATCGCCTCGCGGCTCGGCCGGATCTTTTCGATCCGCTACGACCTTTACCAGTGGAAATTCCTGGTGAAGTTCATCAACAACTTCCTCGCCCAGGTCACGCCCTTCCTGTTCTATGCGATCGGCGGCTACCTGGCGCTGCAGGGCCGGCTCGACATCGGTCAGCTCGTCGCCGTCATATCAGCCTATAAGGACCTGCCCGGGCCGCTAAAGGAACTGATCGATTGGGATCAGATGCGCCAGGACGTGCAGGTGAAGTACCAGCAGGTCTACGAGCAGTTCAACGTCG
The DNA here is from genome assembly GCF_001664485.1 of Rhizobium sp. N324. Classification (NCBI taxonomy): domain Bacteria; kingdom Pseudomonadati; phylum Pseudomonadota; class Alphaproteobacteria; order Hyphomicrobiales; family Rhizobiaceae; genus Rhizobium; species Rhizobium sp. N324. Next base: position 44,948 of record NZ_CP013634.1, on the reverse strand, counting down.
AGCCGCTGATCGACAGCCGCATCCAGGAACTGGCGACCGCACCCGTCGGCGCGCTGACCAGCGCGCTCGTCGTCACCAATCTCTCACTCTCCGACGACAGCGGCGCCCGCCTCGTCGACCACGTCTCCGTCGAGATCAAGCCGAACGAGACGGTGGCGATCGTCGGCCCGAACGGCAGCGGCGCCGAAGCCTTCGCGGAAGCGCTCGGCCGTATGGTCTGGCCGGACTCCGGCCGCATCACCATCGACGGGCGCGACCTGCTGGACCTGCCGGAATCGATCACCGGCCGGCGCATCTCCTATGCCTCGGCCGACACTTTCTTCTTCCACGGCTCGCTCGCCAGCAATCTGCTCTACGGCCTCAAACACGCGCCGATGACCGATCCCGTCTACGACGAGAAGGAAGCGCTCGAATATAAATGGCATTCCGTCGAGGCGGTGAAGGCCGGCAATCCGACGCTCGATCTCAACAGCGACTGGGTGGACTACCAAGCGGCCGGTGCCAGCGGGCCGGAAGATCTGCTGAAGGCCATCCGCCCGGTGCTCGACGCCGTGCTGATCTCGCAGGACATCCTCGATCTGGCGCTGCGCTCGAACGTCAATACCGACGTACATGTGGCAGTCAGCGACCACGTCGTCGCCCTGCGCGCCTCGCTCCGGGACCGGCTGCGCGACGAAGGGCTCGACGGCATCGTCGTGCCCTTCGATTTCGACGCCTATAACGCCCAGGCGACGGTCGGCGAAAACCTGCTGTTCGGCACCATGAAGCGGCCGCTGATGACCAACCGCCGGCTGGCTGCCCATCCCTATTTCCAGCAGCTGTTCCGCGAGACGGGGCTCAGCACCGATCTCTACGCCATGGGCCTCGAGATCGCTGAGAACGCCGTCGAACTCTTCCACGACCTGCCGCCGGACCATCCGTTCTTTCAGCAGCTGACCTTCATGACGGCGGACGACATTCCGACTTACCAGGCGCTGCTGCAGAAGCTGCAAAGCCGCCGCTTCGAAGATGCGACGCCCGAGGAACGCTCGGCCATCATCCGGCTGAGCTTCGCCTATATCGAGCCGCGTCACCGCTTCGGCCTGCTGACCGACGAGCTGATGGACAAGATCGTCAGCGCCCGCAAGCAGTTCCACGAGCATATCCCGGCCGATCTCGCCGAGCTGATCGAGCGCTACGACGCCGAGCGTTTCACCCCGTCGGCCAGCCTGATGGACAATGTGCTCTTCGGCCGCATCGCCTATCAGCAGGCCGATGCCTCCGACCGCATCCGCGCCATCATGGGCGAGCTTTTCGACGCGCTCGATCTTTATGACGATGTCCTGTCGATCGGGCTGGAATTCGACGTCGGCTCCGGCGGCAAGCGGCTGACCATGGTGCAGCGGCAGAAGCTGAATCTGGCGCGTGCATTGTTGAAACGCTCGGACTATTTCATCTTCAACCGGCCGCTGTCGGCGCTCGACCAGCGCGTTCAGGATCAGATCGCCCGCAACATCGTCGAAGACCTGCACGAAGAAGGCAAGCGGCCGGCGATCATCTGGGTGCTCTCCAATGCGCGGCTCGCCGAGATGTTCGACCGGATCCTGCTCTTCGACCGCGGCGGGCTGGCGGAAGCCGGAAACTATCCGGAACTTTCCGAGAAAAACGGGATGTTCAAGGAACTGTTATCGTAATATTCTATTGCAGCGGCGATGGTAGGCGTTCCCGGGGGGACGCCCGGAATTGAAGGCGCCTGGTTCCAAGAACCCTGCGTCAGGGGATTGAAACGCTCATGCTGTTGAGAGACGAAGTCGAAATGCTGCGCCGGGTGCCGATCTTTTCGAGGATTGCGCCGGCCAAGCTCAAGCTTTTGGCCTTCACCTCCGACCGCATGACCTACAAGGCCGGCCAGGATCTCTTCCATCAGGGCGATGTCGGCGACGCCGCCTATGTCATCCTCTCCGGCAGCGCCGACATCATCGTCTCCTCGCCGGCCGGCGAGATCAAGGTCGCCGATGTCGAGCTCAATTCCATCGTCGGCGAAATCGCCATCCTCTGCGACGTCTCGCGCACGGCCACGGTGCGCGCCACCTCGCCGCTCGAAGTGCTGCGCATCAGCAAGGAGCACTTCCTCAAGCTGCTGAGCGACTTCCCCGAAATGGCCGTCGAAATCATGCGCGTGCTCGCCGACCGCCTGAACCACACCACCGCCGAACTGACCGCGGCCCGGGCGGCGAAGCAGCCGCAGATGGCGCAGTAAAACGCATTTGGCATTGCGGCGGCCATTGCTGGGCGCCATGAAGAAGGCGCAGTATTTCCACTTGACTGACGTTCTGGCGAATACGATAGATCACGACAAAAGATGTGCGTGAAATGACCAGTTCGCGCGTTCCATCGATTCGTCCGGGCCGGCCGATCTCCGGCTGATCGATGAGCAAATCGGTCTGACGCTCGATCTCATCAAGTTGGCTTATCGCGGCGCCGACATTCTGGTCGGCGATAAACTGAATGGCTCTTTTGCGATCGGATGCAGCTTTCGCAAGCCAGACGAGCTTCACTTGCTCTCGCCCTTAAGCCGCGCCAACAGTTCCGCCCGTTCGCGCGCCATCTCTTCCTTGACGACTTCGTGCGGGATCCAGACCGCGTTCGGATCATCGGCTTCCCGAATCGCTTCCTCGACCTGTTCGCGGAACCACTTGTCGTATTCCGCTGCCTCATGGGTCCGACGCAGCGCCGCGGCCCGATCCGGCCGCGATGCCGTCTCGGGAACGTAATCGGCCGCATCGACATCGAACTGCGAGATGCCGACATCCTTGAGATAGGACACCAGCGTATCCATGCGCTTGAACACACGCACCTGCCGGCTGCGCTGGGCGGCGAGCGGACGCTCGGCCTTGCCGTAGCGGATGACGACGGACCAGCCGCCGGTTTTGCCGACGACATGCGCGGCATCGACCGCGCCTGCATCGACAAGACGGGAAAGGGTCGAATGATCGATGGTTTCCGCGGCCATGGCATATCCTCGCTGATCGCGGATATGATATGCAATTAATTATAGATTGCAATGCATTTAATAATTGAGTTGCATTGCCCGAAATGAAAGTTCGCTTTGATTCTTCTGCCCGGTCGGTGCCGATAGCCGCCCCTCACCCTAACCCTCTCCCCGTAAAAACGGGGAGAGGGGACGTGCCCAGTGAGAGCTTGGCGAGAAACGGAGAGGTCGCGGCTCAGTCCCTTCGCCCCGCAAGCGGGGAGAAGGTGCCGGCAGGCGGATGAGGGGCGGGCCTCGACGCCCCGCCTATTCGCGCTGTTCCAGCGCCCTGCTGAAGGCGAGCGCCGCCAGTGTGCAGATGGCGCCGGAGAGCAGGTAGTAGCCGACGAAGGTCAGGCCGAAGCGGCTGGAGAGGCTGAGCGCCACCAGCGGCGCGAAGCCGGCGCCGATCAGCCAGGCGAGGTCCGAGGTGAAGGCAGCCCCGGTATAGCGATAGCCGCGGCCGAAGCGCGACGAGATCGAGCCGGTCGCCTGGCCGAAGGACAGGCCGAGCACGCCGAAGCCGATGATGACGAAGGCGTCGTGGCCGTTATTGCCGGAGGCGATCAGGATCGGCCCGACGAAGCTGAAGACGGCGATCAGGACGGCGCAGATCGCAAGCTGGGCGCGCCGGCCGATACGGTCGGCGATCAGGCCCGAGGCGATGATGGCGACGATGCCGACCATGGCGCCGACCACCTGCACCACCATGAAGGCGCCGATCGGCTGGTTGCCGTAAAGGCTCATCCAGCCGAGCGGGAAGATGGTGACGAGGTGGAACATGGCAAAACTGGCGAGCGGCACGAAGGCGCCGATCAGAATGTCGCGGCCGTGAACGCGCAGCACGTCGAGGATCGGTGCGGCCTCCAGCTCGTGCTGCTCGAGCAGCGTGCCGAATTCCTTGGTCATCACCAGGCGCAGACGCGCAAACAGCGCCACGACGTTGATCGCGAAAGCGACGAAGAAGGGATAACGCCAGCCCCAGGAGAGGAAATCCTCACTGGAAAGATTGGCGACGAAATAACCGAACAGCGTGCTTGCCAGCGCAAAGCCGATCGGCGCGCCGAGCTGCGGGATCATCGCATACCAGCCGCGGCGATTGGCCGGCGCGTTGAGCGCCAGCAGCGAGGCAAGCCCGTCCCAGGCGCCGCCGAGGGCAAAGCCCTGGCCGAGACGGAAGAGCGCCAACAGCGCGATCGACCAGACGCCGATCTCCTCATAACCCGGCAGGAAGGCGATCGAGGCGGTGGAGCCGCCGAGCAGGAAGAGTGCGATCGTCAGCTTGGTGCCGCGCCCATACATCCGGTCGATGGTCATGAAGACGACGGAGCCGACCGGGCGGGCAAGGAAGGCCAGCGAGAAGATGGCGAAGGAATAGAGCGTCGCCGTCAGCCTGTCCGGCGCGAAGGGGAAGACCAGCTGTGGAAAGACCAGGACCGAGGCGAGGCCATAGACGAAGAAATCGAAGAATTCCGACATGCGGCCGATCACCACGCCGACGGCGATGCTGCCAGGCGAAACCGGTTTGTCGTCGTGAATACGCCGCGCGTCGCGTTCCAGCGACGATGATGACGGCCCGTAATGCGATGTTGTTGCCATAAACGCCTCCTCGTTAAGGCGCTTCCGGCAAGGCGCCCCAAGCGTGATCTTGATCAAACCCGCAGGCTTATCAAGTCCGTAAGACTGAAATAGTTGATCATCACGGCGCAAATGAAGCGCAGATAGGAAAAATTGCATGACCCGAATGGTGATTTTCCCCTGCAAATGCTGGCCCGGCCGGTTCTTGGGGATATATTGGACTGAAACATGCCCCGGCGACAAATCCTTCTGGATTTCATCAGGATTTCAACGCTATAGCACACCATGATTTACGCCGCAGTGCGGCATGCTTGCTGCACTGCGACCAAAGGCCTCATGTCGCGATCAGGTTCAGTGCTTTAGTCGCGAGACAAACGAAACAACAAGAGCTTAGAGACGTGCCAAAACTCATGAAGTTTTCCCGCCTTCTATCCGTCTTGCCGCTGCTTTTCCTGGCAGGATGCAACATGGTGGTCATGGCGCCCTCAGGCGACATCGCCGTGCAACAGCGCGATCTCATCGTCATTTCGACGGTGCTGATGCTTCTGATCATCGTCCCGGTGATCTTCCTGACGCTGCTCTTTGCCTGGCGCTACCGCCACTCCAACACGGCCGCAACCTATGCGCCGGAATGGCACCATTCGACCCGCCTCGAAATCATCATCTGGGCTGCACCCCTGGCGATCATCATCGCGCTCGGCGCCGTGACCTGGATTTCCACCCATAAGCTCGATCCCTACCGGCCGCTCGACCGCCTCGATGCGGCGCGCGCCATTCCGGCCGATACCAAGCCGCTGACCGTCGAGGTCGTGGCGCTCGACTGGAAGTGGCTGTTCTTCTATCCCGAACTCGGCATCGCCACCGTCAACGAGCTTGCCGCGCCGGTGGACCAGCCGATCAATTTCAAGATCACCGCCTCCTCGGTGATGAATTCCTTCTATATCCCCGCCCTTGCCGGCCAGATCTACGCCATGCCTGGTATGGAGACGACGCTGCACGCCGTCATCAACAAAGAAGGCGAGTATGAGGGCTTCTCCGCCAATTACAGCGGCTCGGGCTTCTCGCATATGCGCTTCAAGTTTCACGGCCTTCCCCGCGAAGGCTTCGACGCCTGGGTGGCCAAGGTCAAGCAGCAGGGCACGATGCTCAACCGCGACGCCTATCTGAAGCTCGAAAAGCCGAGCGAGAAGGAGCCGGTGCGCTACTATGCCGGTGCCGATGCCGACCTTTACAACGCCATCCTCAACATGTGCGCCACACCTGGCAAGATGTGCATGAACGAGATGATGCATATCGACATGATGGGCGGCGGCGGCAAGGAGAGCGTGGAGAACCGCGAGAAGCTGCAATATGACAACCGCCATGCCGACGAAGGCATCGTGGCGCCTGCCGCCACCGTGCCGGCAACGGGCGCTCCGGCGCGCAGCGAACCGGCCAAGTCAAGCGATGGCAACAGCATGCAGCACGACATGCCCGGCATGGACAGCACGCCCGGTACGGACATGCAGCATGACGGCCATTCCATGCCCGGCATGACCAACGGCGCCGATCCTGCGCCGGCGCAGCTCAACAACAACAATTAACCTGGCGCTTTGCGTCGCAAGACATAATGAACGGGTTGTTCCATGTTTTCCAATCCTGACCTCCTGAAGTTCGTCTTCGGCCGGTTGACCCTCGATGCCATCCCCTATCACGAGCCGATCCTGGTCGTGACCTTCATCGGCGTCGTCATCGGCGCCATCGCGGTGCTCGGCCTCATCACCTATTTCAAGTTCTGGGGCCCGCTCTGGAACGACTGGATCTGCAGCGTCGATCACAAGAAGATCGGCATCATGTATGTGATCCTCGCCGTCATCATGCTGTTGCGCGGTTTCTCCGACGCCATCCTGATGCGCATCCAGCAGGCGATCGCCTTCAACGGGTCCGAGGGTTATCTGCCGCCGCACCACTACGACCAGGTGTTCACCGCCCACGGCGTCATCATGATCTTCTTCGTGGCGATGCCCTTCGTCACCGGCCTGATGAATTTCGTGGTGCCGCTGCAGATCGGCGCGCGCGACGTCTCCTTCCCCTTCCTGAACAATTTCTCCTTCTGGATGACCACCGCCGGCGCGATCATCATCATGCTGTCGCTGTTCATCGGCGAATTCGCCCAGACCGGCTGGCTTGCCTATCCGCCGCTGTCGGGCGCCGCCTATAGCCCGGGCGTCGGTGTCGACTATTATATCTGGGGCCTGCAGGTGGCCGGTGTCGGAACGACGCTGTCGGGCATCAACCTGATCGCCACCATCGTCAAGATGCGCGCGCCGGGCATGACCTTCATGAAGATGCCGGTCTTCACCTGGACGGCGCTCTGCACCAACGTCTTGATCGTCGCCTCCTTCCCGATCCTGACGGCAACGCTCGCCCTGCTGTCGCTCGACCGCTACGCCGGCACGAACTTCTTCACCAACGACCTCGGCGGCAATCCGATGATGTACATCAACCTCATCTGGATCTGGGGCCATCCGGAGGTTTACATCCTGGTGCTGCCGGCCTTCGGCATCTTCTCCGAAGTCGTCGCCACCTTCTCGGGAAAACGCCTGTTCGGCTACGCCTCGATGGTCTACGCCACCTGCGTGATCATGATCCTGTCCTATATCGTCTGGCTGCATCACTTCTTCACGATGGGCTCGGGTGCTTCCGTCAACTCCTTCTTCGGCATCACCACGATGATCATCTCGATCCCCACCGGAGCGAAGATCTTCAACTGGCTGTTCACCATGTATCGCGGCCGCATCCGCTTTGAGGTGCCGATGCTGTGGACGGTCGGCTTCATGGTGACCTTCGTTATCGGCGGCATGACCGGCGTCATGCTTGCCGTGCCGCCGGCCGATTTCGTGCTGCACAATTCGCTGTTCCTTATCGCCCACTTCCACAACGTCATCATCGGCGGCGTTCTCTTCGGCATGTTCGCCGGCGTGAACTACTGGTTCCCGAAGGCCTTCGGCTTCAAGCTCGATCCCTTCTGGGGCAAGCTGAGCTTCTGGTTCTGGCAGATCGGCTTCTGGTTCGCCTTCATGCCGCTCTATGTGCTCGGCCTGATGGGCGTCACCCGCCGCATGAGCCAGTTCGAGGACCCGTCGCTGCAGATCTGGTTCATCATCGCCGCCTTCGGCGTCGGCCTGATCGCGCTTGGCATTGCCGCCTTCCTGATCCAGATCGTCGTCAGCTTCATGAAGCGCGAGGAACTGCGCGACGACAGCGGCGATCCGTGGGACGGCCGCACGCTGGAATGGTCGACCGCCTCGCCGCCGCCGGACTACAACTTCGCCTTCACGCCCGTCGTCCACGACCATGACAGCTGGTACGACATGAAGAACCGTGGTTATGCGCGTCCGCTTGAGGGCTTCCGGCCGATCCATATGCCGAAGAACACCGGCACCGGCGCCATCCTCTCAGGCATCAGCGTCGCGCTGGCCTTCGGCCTGATCTGGTACATGTGGTGGCTGGTCGTCGCCTCCTTCGTCGCCCTGCTGGTCGTCGCGATCGGCCATACCTTCAACTACCGACGCGACTTCCACATCCCCGCCGAAGAGGTGACCGAAACGGAAGGCAAGCGCACCGCGCTGCTTGCCGAGCAGGTGTAACCATGAGCGATCAGACCATCGACACGGCCGCAAAGCCTGAATTCTACCTGACGGAAGATCATCATCCGGAGAACAGCACCAATCTCGGCTTCTGGCTCTACCTGATGAGCGACTGCCTGATCTTCGCGGTGCTGTTTGCCACCCACGGCGTGCTCGGCCGCAACTATGCGGCCGGTCCGTCGCCGGCCGATCTCTTCGATCTGCCGATCGTCGCCCTCAACACCTCGATGCTGCTGTTCTCGTCGATCACCTACGGCTTCGCGATGCTGCAGATGGAGCGCAACGCCAAGGCGGAAACGCTGTTCTGGCTCGGCGTCACCGGCCTGTTCGGCGCCGCCTTCATCGGGCTCGAGCTCTATGAGTTCATCCATCTGATCCACGAAGGCGCCGGGCCGACGCGCAGCGCCTTCCTCTCCTCCTTCTTCACGCTGGTCGGCACGCACGGTCTGCACGTCACCTTCGGCATCATCTGGCTGATCACGCTGATGGTGCAGGTGTCGATGCACGGGCTGGTCGAAGCCAATCGCCGCCGCCTGATGTGCCTGTCGATGTTCTGGCACTTCCTCGACGTCGTCTGGATCGGCGTCTTTTCCTTCGTCTATCTCCTGGGAGTTCTCGGATGAGTTCGCAAGCACCCGCGCATGAGGATGCCCACGAGGCCCATCACGGCCACAGCCACGGTCATCAGGCCGGCCACGGCACCTTCCGCAGCTACATGATGGGCTTCGCGCTCTCCGTCGTCCTGACCGCCATTCCCTTCTGGCTGGTCATGGCAGGCGTGTTCGCCAGCCCGGCGGTGACGGCGGTGCTGGTAATGGGCATCGGCGCCATCCAGATCGTCGTCCATATGGTCTTCTTCCTGCATATGAACCCGCGCAGCGAGGGCGGCTGGACGATGATGGCGCTGATCTTCACCATCATCATCGTCGCCATCGCGCTCTCCGGTTCGCTCTGGGTCATGCATCATCTCAACAGCAACATGATGCCGATGAGCCCCGAGATGATGAAGAACATGCCGTGATCATCACCGAGCGCCGGCGGCAGCGTCGCCGGCATCGGGTCAGCCGATGAGCGAGTCTTTCCCGGACAAATCGGAACGGCGGCCTTTTCAGGCAAAACGCATGATCTTCTGCGTCTGCCTGGCCCTGCTTGTCGCAGCCCTCGCGGCGCTCGGCACCTGGCAGGTGCAGCGCCTCGCCTGGAAGCGCGATCTCATCGCCCGTGTCGATGAGCATGTGCATGCCGCACCAGTGTCGGCACCGGCGCAGGCCGATTGGGGCAAGGTCAGTGCCGCCGATGACGAATATCGCCGGGTGATCGCAGGCGGGACGCTGGCGAACGACAAGGAAACGCTGATCTACGCCTCCACGGTGCTCGGTCCGGGGTATTGGGTGATGACGCCGCTTATCCTTGCCGACGGCACGGCCATTCTCGTCAATCGCGGCTTCGTGCCGATCGACAGACGCGATCCGGTCACCCGTCGCGCCGGCGAATTGTCAGGTCCGGTCGAGATCACCGGCCTCATGCGGATGACCGAGCCGAAGGGATCGCTGCTGCAATCCAATGACCTCGCCGCCGACCGCTGGTATTCGCGCGATATTGCGGCAATCGCTGAAGAGCGCGGCATCGGCGCGGTCGCGCCCTATTTCATCGATGCCGATGCGACCGCCAATCCGGGCGGCCTGCCGGTCGGCGGCCTGACCATCATCCATTTCCCCAACAACCATCTCGTCTATGCACTCACCTGGTACGGGCTGGCGGCAATGGCGCTCGCCCTGCTGGCGTTCATCCTTCGCGGCGAGATCGGAAGAGGCCGCCGGGAGTAGTGCGGCCCGGCAATTGGTTGCGCCGGCTGGCTTCAGCGCAACCGGATTAATATCGTGTAAAGCGATCTCCGATATTTCTGACCGGAACAGAATAGATAAAGCTGCACATGAACCGGCCGGATTACATTCCCAGTCTCGATGGCCTGCGCGGTATCGCCGCGCTGCTGGTCGTTCAAGCCCATGTCGGACTTATCTTTCCCGGCACATCGGCGCATGTAACGACCATGGGCAGCGAAGCCGTCGGCTTGTTTTTTGCCCTCAGCGGCTTCCTGATGGCCCATCTCTACGGTTCGCGGCCGGTGACCAGAGAAAGCGTGCTTGATTTTCTGGTGAGCCGCTTTGCCCGCATCTATCCGGTTTATCTCGCTGCCGTTCTGCTCGTGGCGATGCTGTCCGGCATACAGAATCTGGACTTCGTCCAGCCCATCACCGGCGCCACGGACTTTGTCCGCCATGTCCTTCTTCTCGGCTCGAGTGGTGTCTTCTGGTCGATTCCACCCGAAATTCAATTCTATCTGCTCTTCCCGATCCTATGGCTTTGCCTGGCCCGCCCGCAGCGCTACAGCGGCGTCATCGTCGGTTTCGCAGTCATCGTCGTCGTCGATGGTCTGCTGGAATTGCCTGGACCTGGAATATTGCTCGTTTCCAAACTCCCCTACTTTCTTTTCGGCGCACTTGCCGGGCGGATGCATTCCTACTGGGATAGATGGACGCCATCCGCGCTCACGGGAATTTTGACGCTGTTCCTTCTGGTGGTGTTCTTCACCTACCGGAATCTCGCGCCTGGTTTTTCCCCTGAATTCTGGAGCCTGCAAAGCGCGGCCGCCGCAGCCGTCATCGTGGCGCTCGTCGCACGACAACCTCCCATTGCCGCCCATGTCCTGGCAGCCGCACCGGTGAGGTTTCTCGGGACGATCAGCTTCTCCCTCTATCTTTTCCACGTCCCCATCATGTTCCTGGTGCATCGGAGTTTTGAGACTGTGATGCCGGAACCGGCGCTCATCGCGGTGGCGCTGTTCGTTGCGGTGGGAGGCGCATGGTTCCTGCATGAGACGATCGAAGTCCCGAGCCGACGCCTGCTCGTCGGCTTCTGGCAGCATCACCGGTGGCGCGTTACCGCGCGCGAAACTCCGGCTGAGCAGGTCGAACGAGCCATCCTTGACCTGCAGGAGACCGAAAAGCGCCTCCTGAGCGGCGCAGCTTCAGTCACGGCGGGCGAACTGCGGGAGGGAACAGGTGGCGATGTCATCCAGGATGATGGCGGCGAGAAGCGTCGCGCCTAGAGCATGATGCCGAAAAGTGTGAGCGGTTTTCGGACGACATCATGCTCTAACTCTTTAATTGAGAACAGGATTCAGATTTTAGGCCAACCGAGCCTAAAATCATCCTGTTCTAGCACAGCCGCTCCAGCTCGTTAATTTTGCGCAATTCCGGACGGAAAGCCGCGTCACATTTTTCCTGGCATTGCTCTAAGAAGCCACCCGGCTGATCGCATCGGCGAGTTGCGCCTGCGAGAAGGGTTTGCCGAGGCGAGGCAGGTTGGCCATGCCCGTTCCTTCGGGGAGCTCGGCGTAACCGGTTGCGAGAATGATCGGCATCTCCGGCCATTCCCCGCGGATCGCCTCGGCGAGCTCGGCGCCGGTCATGCGCGGCATGGCATGATCGCAGATGACAAGATCGACCGGCTGCCGGCGCAGGATCTCAAGCGCTTCGGGACCCGCCATCGCCTCGAACACGGTATGACCGAGATCCTCCAGCATCAGCGTGGTATTCATCAGCACCAGGCCATCGTCGTCGACGGCGACGATGCGCAGCCGGCGCGGCGCATTTGCTGCGCGTTGCGGCGGCTCGGCCGCGACCTCGGTCACCTGCTCGGCATGGACGACCGGGAACCACAATTCGGCCGTCGTGCCTTCGCCGACGCGGCTCTTCAGCATCAGGCGGCCGCCGGACTGGGATGCAAGGCCCTGCACCATGGAAAGGCCGAGACCGGTGCCCTTGCCGACACCCTTGGTGGTGAAGAACGGCGTGACGGCCTGCTCCATCGTCTTTGCATCCATGCCCTCGCCTTCATCGATCACCGCGATCCTCACATAGCGGCCATGCGGCAGCGGACCCTTGCCTGACGGCACGGTCTCCTCGGAGGCGCGCAGCGCGATCCGGCCGCCGGAAGGCATGGCGTCGCGGGCGTTGACCACGAGGTTGAGGATCGCCATCTCCAGTTGGTTCGGATCGGTGACGATCGTCGGCAGCCGGACGGGATAAGAGGTCTCGATCCTCGTCAGCGGCCCGAGCGAACGGCTCAGCATGTCCATCATGCCGCGCACCAGCCCGGAGACGTCGATCGGCTCCATATGCAGTTCCTGCCGGCGGGAAAAGGCCAGCATACGCTGCGTCAGCGCCGCGCCGCGCTGCGCCCCCTGCATGGCATTGTCGACAAGCGATGTCAGCGACAGATCCTGCGGCATGCGTTTCTTCAGGATTTCCAGACTGCCGAGCACCGCCATCAGCAGATTGTTGAAATCATGGGCGATACCGCCGGTCAATTGGCCGATCGCCTCCATCTTCTGCGACTGAAACAGCTCTTCGCGGGCCTGCTCCAGCGCCCGCTGGGTCTCCATCTTCTCGGTGATATCGCGGGTGATCTTGGCAAACCCCAGCACACCGCCTTCATCGTCGCGGATGACGTCGATAACGACGCTGGCCCAGAAGCGGGTGCCGTCCTTGCGGACGCGCCAGCCTTCCCGCTCGAACCGGCCTTCGGCGCGCGCGATGCCGAGGGCCATCTGCGGCACGCCGGCTTCGCGGTCCTCCGGGGTATAGAAGGTCGAGAAATGCCGGCCGATGATTTCATCGGGCCGATAGCCCTTGATGCGCTCGGCGCCGAAATTCCAGCTGCTGACATTGCCGTCGGGATCGAGCATATAGATCGCATAATCCGAAACGCCCTGGACCAGCCGGCGGAATTGCTCCTCGCTCTGGCGGATCGCCTTTTCGGCCGCTCTGCGTTCGGTCAGGTCCCGGGTGATCTTGGCATAGCCGATGAGGTCGCCGGAGGGACGGCGGATCGGGTCGATGATCACATGCGCCCAGAAGCGGGTTCCGTCCTTGCGCTGGCGCCAGCCCTCCCCCTCGAACCGGCCGTGCTCCTTGGCGGTTGCGAGCGCGCGCTCCGGAATTCCCGCGGCGCGGTCCTCTTCCAGATAGAAGCGGGAAAAATGCTCGCCGAGAATTTCCGAGGGCTTGTAACCTTTGAACCGCTGAGCACCGGTGTTCCAGCTGGTGACGATGCCTTCGGGGCTGAGCATATAGATGGCGTAGTCGGTGATGGCATCGACTAAAAGGCGAAAGCGCCCCTCTTCGTTAAGGGACGTATCTTGTCGATTCAGCACTTCCATCGGCCCCTCTTACTCACCAGCGCTTTATAACGCGGCGGCAGGGCGGATGGTTCCGAAGCGGCCTCAAAATTTCAGACCGCCTTGACCTGCGGATAGAACTGCGCGCCGACCCGCTCGGCAGCGGCATAGGCCTGCTGGACGATCTCCGGCACCAGATCGATATCCGGCAGGCTGCCGAGGCCGAGCGGGCCGATGGCAAAAAGGCCGGCGACGGTCGAGCCGTCCTCCAGGAAGGGCTCGCCGCGCGCATTGACCGCCAGCCCGAGCGAGAGTTCGTCGGGCATGGCGAGGCCGGCGGAAAACAGGCTCTCGATCAGCGGCGCGGATAGATCCGGCGCCTGACAACGGCAATCGATGACGCGCTCGGCATGGATGACCTCCTCGACCATGGAACCGGCCGGCGTGAAGAACAGGCCGCTGAGGCCCCGGCGGCCGGCTCGGCCGCGGCGCAAAACGGTGCGGCCTTCGGCGAGCTCGCGTTTCAGGCGCAGATGCATCGCCTCCGGCAGGCGGTTGCGATGGCTGTCGTAGATTGCCCGCAAATGCCGGTTGAATTGGTGTTTGTGGCGCGCCGGCAGCGAACGCCAGAGCGAGCGGGCGTGTTTCCTCAGGCCGTTCATCACCGATTGCCAGCTTCGGCCCTCCTCCTCAGCCTCGCGGCAGGCCTGGCGGACGAAACGCACGATGTCGGGCAGGCTCTGCGGCAGCGTTTCGGCCGGAAAGACCGGATCGGCGGAATTCGGCGTATGGCTCTGGGGCAGGAAACCGCGCCGGGAAATGATCGTCACCTGGCCGGCGTAACCGGCATCGCGCAGTTGCAGCAACTGGTCGACGACGCGGATGCCGCTGCCGAGCAGCACCGCATGCGGCCGCGCGACAAGCCGCTGCGCCCTGACCGGCGAAGCCTCCTCGCCGCCGGCGCCCTCACCGTTCAGGCCATAGCCGGTGGCCAGCATCACGGTGTCGAACAGCGGATTGGCCGGATTGGCGCTTTCGAGCAGGAAGCGGTTGCCGTGGCTCCTGCGGATCGCCACCACCGGATCGTTGCAGACCTGGACGGTGATGTCCCGGCGCGCGGCCAGCGCTTCGGAGAAACGCTGATAGACATAATCGCTGAAGATTTCCTTCGGCACGAAGATCTGCCGGAAACCGGGGATGGCGGCCGGCACGGCGGCGCGGAAGGCCGTATTGCTGCAGAGCCAGTCGTTGAAGTCGTCGCTGTCGCCGACTGCGACCGAGAGATCGCGCACACGGGTGTTGAGGATCGTCGAGGCGCGTACCGAGGCCAGCGCCTGCCCGCCGCTGACCGAGGAATTTGGATCGAACAGCTGCAGATGGAAGGGCGCACGCACCGTCTTCATCAGCGCGATCGCCATCATCATCCCGGAAAAACCGCGCCCGACGATGGCAATGCGCGGCACGGCTGAGATCTGCGCCGCCGCATTGGCCCTGGCGGAAAAAAGTCCTTGAACCGTCATCGCAACTCCTTGGCGGCTTCATCCGCACCGTGTGTCGATCGAGGTTTCAACGCATGGATAGCGGGTCATGCGTTGATGAGGTTCATGCGGCCATTCACGAACATTTGCCGCGGAAGCGAAGTCCGAGCCGGAGGCCCCGGAAGTGCACGGGCGGAGCAATCACGCCCGTCTATAGTCTATCAAACTAGTCGTGTATGAAAGCGCCAAATGGCGCCCGTGGCAAGAGCTTTGTTGCCACGGGGATTCAAGTCTTTGAAAGATAAACGATTTAGACGGGCCGACTTCAGCCTTCCTCGCCTGGATATGGCTTGGCCTTCAGCAGGCTCGCCAGATGCGCCGTGTTGCGCGCCAGCATGTCGACTGATGTCGTCACGACCTTCGGCACCTTGTCGAGGTCGACGAAATTCTTGGAACCCATCGCCTCGCCGACCCAGTAGGCGACGGCATTGGCCGGAATGGTGAAGCCGACATCGTTCAGCGCCTGGAAAAGCTCGGCCGACACATGATGGGCGCCGTCCTCGTTGCCGACGACGGCGACGGCCGCGACCCTGCCATAGGAGACCATGCGGCCCTGGTCGTCGGTCTCGTCGAGGAAGGCGTCCATGCGCTCCAGCGCCCGCTTGCAGACGCTCGACGGCTGGCCGAGCCAGATCGGCGTCGCCATGATTAGGATGTCGGCGGCGAGCAGCTTGGCGCGAATATCGGGCCAGTCGTCGCCTGCGCCTTCGTCGGATGTAACGCCCGGCTTGACGTTGAAATCGGCAAGCCGCAGCACGTCGGTCGTGACGTCATATTCGGACAGTGCCTTGTCGATGAGACCGATCATCCGGTCGGTGGAGGACGGCTCCTTGGCGTCGCTGGTCTTCAGTGTTGCATTGAGAGCGAGGGCTTTCAGCGGCATGGATCTCTCCCCGGTAACGGCTGCCTGACAGGGTTTGCCTGCTGCAACCCACCCGCGCGCCGATTGTTCCCGCAAGGATGCGAGGCGACCTCACGTAAAAATAACCAGTTGGTGAATTCTTTACTTGAACCCCCAAATGGAATCGGCAAAAGTGACGAGGCTATCAATCCTTTCATGGATTTGCCGTCTTTTCGGGCCAGCGTCCGACCACACATCTATTGGAAAAACACCGTGAGCAGCGATGCGTTAATACGCGCGACGAAGCCTTCGGCTTCGATGGCGCTTGCAACTGCGGCAGGCTGGGGCCGAGGCCTCTTCACATTGGTGCGCATCACCATGATGGCCTTCCGCCACCCCTGGCAATCGGGCTTTGCGATCGGCGCCACGCTTGTCGCCTCGACCTTCCAGCTGATGATCCCGCGCCTCCTCGGCCAGGCCGTCGACCACACGCAGATGGCGATGAGCGGCGGCGCGGCCGGCCAGGCGGCGCAGGACGCGCTTCTGACCACGGCGCTGCTGCTGCTCGGCGCCAGCGTGCTGCGCGGCCTCTTTACCATGGTGCAGAACTATTACAGCGAAGCCGTCGGCCACCACATCGGCTACGAATTGCGGCTGGCCTGCTATGAAAAGATCCAGCGGCTGTCCTTCAGCTTTCACGACACCGTACACTCCGGCGATCTGATCACCATCGGCCTGCTCGATCTCGAAGGCGTGCGCATGTATTTTTCCACCGCGCTCGTCCGGATGATCCTGCTCACAGTGCTGATCGGCATCGGCGCCTATATGCTGCTGTCGACCGACATGGTGCTCGGCCTTCTCGCGCTCTCCTTCGTGCCCTTCGTCGGCTGGCGCTCTTCGGTGACGCAGCTCAGGCTGCGCGCCACCTGGCTCGACCTGCAGGAGCGGCTGTCGGTGCTGACCCGCATCATGGAGGAGAATCTCGGCGGCATCCGCGTCGTGCGCGCCTTTGCCGCGCAGGACCACGAAATGTCGAAATTCGAGGCAGCCTCGAAAAATGCATTGGCGCTCGCCCATCAGCGCGTCGGCATCCGCGTGATCAATACCAGCGCCATGACCTTTTCCTTCTTCGCGGCGATGGGCCTGGTGCTTTTCGTCGGCGGCGGCAAGGTGATGTCGGGCGAGATCACCGTCGGCACGCTCGCCTCGTTCCTGACCTTCATGACCATATTGCAGATGCCGGTGCGCCAGCTCGGGCTGATGGTCAATGCCTTTGCCCGCGCCTCCACCTGCGGCTCGCGCCTCTTCAACCTGCTCGATCTCGATATATCGATCAAGGACGCGCCGGATGCGAGGGACTTGGCGGTGACGGACGGCGTGCTGCGCTTCGAGAATGTCAGCTTCGCCTATCCCGGGTCGGAAAAACGCACCGTGCTCCACGATGTCTCCTTCGAGGCTCGGCGCGGCCAGACGATCGGCATCGTCGGGCCTCCCGGCAGCGGCAAGTCGACCATCGCCCATCTGATCCCGCGCTTCTACGACGTCACCGGCGGCAAGATCACCATCGACGGCCAGGATATCCGCAAGGCGACACTGCAATCGCTGCGCCGGGCCGTTGCCGTCGTCCAGCAGGATTCCTTCCTGTTCACCACGACGATCGAAAACAATATCGCCTATGGCGACCCCTGGGCGAAGGAAGGCCGCATCGAACGCGCCAGCGAAAGTGCCCAGCTGCACAATTACGTGCTCGGCCTGCCCACCGGCTACGGCACCGTCGTCGGCGAGCGCGGCGTTTCGCTGTCCGGCGGCCAGCGGCAGCGTCTTTCGATCGCCCGCGCGCTGATGCTGAAGCCTGCGGTGATGGTGTTCGACGATTCCACCGCGGCGATCGACGCGGCCACCGAGCAGCGCATCCGCAGCGCCATGCGCCGCTATGCCGCCGACCGCGTGACGATCATCGTCGCCCACCGCCTGAGCTCGCTGATGCATGCCGACCAGATCCTGTTCGTCGAAGACGGAAGGATCGTCGAGCGCGGAACCCATGCGGCGCTGCTGGCGCTCGGCGGACGCTACAAGGCGCTCTATGAACTGCAGGTGCGGCCGGGCGACGAGGTGTTGAGCGCGTAACTCCCTTCTCTTCCCACCAGGAAGAAGAAGACAAGCAATGAATGTGCGGGCCAGCGGATCAATGGCCGCAGGAGGAGTGTGATGGCCGAGGAACTGGAAACCGAGCGTCCCGACGTTCGCGAGGATGGGCGCCGCCCGCCGCGGGCGGTGGTCGGTTCGCATCGCGTCGAGGAGGAGATGTTCGGCAAGGCCTTCGACGGCAACATCGTCAAGCGCATCTGGGCTTTCGTTCATCCCTATCGCCGCCAGGTCGCCTGGTCGGTCGTCGCCGTCCTCACCTTCACGATGATGCAATTGCTGATCCCGCTGATCATCCGTTACGCCATCGACCACGGCATGTCGCCGGGCGGCAGCCATTCGGCGCTGATCTGGTCGATCGCCGCCTTCGCCATCGCCATCCTTATCAACTTTGCGGCAAGCTACGCGCAGGAGACGCTGGTCGGCGGCGTGGCGGAGGACGTGCTCTTCGATATCCGCAGGGCGATGTTCTCGCATCTGCAGCGTGTCTCGCTCTCCTTCATGGACAAGACCGAAGTGGGGCGCCTGATGTCGCGCCTGCAAGGCGACGTCAATTCGATGCAGGAATTCCTCGAAACCTCGGTTCTCTCGGTCGGCGACATCGTGCTGCTCTTCGGCATCGTTTTCGTGATGCTCTATCTCGATTTCAAGCTGGGGCTGCTGACGCTTTCGGTGTTGCCGGTGCTGTTCATCGTCCGGCTGTTCTGGCTGCCGCTCGCCCGCAAATCCTTCATGGCCGCCCACGAGACCAATTCGGTTGCAGCCGGCGCCCTTGCCGAAGCCATCCACGGCGTGCGCGCCGTCCAGAGCATGGACCGGCAGGGCGTCAACTTCACCCTTTACGACGACAAGGCGCATGCCAACTTGCAGACGCATCTGACGGCGGCGCGTTATGCACAGGTGATGGTGCCGATCGTCGACAGCCTGACGGGCGTCGCCATGGCGCTGGTCATCGTCGTCGGCGGCGCCCGCGTTCTCAACCAGGCGCTCGATGTCGGCGTGCTCGTCGCCTTCCTGTTCTATATCCAGCGCTTCTTCGACCCGATCCGGTCACTGACGCTGCAATATTCGGTGATGCAGCGCGCCATGGCGTCGGGCCAGCGGCTGACCGAGGTGCTCGACGTGCCGGTCGACATCAAGGACGCGCCCAATGCCAAGGCGCTATCGCGCGACATGGACGGCTCGGTCGAATTCAAGGACGTCGTCTTCGGCTACAACCCGAAGCATCCGGTGCTGAAACATGTGAGCTTCAAGGTCAATCCCGGCGAGACGGTGGCGCTCGTCGGGCCGACGGGCTCGGGCAAATCGAGCTGCATGTCACTGATTCACCGCTTCTACGACGTGCAGCAGGGCCAAGTGCTGGTCGGTGGCCACGACGTGCGCGACCTGACGCAGGATTCGCTCGGCGCGCAGATCGCCATGGTGCTGCAGGAACCCTTCCTCTTCACCGGCACCGTCTTCGAAAACATCCGCTACCACAAGGCGGAAGCGACGCGTGAACAGGTGATCGAGGCGGCCAAGGCCGTCGGCGCCCATGAATTCGTCATGCGCCTGCCCGATGGTTACGACAGCGTTCTCGGCGAGCGCGGCGGCAATCTTTCGCTCGGCCAGCGCCAACTTTTGAGCTTTGCCCGCGCGCTGGTGGCGGATGCGAAGATCCTGGTGCTCGACGAGGCGACGGCCAATATCGACAGCTACACCGAGATGCTGATCCAGAAGGCTTTGGTGAAGCTGCTCGAAAATCGCACCGGCCTCGTCATCGCCCATCGCCTCGCCACGATCCGCGAGGCCGACCGCATCATCGTGCTGCAGAACGGCGAGATCATCGAAAGCGGCGACCACCGGCAATTGATGAAGAACGGCAAGCTCTATTCCAGGCTCTATAACCTCAACTACGCCTCCTTCGACGATATTCCCGAAGACGTGCTGGAAGAGACGACGGCGACGCAATCGGCGACCTAAGACTAAAGCCGGATGACATGCGTTAACGCATGTTGCAAAGATTGAACGAACCAACGATTTGCTGCCGCATTTCTCTTTTATCCGGAGTGCGAATGCCACTGAGGAGAAAATTATGAAAAGAATCATCAGCAGCCTGTTGATCGCGACGGCCCTTGTTGGATCGGCTATTCAACCTGCTGCCGCACGCGACCACCATCGCCATCACGACAATACCGGCCGCATCATCGCCGGCGGCGTTGCCGCAGGCGTCGTCGGCGGCCTGATCGGCGGCGCACTCGTCAATGGCGGCGGCCCTCGCTACGTCGATGAAGGCCCGCGTTATGTGGAGAGCCCGCGCTATGTCGAGCAGCCGAGATGCTGGTATGAGGACCGCGACGTCCGCAACCGCTATGACGGCGGCTACCACGCCGAAACCGTGCGGGTCTGCGAGTAGACCTGAAGTTTTGAAGTGGTGCTGAATTCGTCAGTGCCGCTCGACCCTGAGCCGAGGCTGTGTTGCGCAGCCTCGGTTTTTTTAGTTCATATCAACGGCATGCCGGCCTGAAGAGCCGCCCCTCATCCGGCTGCCGCCACCTTCTTCCCGTAAACGGGGCGAAGGGACCAAGCCGCGACCTCTCCGTCCCTCGCCAACGTCTCGCGGGGCACGTCCCCTCTCCCCGTCAGAACGGGGAGAGGGTTAGGGTGAGGGGCAGCCTTTGGCACGAATCGGTCGGTCATCACAACAACAGTACTTTCGCAAAAATTTCCGCCTGCCCGCATCTGTCATGCAACTGTCGGAGACTAGCAACAGCTGAGAGCCGCCCAACGCGCCGTCGCACTGGTGGAACGCCGGCTTGCGAGCCCATCATCTGCCGAAGCTTCCAGCCGTAACCTCCCCTCCCATGGCTTTTCGCAGGCGTCGTCCTGTGGCAAGAAGGGTCATGACACCAGGCGCCGCAAAGGGAGGAAGATCGCCAGAGATGAAGGGAATTCGCCAGCTCGCCGAGCATCTCGACATTTCGATCGGCACCGTGTCCCGAGCGCTGAACGGCAAGCCCGACGTCAATGACGAAACGCGCCGGCGCGTGCTCGCCGCCGCCGAAGAACTCGGATACGTCGCCAACCAGTCGGGCCGCAGCCTGCGCCAGGGCATGACCAACGTCATCGGGCTGATGCTGGAAGTGAGCCGCGAGACGGTCGAAAACAGCGACGACTTTTTCCTCGGCGTCACCGACGGGCTGCAGAGCGTTTTTTCCCGCCACAAGCTCGATCTGGTCATGCTGCCCTGCCCTGACGACGAGGATCCGCACGAATATCTGAAGCGCATGGTGGCGCGCCGCCTGGTCGACGCGCTGATCATCTCGGCGACGCGGCGCACCGACCGGCGCATCGAGCTTCTGGAAAAGGCCCGCATCCCCTTCGTGGCGCTCGGCCGCAGCGCGTCGGGCGGCAGCTATACCTGGATGGATCTCGATTTCGAGGGCGTGGCGGCGCGCGGCGTCGACCGGCTGGTCGCCAAGGGCCATCGGCGGATCGCGGTGGCCGCCCCCTCCTCCGATATCAACCTCGGCTATATCTTCCTCGACAGTTACCGCCAGGCGCTGCAGCGCCACGGCCTTGCCTTCGACCCGGCGCTGGTCATCCGGGTCAAGTCGAGCGAACAGGGCGGCTATCAGGCCGGCCACGAACTGCTGATGATCGACGAGCGGCCGACCGCGATCATCCTGATCCATGAACTGATGGCGATCGGGCTTTACCGCCGGCTGGCCGAAGCCGGCATCGTTCCCGGCCGCGACCTTGCCGTCGTCGGCTTCCGCGAGGAGCCGCGCACCCATTTCCTGCAGCCGTCGCTGACCTCCTTCCGCATGTCGCTGCGCGATCTCGGCGCCCAGCTCGGCGAAACCCTGCTCGCCAGCATGCCGGCCTATGCCGAGCACTATCCGCAGGGCGCCCGCAACCGGATCTGGCCGCTGGAACTCGTTCCCGGCGAAAGCGACGCTTTCACGCTGACCGGCTGAAGCCCTCAGACCCGGCTCGGCGCCACCGGAGGCTCCCGGCTCGACAGCTGACGCGTGACGAAGAAGACCAGGAGGGCGCCGGCGGCAAGGCAGGCCGCCAGGAAGAACATCGGCGCGATCGTGCTGCCGCTCTCATCCTTGATCCAGGGCACGACGTTCTGGGCGACGAAGCCGCCGAGATTTCCGACCGAATTGATGGCGGCAAGGCCGGCGGCCGCCCCCGCGCCCTTCAGGAAACGCGAAGGCAGGCTCCAGAACACCGGTTGCGGCGCGAAGATGCCGGCCGCGGCAACGCAGAGGAAGGCGAATTGCAGGGCGTGGTTCGGGATCAGCGCCGAAAGCAGCAGGCAGGCGGCGCCGATGAAGGCGGGAATGACGATATAGGGCGTCTTCGATTGCGCCTTGTCGGCCATGGCGGGCACGACATAAAGCGCCACCGCCACGAGCAGCCAGGGAATGACGTTGAGAAATCCATTGACCGTGTTGGTGACGCCGAAGGCCTTGACGATGGTCGGCAGCCAGTAGCTGAGCCCGTAGGCCGACAGCGGAAAGGCGACATAGCAAAGCGCCATCAGCAGCACACGCGGGTCGATGAGCGCCTTGAAACCATCTCCGGCATTTTCGCCCATGCCGGCATTTTCCGAGGCGAGCCGGCGTTCGAGCCAGGCCTTTTCCTCGCCGCTCAGGAAGCTCGCATTCTCCGGCCGGCCGGGAAGATAAAAGAAGGTGACGATACCGGCGAGGACGGCCGGAATGCCGGTCGCCAGGAACACCCATTCCCAGCCGGCAAAACCGTAAAGGCCATCGAGATCGAGCAGCAGACCGCCGAGCGGCGCGCCGACGGCATTGGCGATGGCGCTGAAGATCATGAACAACCCGACCATCCTGCCGCGATAGGCGGCGGGAAACCACAGCGTCAGCAGATAGAGCACGCCCGGAAAGAAGCCGGCCTCGCACACCCCGAGCAGGAAGCGCAGGATATAGAACATCGTGGCGTTCTGGGTGAAGGCGAGCGCAACAGTGACGATGCCCCAGGAGACCAGGATGCGGGCGAACCAGACGCGGGCGCCGAGTCTTTCGAGGAACAGGTTGCTCGGCACCTCGAAGAGAAAATAGCCGATGAAGAACAGCGAGGCGCCAAGGCCATAGGCATATTCGCTCATCCCGAGCGCGTCGACCATCTGCAGCTTGGCGAAGCTGACATTCTGCCGGTCGATATAGGCGATGAGATAAAGGACGCCGAGAAACGGCATCAGCTTCCAGGTGATTTTCGAGATCAGCCGCTTCTCATCAACCATGCGTATTCTCCGGAATGACTATGCTACGTCGGAACGTAGATAGCGCCGCCCGTCAATATTCAATTGCGCGAGGTATTTTCTCTGGTGCCGCAACCCAGATTGGTGGCCGCACCCGGGGTTCGGGTGCGGCCGGTGTTTGACTATTCGGCAGCTGCGACGGCGGCACGGCGGCCGATCGTTGCCTGGGTCAGCACGAAGGCCGCGAAGGCGCAGACGGCGATGCCGGCGGCCATCGGAGCGGCGGTGCCGTCGAAGAACAGGCTCGAGATCACCATGGCGACGGCGGCGATGACGAAATGCAGCGTGCCCATCAGCGACGAGGCGGTGCCGGCGATGGCGCCGTGATCCTCAAGGGCGAGCACCGCGCTCGTCGGGATGACGAGGCCAAGAAAGCCGTAGCCGATGAACAGGAAGCTCGCCAAGACGGGCAGCTGGTTGAAGCCTGAGGCCATCACCACCGCCATGGCCACCATCGCCAGCGCGAAGGCGCTGACGGCAATGCGCATGACGCGCACCAGACCGAACCGTTCGCCGAGCCAGCCGGTCGCCTGCGACACCGCGAAGAAGGAGACGGCATTGATCGAGAAGGCGAAGCTGTATTGCGTCGGCGTCAGCCCGTAATGCTGGATCAGCACGAAGGGCGAGTTGGCGAGATAGACGAGGAAGCTCGAAATGCCGAGACCGCCGATGAAGGTCAGTGTCAGGAAATTGCGGTCGGCAAGCAGCAGCCGGTAGGCCGCCATGGCGCTTTTCAGGCCGCTGCCGCTACGCTCCTTGGCCGGCCGGGTTTCCTCGAGCTGGGTGGCGAGCAGGACGAGGCCGATGAAAGCGGCGATCATCACCGCCCAGAACACGCCGCGCCACCCGTAGAATTCGATGACGGCGCTGCCGGTCAGCGGCGCCAGGATCGGCGAGATCGAGAAGACCAGCATCAGCAGCGACATCAGGCGCGCGGCCTGCACGCCGGTATGCATGTCGCGGACGATGGCGCGCGGGATGACCATGCCGGCTGCACCGCCGATGCCCTGGACGAAACGGAAGGCGATCAGCGTTTCGATGTCGGTCGAAAGCGCACAGCCGATCGAGGCGACAGCGAAGACGCCGATGCCGAGATAGAGCGGCAGCTTGCGGCCCCACATATCCGACAGCGGCCCGTAGACGAGCTGGGCGAGCGCAAAGGAAATGAAGAAGGCGAGAAGGGTCAGCTGGGTGACGTTGTTATCGGCATGCAGATCCTGGCCGATGGATGGCAGCGCGGGCAGATACATGTCGATGGCGAAAGGCCCGATGGCCGATAGAAGGCCGAGAATGAGGGCGATGCGAAAGAAGGGAGCCGTCATAATGGTGATCTTTCACAAAAGCGCGAGCGGAAGCGTTGGATCGTCGTTCCGCCGCATTGCTCTTAAGGGTTCGATGATGATTGTTCGCGCGCGAAGACGAAGTTGGGAGCTCATATCTTCAGCGGAACCAGGCGTGTCAACAAATTTGGACACTGATGTAAAATTAGACGCCATTGTCTAAAACGTCAAGACGCCTTATCCTCGTTTCCATGAAAGATCGCATGACACCGGCAATCCGGATGGGAGGGCATACGCAGCGTGGGCAATGCGCCAAGCGCATGTCGATCCTCGATGCCGCCGCCGACGTCTTCTGCCGCCAGGGTTTTGCCGGCGCCAGCATCGACGAGATCGCCGCGGTCGCCTGCGTCTCGCGCCAGACTATCTACAATCACTACCGCGAAAAAGAGACGCTGTTCGTCGCCGTCGTCGAGGACGTCATGAACCGCGCCAATGCCATGCTCTTCTCGGTGCTGTCGAGCTTCCCCGAGAAGGCCGACAATCTGGAGGACGGGCTGACGGCCTTTGCCGTGCGCCTCAACAAGAACTGCATCTGCAATCACGACGGAAAATTCCTGCGCAAGCTGGTGCAGACCGAGGGCGAGCGCTATCCGCACCTCTTCGAAAGCTGGCGCCAGCAGGGCCCGGGCAAGCTGACCACCGCCCTGTCCGCGCTTCTCGCGCGGCTTGCTCATACCGGCGCGCTCGTCATCGACGATTTCGACGTCGCCGCCCGGCAGTTCGTGGCGCTCGCCAATGCCGACCTGCAAATGATGACGCTTTTCGGAGGTACGCCAACCGACGAAGAGCTTGAGAAGGCGGCGCGCAACGCCGTCCGCACCTTTCTCAAGGCTTATGGTAGGCCGGGGGCCGATGGTGCCGGCCGTGCACCGCAGCTTGCAGCCATATCACGCTGACCAGCTTCGCAGTCAGGCCCTTGCCGTCAGGCAAAGACCGTCATCTGCGAGGGCACGACCGCGAACATGCCGACGCGGCGCGCGGCAAGATAATTCACCAGCTGCTGGACGACAGACGGCATGACCGGCTTCTGCACCACGCCGACCGCGCCCTTGACACCATCGGCGACGACCTCGGGATTGCCGGTCATGAAGACCACCGCAATGCCGTATTCTCTAGCCAGCCGCCGGCCGATCTCGGGCCCGGTCGGGCCGTCGGCCAGATTGACGTCGACGAAGGCGATATCGGCAAGCGGCGCCAGCCGCAGCGCCTGTTCGCGATCGCTCGCAAGGCCTGCCACCTGCATGCCCATGTCTTCCACCGTCGCCCCCAGATCCAGGGCGATCAGGAATTCATCTTCGACGATCAATACTCTCTGTCTCATGAGATCATCTCGTTGCCAGCGCCGCACGACATTGGTGGCCATGATACGTCCCCTTGTTTACGCCATACTTCGAAAGAGGGATCCGCTCCGGCAGTGTCCCTGCGCGAAACTCCTGGTCGTAACGGGCAACTTGACGATATGTTCCGCGGTGGAACGTGATTTTCTGGAATTAAGATATTGTTAACGTTGATAAATTCCTAATGAGAAAGCCGGCAAAGCAAAATCGGTGCTAAATTGTGTCCAATCTCCATCGCGCACCTTCTGGATGAAAGCGCGATGACACGATATGGTTATTCCACTGGCTTGAAGATCGGGGCTCCCGTTGAAAACCAAACTTGTCGTCCTGGCTATGGTGGTCGTCAGCCTGTTCGCCTATACCAAATTGATGGCCAGGATCGGCTCGGGCTCACCGCCTGCGGACGCGCCGCTCGCGCAGCAGGCCGACCTCATCCGCGTTTATAAGTCCCAACGCCGCATGGTCCTTCTCAAAGGGGATGTTCCGATCTCGACCTATCGGATTTCCCTGGGGCAGGCTGCCGATGCAGGCCCCAAGCAACGGGAAGGCGACGAAAAAACGCCGGAAGGGCATTATGAAATCGACTGGCGCAATCCCAAGTCCATGGCGCATCTCAGCCTGCACATTTCCTATCCGAGCCCGGACGACCGGCGCAACGCCGAATCCAACGGCTTTCCGCCCGGCGGCAATATCATGATCCACGGGCTTCCCAATGGCTGGGGCCTGCTCCAGCAAGTCCATCGGCTGTGGGATTGGACGGATGGCTGCATTGCCGTCACCAACGCCGAGATGCGCGATATCTGGGCCCGCGTCCCCGATCATACGCCGATCGACATCATGCCCTGACGGGCAATCACCCCTTGGCCTTCCTGACGAGAACCGGCTGGCTGCGATAGTCGGCCGGGAAGAGCGACTTCAGATTCTCGATTTTCGGCAGGTCGTTGTAGACGATATAGGGATAGGTCGGATTGAGCGTCAGGAAATCCTGATGATAGGCCTCGGCCGGATAGAAGCCGGCGGCGTCGGACACTTTGGTGACGATCGGCTGGGCGAAGACATGCGCCTTGTCGAGCTGGCCGATATAGCGCTCGGCGATTTTGCGCTGCTCCGGACCGGTGACGAACAGTGCCGAACGATATTGCGTGCCCTGATCCGGCCCCTGGAAATTCAGCTGCATCGGGTTGTGGGCCACCGAGAAGAAGATCTGCAGCAGCCTGCCGTAACTGACCTCTTTGGGATCGAATTTCACCTCGACGGATTCGGCATGCCCTGTCGCACCGGTGCTGACGGTTTCGTACTGCGCCGTTTTGGCCTCACCGCCGGCATAACCGGAGACGGCGCTCTTGACGCCCTTCACATGCTGGAAGACGCCCTGGACGCCCCAGAAACAGCCGCCGGCGAAAATGGCGGTCTCGGTGCCGGAGCCGCCCGCTTCGTCGACATCCGGCGGCGGGATGACGACGGCATCTTCGGCCGCGCCGGCGGCACCCGCGCAGATTGAGAAAATAGTGGCGGCCAGCAGTGCGGCGAGGCTCCTGCGGCGGCAAGACGTGAACATGGGCGCTACCTCCAGCGATTGCCCAAATCCTTGCGCATCCTTGCAAAAGCCGCAAATCACAAGCTGGTCACTCACGCCGATGTGACAGCCGGACGAAAGCTTCTGTGCGAAGACGAAACAGCGCGCGAGTCGAGTTGACAATCTCGCGTAGAGTGACGAGAGTGCCCGCCGGTCAGAGCCTGCATCGCCTGTATCCTTGGGGGGAACCTATGTCCGTGCGCTCGTTCTTTGCTTTCGCGACAATCGCATTTTTTTCCATGATCGCCGTCAGTTTTCCCGCAGCCGCTGCGGAAACCAAGCGCGATATTCAGACGATCAAGGACGCCGATTTCTTCGGCTTCGATCTCCGCACCGAGCAGAACGTCTCGCTCGATCAGTGCAAGACCTCCTGCATCGGCGACAAGAGCTGCAAGGCCTTCACCTACAATCCCAAGGTGAAATGGTGTTTCCTGAAATCCGATTTCAAGACGATGAACGCCTTCCCCGGCGCCATCGCCGGCAAGATCGTCGAGACATCCGCGCAGAAGGAGCCGGATCTCGGCGCCGCGCCGCGCCTGACCTTCCTGTCCAACGACCTCATCCAGCAGGCCCACGACTTCAAGGATAATCTCGCGCTGACCGACGGCCAGCAGGGCCAAGGCGTCGACAGCCTGACGGCCAATGCTCGTCTCGACATGACCGCCAACAATCTGACGGACGCGCTGACAGCCTTCCACGGCGCGCTGTCGATCACCCCCGGCGATGCCGATCTCTGGCTCGAAACCGCACGTGCGGCCATTTCCTACGGCAGCACCGAAAGCAGCGTCACCGGCCAGGCCGTGCTCGACGCGCTGAACGGCTACGAGCTGACCCGCACCAAGGCCAAGCGCGCCGAGGCGCTGTCCGTGCTCGCCACCGCGCTGGAACGAAACGCCAATTACCGCCCGGCGCTCTATGCCTACAAGGCGAGCCTGGCGCTGGTTGCCTCCGACGAGGTGCAGACCGCCTATGTGCAGCTGAAAGCGACGCAGGGTTTCCGCATCACCGAGCACACCGTCGATGCCGACAGCGCCACGCCGCGCGCCTGCGTCACCTTCTCCGAAGCGCTCGTCAAGACCACCGATTATACGCCCTTCGTGACGCTGAACGGCGCCGCCCCCAAGGCGCTGGAAACCAAGGACAAGCAGATCTGCGTCGAGGGTCTGACGCATGGCGAGACCTACAAGATCGCCTTCCGCACTGGCCTGCCGTCATCCGTCGACGAGACGCTCGAAGCGCCTGTCAGCATCGACGTCTATATCAAGGACCGCAGCCAGATGGTGCGCTTCACCGGCGATAGCTTCGTGCTGCCCTCGACGGCGCGTCGCGGCATCCCGATCGTCTCGGTCAACCTGGCTTCTGCCAACCTCAAACTCTACCGCATCGGCGATCGCGCCATCGCGCCGCTGTTGACCAATTCGCAGTTCCTCAGCCAGCTCGACGGCTACAGCGCCCAGAACATCCAGGATCAGAACGGCGAGCTCGTCTGGCAGGGCTCGATCGACATCGCCAACGAACTTAACAAGGACATCGTCACCAGCTTCCCGGTCGACGAGGCGCTGCCGGAGCGCAAACCCGGCATCTACGTCATGACGGCAACGGCGCCGAACGGCCCGGCGCAGGAGTGGGATTCGCAGGCGACGCAATGGTTCCTCGTCTCCGATATCGGCATCACCACCTATGCCGGCACCGACGGGCTCAACGTCTTCACCCGCTCGCTCGCCTCGGCCAAGCCGATTGCAGGCGTCGAGCTGCAGCTGCTCGCCAAGAACAATGAAGTGCTCGGCACCGCGACGACAGACGAAGACGGCCGCGCCACCTTCACCGCCGGGCTGATTCGCGGCACGGCGGCGCTGACGCCGGCCGTCATCGCCGCTAAGAACGGCTCCTCGGATTATGTCTTCCTCGACATGACCCGGGCCGGCTTCGACCTCTCCGACCGCGGCGTTACCGGCCGTGCCGCACCCGGCGCGATCGACGTTCTGACTTTCACCGAACGCGGCATCTACCGGGCCGGCGAGACGGTGCATGCGCAGTCGCTAGCCCGCGACACCGACGGCAACGCCATCGAGAACCTGCCGCTCACCTTCATCTTCAGCCGCCCCGACGGGGTCGAGGACCGGCGGATCGTCAGCCAGACCAGCAATCTCGGCGGTTACAGCGTCGATTTCCCGACCCAGGAAAACGCCATGCGCGGCACCTGGACGATGAACATCTATACCGATCCCAAGGGCAGCGCGATCGCCAGCAAGAGTTTCCTGGTCGACGATTTCGTGCCGGATCGCACCGACATGGAAATCAAGACCGACGCCAAGGAAATCGGCGCGGATATGCCGGCGACGATCAATGTTTCCGGCAAGTATCTCTATGGCGCCCCGGCCGCCGGCCTGACGCTCGAGGGCAATGTCGTCGTCAAGCCGACGCGCGAGAGCGCCGCCTATAAGGGCTTCCTCTTCGGACTGGCCGACGAGGAGGCGAGCGAGGATTCGCGCCTGCCGATCGAAGGCCTGCCGGAACTCGACGAAAACGGGCAAGCCTCGACCGATCTCACCATCGGCGAGCTGCCGGCAACGACACAGCTGCTCAACGCCACCGTCTATATCAGCATGCAGGAAGCCGGCGGCCGCGCCATCGAGCGCTCGCTGACCCTTCCGGTGAAGAATGAGCGCGCTTCGATCGGCATCAAGCCGGAGTTTTCCGACGAGCTGCCGGAGAATTCGATCGCCAATTTCACGGTGATCGGCGTCAACGCCGACGGCGAGAAGCAGGAGACCAAGGGCCTGCGCTGGAAATTCTACAGCCTCAACCGCCAATACCAGTGGTATCGCGAGGGAACGGCGTGGAAATACGAGCCGGTCTATACCGCCGAGCAGATTGCCAACGGCAGCGTCGACGCGACCACCGACGGCGGCAAAATCTCCGTGCCTGTCACCTGGGGCCGCTATCGCCTCGAGGTGGAAAGCCCGGATGCCGACGGCCCGACCTCCAGCGTCGAATTCGACGCCGGCTGGTTCGTGACCTCGACCTCGACCGAAACACCGGACGGGCTGGAAATCGCCCTCGACAAGGACAGCTACAAGGTCGGCGACACCGCCAAGCTGAAAGTCACCTCGCGTTATGGCGGCGAGCTGATGGTAACGGCCGGAACCGAAAAGCTGGTCGCGGTGCAGAACGCCACGATCGGCGAGACCGGCGGCGAGCTCGACATCCCCGTCACCGCGGACTGGGGCGCCGGCGCTTATGTCACAGCCACGCTCTTCCGTCCCGGCGACGCCCAGGACAGCCACATGCCGATGCGCTCGATCGGCGTCAAGTGGCTGAAGGTCGATCCCGAGCAGCGGGCGCTGCAGGTCAAGCTCGACACGCCGGAAAAAATGCTGCCGCGCGGGCCGTTGAACATCGGCCTGCAGGTGGCCGGTGCCGGCGCCAATGAGGATGCCTATGTCACGGTTGCCGCCGTCGATGTCGGCATTCTCAACCTGACGCGCTACGAACCGCCGAACCCTGAGGATTGGTATTTCGGCCAGCGCCAGCTCGGCCTTGAAATCCGCGACCTTTACGGCCGCCTGATCGACGGCTCGCTGGGTGCGACCGGCAAGCTCAGGACCGGCGGCGACGGCGGCGCCATTGCGCTGCAGTCGAGCCCGCCGACACAGAAGCTCGTCGCCTTCTTCTCCGGTCCGGTGAAGCTCGACGCCGAAGGCAAGGCCAACGTCTCCTTCGACATTCCGCAATTCAACGGCACGGCCCGCGTCATGGCTGTGGCATGGTCGAAATCCGGTGTCGGCCACGGCGTCAAGGATGTCATCATCCGCGATCCGGTCGTCGTCACCGCCAGCCTGCCGAAATTCCTCGCCCCCGGCGACAAGGCCAATCTGCGCCTCGACATCGCCAACACCGATGCGCCGGCCGGCGATTACAAGCTGCAGCTGACCGGTAACGACGCGGTCGGCATCGAACAGGCCTCCGCTGCGCAGACGATCCGCCTCGAAGCCGGGGCGAAATCCGAGCTGACGCTGTCGCTCATCGGCAAACAGCCGGGCGCCGGCAGCGTCTCGATCAACCTCTCGGATGCTTCCGGCCTGTCGCTCGACCAGACCGTCGACGTGCCGGTGCGCCCGTCATCCCTGCCGATCACCGAACGCAGGGTGCTGGCGCTGAAGCCCGGGGCAAAGCTTACCGTCGACAAGAACCTGCTCGCCGACAGCGTGCTGCCGGGTGCTGCCATCAGCGTCAACGTCACCCGTTCGGCCGCCTTCGATATTCCGGCACTGCTGATGACGCTCGACCGTTATCCGTTCGGCTGCGCAGAGCAGACCACCAGCCGGGCGCTGCCGCTGCTCTACCTCGCCGAAGTGGCGAAGCAGGCCGGCATCGCAAACGACGACGACGTGCACAAGCGTGTGCAGGATGCGATCTACCGCGTGCTCTCCTACCAGGCCTCGGCCGGCAGCTTCGGTCTCTGGGGACCGGATTCGGGCGACGTCTGGCTGGATTCCTACGTCACCGATTTCCTGACGCGGGCTCGCGAAATGAAATACGACGTGCCGGAAAGGGCCTTCGTGCAGGCGCTCGAAAACCTGCAGAACACCCTCTCCTACACCACCGACATCAAGGGCCAGGGCGACCAGATCGCCTATGCCATCTATGTCCTTGCCCGCAACAAGAAGGCGGCGATCAGCGATCTGCGTTATTACGCCGATACGATGATCAACGACTTCCCGACGCCGCTTGCCAAGGCGCATATCGCGGCAGCACTGGCGCTCTACGGCGATGCCCAGCGTTCGAAGAACATCTTCCTCGACGCGCTGCAGATGTCGCAGCAATCGATGGTATCGCGCGTGAACCTGTCCCGTACCGATTACGGCACGATCCTGCGCGATGGCGCGGCGATCCTGGCGCTCGCCGCCGAAAGCCGGCCGGTGCCGCCCGTCGTCCCCGATCTCGCCAAGGCCGTCGCCAAGGAATGGGGCCGCAGCAAATACAAGAGCACCCAGGAAGAAGCCTGGATGCTGCTTGCCGCACGCGCCATTCAGGGCGGCGATGACGGGTTGAAGGTCGACGTCAACGGCGCGGCCCATACCGGCGCCTATATGGCCCGCATGACCGGCGATGCGCTCGCCGACCATCCGCTGACGCTGACCAACCAGACGAACGACACGGTCTCGGCCATTGTCACCACCGTTGCCGCTCCGACCGTGCCGCTGCCGGCCGGCGGCGACGGCTTCCTCATCGAGCGCAGCTATTACACGCTCGACGGCGAAGAGGCGAATGTCAGTGAGGCCAAGCAGAACGAACGCTACGTCGTCGTCATCCATGTGCGCGAAAGCAATGACTGGCCGTCGCGCATCGTCATTACCGACCTGCTGCCGGCCGGCTTCGAGATCGACAATCCGAACCTCGTCGACAGCGCCCAGATGACGAATTTCGACTGGATCGGCGAGATCTCCACCGCCCATACCGAATTCCGCTACGATCGTTTCGTCGCCGCCTTCAACCGCGCGGCGGGCGACAACCGCGAATTCAATGTCGCCTATGTCGTGCGCGCCGTCACTCCCGGCACCTACGACCATCCGGCCGCAAGCGTCGAGGACATGTACCGTCCGGAGCTTTCGGCCCGCACCGCGACCGGCAAGATGGAGGTCGTAGCGGCACAACAATGAGGCTGTGGCGCAAGTTTGCGATCGGGTCCGCCGCCGGCATTCTTCTTGCCGGCGCGGCTCTTTTTGCGCTCGACGCCGCCGACAAGGCTTTCCCACCGCCGCTCGACAAAGCGGATGTGGTGTCCGCCGAGGTGCTCGATGCCGATGGGCAATTGCTGCGCGCCTTTGCGACCTCGGAAGGCCGCTGGCGGCTGAAGACTGGAGTTGCCGACGTCGATCCGCAATTCCTGCGTATGCTGATCGCCTATGAGGATCAGCGTTTCTACGATCACGGCGGCGTCGATGCCTGGGCG
The DNA here is from genome assembly GCF_001664485.1 of Rhizobium sp. N324. Taxonomy (NCBI): domain Bacteria; kingdom Pseudomonadati; phylum Pseudomonadota; class Alphaproteobacteria; order Hyphomicrobiales; family Rhizobiaceae; genus Rhizobium; species Rhizobium sp. N324. The sequence goes on along the minus strand of NZ_CP013634.1, from coordinate 11,541 downwards.
CTCGGGCGGGCCGCCACGCAATTCATCCGCAACGGCCGCATCGTCTCCGGCGCCTCGACGCTGTCGATGCAGGTGGCGCGGCTGATCGAGCCGCGCGCGGGGCGCTCGCTTTCGGCAAAACTGCTGCAGCTGGCGCGCGCCGTGCAGATCGAGCGGCGGCTGTCGAAGGAGCAGATCCTCGACCTCTATCTCACCCACGCCCCCTATGGCGGCAATGTGGAAGGTGTGCGGGCCGCAAGCCTTGCCTATTTCGGCAAGGAGCCGCGCCGCCTGACCGTCGCCGAAGCCGCCCTGCTCGTCGCTCTGCCGCAATTGCCGGAACGGCGCCGGCCGGACCGCAATCTCCAGGCGGCGAAAGAGGCGCGCAAGCGCGTGCTCGACCGGGCCGCTGTGGCCGAGGCCGTCGGCGAGGGCGAAGCCGAGCGGGCGGAGGCTGTCGCTGTCCCGATGCGACGCATGCAATTGCCGGCGCTCGCCGCCCATGTCGCCGAAGCCGCGCTGCGCAAGCAGCCGGATGTCCTGAAGCACCAGACGACACTGAAAAAGCAGGTGCAGCAGGGGCTGGAGGCCGTCGCCCGGGCCGCGGCGATGAAACTCGGGCCGAAGCTTTCGCTCGCCATGGTGATGGCCGATGCCCAGACCGGCGCCATCGTCGGCGAGGTCGGATCGGCCGATTATTTCGACGCCAGCCGCTCCGGCTGGATCGATATGACCCGCGTCAACCGCTCGCCCGGCTCGACGCTGAAGCCCTTTATCTACGGGCTCGCCTTCGAACAGGGCCTCGTTTCTCAGGAGACGATCATCGAGGACCGGCCGGCCGATTTCTTCGGCTACCGGCCGCGCAATTTCGACATGAGCTATCAGGGCGACGTCACCGTGCGCGAAGCCTTGCAGCTCTCCTTGAATGTGCCGGCCGTCAAACTGCTCGACGCCGTCGGCCCGTCGCGGCTGCTGGTGCGCTTCCGCCGCGCCGAGGTGCGTCCGGCTTTGCCGCCGAACGAGACACCGGGACTGGCGATCGGTCTCGGCGGCGTCGGGCTCACGCTCAAGGATCTGGTGCAGCTCTATACGGCGCTCGCCAATCGCGGTCAGCCGGCAAGGCTCGGCGATGGCATCACCGGCACACCTGGCAAGCTCGACGGTGAACCGCTGCTGGAGCCGGTCGCGGTCTGGAACGTCGCCGATATTCTCTCCGGCGTCATCCCTCCCGCCGGCGCGCCGCAGCGCGGCATCGCCTACAAGACCGGCACGAGCTACGGCTATCGCGACGCCTGGTCGGTCGGCTATGACGGGCGTTATGTGCTCGGTGTCTGGGTCGGGCGGCCGGATAACAGCGCCGTGCCGGGATTGACCGGCTATGGTACCGCCGCCCCCATCCTGTTCGAAGGCTTCGCCAAATCGGGCATTGCCACGACGCCGCTGCCCCGCCCGCCCGCCGGCGCCGTGCGCATCGCCCAGTCCGAGCTGCCGATCAGCCAGCGGCGGTTTGCGTTGAATGCCAGCGGCCTGCTTGTCGCCTCCGGCCGGGAGCCCGCGCCCCAGATCGTCTATCCGCCCGAGGGCGCCCATATCGATCTCGGCGCCGGCGCCGGCGATCTGTCGCCGCTGATGCTGAAGCTGCAGGGCGGCCGCGCGCCCTTCCGCTGGCTTGCCAACGGCAAGCCACTGCCCGATCTCTCGCGCCGGCGCACGCAGCAGTGGCTGCCGGATGGCGGCGGCTACTCGAAACTGACCGTTATCGACTCGGCTGGACGCGCCGCCAGTGTGGGCGTTTTCATCGACTAGCATCGGCCCGAAAATCGGAATCGCTTTTCGGAAAGCACGATGCGTAGATTCAACAATGTTACAGCGTCCTTTGCGCGTCTCACAAGACGCGCGGCGCTGTAAGGGAACCAAACCCCTGATACAACCGTTGGGTAGAGGCTCCCTCCAACGTCAGACGGCCTCATGACACTTCCGACCGCGACCTACCGGATACAATTCCGCAACGGCATGACTTTCGATCGCGCCTGCGGCCTCGTTCCCTATCTCAAGAGGCTCGGCATCAGCCATCTCTATGCCTCGCCGATCTTCACCGCAGTCAGCGGTTCGACTCACGGCTATGACGTCACCGATGCCAACGACATCGACCCGGCGCTCGGCGGCCGGGCGGGGTTCGAGCGGCTGACGGAAAGCCTTGCCGCCGCGGGCATGGGACTGATCTTGGACATCGTGCCGAACCACATGGCCGCTTCGCCGCAAAACGGCTGGTGGCGAGACGTCCTGACGTTCGGCCGGCAAAGCGCCTATGCCGGCCACTTCGACATCGACTGGAGCGAGCCGCTGACCCTGCCGCAGCTCGGCCAGGATTTCGATCGCGCGCTTGCTGCCGGCGAGCTGCGGATCGTGCTCGACGAAACCCATGGCGATTTCGCCTTCGGCTATTTCGAAACGCTGCTGCCGCTCAATCCCCGCAGTTACGGCGCGATCGCAAACCAGCTCGACGATCCGGTGGCGACGAGAATGGCCGAGGCCGCAGCCGTCACGTCAGGCGAGGACTTCGCCCGCGCCATGCGCGACATCCTCTTCGAAGGCGGTGATCGCGCCGTGCTCCGGCAAAAGCTCGAGGATATCTCGGCCGATCGCGATTTCCTCAACAGCCTGCATGAGGGACAGCATTGGCGGCTCACCTATTGGAAGGAGGCGGCGCGGCATCTGAGCTATCGCCGCTTCTTCGAGGTCACCGGCCTTGTGGGAACCCGCGTCGAAAATCCTTCCGTGTTCGAGGACATGCACCGGCTGACGATCGAGCTGGTGCGCCACGGCAAGGTGCAGGGCCTGCGCATCGACCATGTCGACGGGCTTGCCGAACCCAAGGCCTATCTCGACCGGCTGAGGGATGCGGTTGGGCCGGACACCTATATCGTCGTGGAAAAGATCCTCGGACCCGGCGAAGTGCTGCCGGAGAGCTGGCCGGTTTCGGGCACCACGGGATATGAGTTCACTGCGGCGCTCAGCGAACTCTTTATCGATGGCGGCGGCCTGCGCAGATTGGACGATGCCTATCGCAGCCTCGCCGGCGAGATCGGCGATCTCGACGAGGGCCGGCGGCTCGCCAAGCGGCTGATGGTCGAGCGTAATTTCGCCGGCGAAACCGGCAGGCTGGTGTCGATCGCGGCGGGCATCTTTCCCGACATCGATAAGAACGAGATCGCCGCGGCGCTTGCCGAACTGCTGATCGCCTGTCCCGTCTATCGTACCTATGGCGATGGCGGGCCGCTCGCCTGGCAGGATTCAGCCGTCCTTGCCGCGACCGCATTGCAAGCCATGGCCCGGCTCGATGACCGGCGCGCCCTCGACCATGTGCTGCGGCTTCTCGAAGGCAAGGTCGACGGGCATGCGGCCCACGAATTTCGGATCCGCTTCCAGCAATTGAGCGGGCCTGTGATGGCGAAAGCGACTGAGGATACGCTGTTCTACCGCTATAACAGGCTACTTGCCGCAAACGAAGTCGGCGGCGAACCCGGCAAGACGCCGGATGGCCCGGAGGGATTCCATCGCCGCATGGCCGAACGGGCGCGGCTGCAGCCACACGGGCTTTCGGCCAGCGCCACCCACGACACCAAACGTGGCGAGGATGCGCGCGCTAGGCTCTATGCCTTGAGCGAGGGTGCGGATGTTTTCGTGCAGGCGGTGGCGCGCTGGCGTGAGCTGAACCGACCATGGCTGACGGAGCTGCCGGATGGTGCGGCACCGGAGCCGAATGTCGAATGGATGCTGTATCAGGCACTGGCCGGCGCCTGGCCGGAGGATTTCGATAGGGGGCAGACGCAAGACCTTCGCGAGCGCCTGATCGATTATGCCGTCAAGGCGGTACGCGAGGCGAAACTCCACACCGGCTGGATCGAGCAGGATGCCGCCTATGAAGACGCGGTGACGGCTTACGCGGCGGCGCTGGTTTCACCCGAAAATGATGCCTTCCTCGAGGATTTCGAAAGGGTGCTGCAGCCTTTCATCGCCGCGGGTTACCTCAACAGCCTGTCGCAGACGCTGCTCAAGCTGACGGCGCCCGGCATTCCCGACATCTATCAAGGCTCCGAGGGTTTCGATTTCAGCCTCGTCGATCCCGACAACCGCCGGCCGGTCGATCATGCGCGGCTGGCGGCCTGGCTTGCTGAAGCCGGGCCGATCGCCAGGCTGCAGGCGGCGGCATTGAAACAGCGGATCATCGCGATCGGCCTGCAGCTGCGCCAGCGGCAACCGGCGCTCTTTGCCAAAGGCGACTATCTGCCGCTGAAGGTGACGGGCAGCCGGCGCGAACACGTGCTGGCGTTTGCCCGGGTGCACAGGGATAATTTTGCCATCGTCGCCGCGCCCCGCCTGATGTTCGGCTGGCTCGACCCCGGCGTGCTCTTTGCCGGCCCGGAATTCTGGGAGGATACGGCGATCGCCGTCCCCTCCCCTCTTCACGGGCTGAAGGCGGATCTCGTGACCGGCAAGACGATCGAACCCGGCGGCAGCATTGCGGTCGCCGCCCTGCTCGGCAGCCAGCCGGTCGGGTTGATCAGCCCGATCTGAGGATCGGGCAACAGCGCGGTTGCCTTCGAAAAATCGGCCTCGCCAAAATTAGCGCTTGACCTTCCAGTTGCTGGAAGGTGGATAAGCCTCTCCAACTGCCCTTCGGGCATCGGAGATAGTCATGAATATCAAACACGATCATCATCACGACCACGCCCATAATGGCGATCACAGCTGTTGCGGCCAGGGCCCGGAAAAGACTGCCGGCGTCATAACCCGCGATCCGGTCTGCGGCATGACCGTTGATCCGGAGGTCGGCAAGCCATCGCTCGATCACGCCGGCCGTCTCTATCATTTCTGCTCCGAGGGCTGCCGGACGAAATTTGCCGCCGCGCCGCAGGACTATCTGACGGCGAAGGACCCTGTCTGCGGCATGGCCGTCGACCGCGCGACGGCAAAACATTTCGTGAAGGTCGAGGGCGAGAAATTCTACTTCTGCTCGGCCGGCTGCCAGACGAAATTCGAAGCCGATCCTTCGGCCTATCGCGACGGCCAACGCCCGGCGGCAAAGCCGGCGCCGAAGGGTACGCTCTATACCTGCCCGATGCATCCGGAGGTCGTCAGCGACCGGCCTGGCGACTGCCCGAAATGCGGCATGGCGCTGGAGCCGATGGGTATTCCGCCGGCCGATGAAGGCCCCAACCCGGAACTTGTCGACTTCACCAGACGGCTTTGGGTCAGCGCCATCCTGGCCCTGCCGCTGCTCGCTCTCGGCATGGGACCGATGCTCGGCCTGCCTTTGCGGGAGATGATCGGCGAGCCACAGACGACCTATATCGAACTGCTGCTGGCAACGCCGGTGGTGCTGTGGGCGGCGCTGCCGTTTTTCCGCCGCGCCTGGGCCTCCCTCGTCAACCGCAGCCCGAACATGTGGACGCTGATCGGTCTCGGCGTCGGCACCGCTTATCTCTACAGTCTCGTCGCCACGCTTACGCCCGGCATCTTCCCGATGAGTTTCCGCGGCCATGGCGCAGCCGTGCCGGTCTATTTCGAGGCCGCCGCCGTCATCGTCGCCCTGGTCTTCGTCGGCCAGGTGCTGGAATTGAAGGCGCGCGAACGCACCGGCTCGGCGATCCGCGCTCTGCTCGACCTCGCGCCGAAGACGGCGCGGCGCATCGATGCCGATGGCAGCGAGCTAGATGTGCCGGTGGACGAGATCCAGACCGGCGACCGGCTGCGCGTGCGCCCCGGCGAGCGGGTTCCGGTGGACGGCTCCGTCCTCGAGGGCCAGTCAACCGTCGACGAATCGATGATATCGGGCGAGCCCTTGCCGGTGGAGAAATCGAAGGGCGACGCACTGACCGGCGGCACCATCAACAAGAACGGCTCCCTCGTCATGTCGGCCGAGAAGGTAGGCGCCGACACGGTGCTATCGCGCATCGTCGACATGGTCGCCAAGGCGCAGCGTTCGCGGGCGCCGATCCAGGGTGCGGTCGACCGGGTGTCGGCCTTCTTCGTGCCGGCGGTCGTCGCCACGGCCATCCTTGCCTTCATCGTTTGGGCAGCGGTCGGCCCGGAACCGAGCCTCGCCAATGCGTTGCTTGCCGCCGTCGCCGTTCTGATCATCGCCTGCCCCTGCGCGCTCGGGCTTGCGACGCCGATGTCGATCATGATCGCGACGGGGCGTGGCGCTGGCGAAGGCGTGCTGATCAAGGACGCCGAAGCGCTGGAGCGCTTTTCCAAGGTCGATACGCTGATCGTCGACAAAACAGGTACGCTGACCGAGGGAAAGCCGAAGCTTACCGACGTCGTCGCCTTCGGTGGAACCGAGGAAAACCGGCTGCTGTCGCTGGCGGCAAGCCTGGAGCGCGGCTCCGAACATCCGCTGGCCGAAGCGATCGTTTCCGGCGCCGAAGAGCGCGATGTCGCGTTCGTCGAGGTCACCGGTTTCGAGGCAAAGACCGGCAAGGGTGTTCAGGGTCTTGCGGGTGGCACGATGGTGGCGCTCGGCAATGCGGCGATGCTTGCCGATCTCGGCGTCGATCCTTCGGCGCTGGCTCAGAGGACCGAAGCCCTGCGCGGCGAGGGCAAAACGGTGATGTTCGTGGTGGTCGACGGCGCGCTTGCCGGCCTCGTCGCCGTTGCCGACCGGATCAAGCCGACGACGGAAGCCGCCATCAAGGCGCTGCACGATAGCGGTCTCAAGATCATCATGGCGACGGGCGACAATGAGCGGACGGCGCGGGCGGTGGCAAAAAGCCTGGGGATCGACGAGGTTCGCGCCGACATGCTGCCGGAGGGCAAAAGCGCACTGATCGACGAACTGCGCGCCAAGGGCGCCGTCATCGCCATGGCCGGAGACGGCGTCAATGACGCACCGGCGCTCGCCGCCGCCGATGTCGGCATCGCCATGGGCACCGGCGCCGACGTTGCGATGGAAAGCGCCGGCATCACCCTAGTGAAGGGCGATCTCACCGGCATCGTCAGGGCGCGGCGGCTGGCGGAGGCGACAATGCGCAACATCCGCCAGAATCTCGGCTTCGCCTTCGGCTATAATGCGCTCGGCGTGCCGGTCGCAGCCGGCGTGCTCTATCCGATCTTCGGGCTGCTGCTGTCGCCGATGATCGCGGCGGCGGCGATGAGCCTCTCGTCCGTCTCGGTGATTGCAAATGCGCTGAGACTGCGCTTTGCAAAATTATAGGAGGTGACGATGAATATCGGCGAAGCATCTGAGCGTTCAGGCCTGCCTTCGAAGACCATCCGCTACTACGAGGATATCGGCCTCATCCGTCCCGAAAGGGGCGGCAACGGCTATCGCGACTATGCCGCAACCGATGTTCACAAGCTGCGCTTCCTGCAGCGCTCGCGCGGTCTCGGCTTTTCGGTCGAGGAGTGCCGGCAATTGCTGGCGCTCTACGAGGACAAGGCCCGCGCGAGCGCCGACGTCAAGGAGATCGCCGAGGCCAAGCTTGCCGAGATCGACCGCAAGATCCGAGATCTCTCGGACCTGCGGCGCACGCTGGAGCATCTGGTGCATGCCTGTCACGGCAACGACAGGCCGGACTGCCCAATCCTCGAAGGGCTTTCGGACGGCGGCTGAGAATGTCGGAAGCCGCAGGCGGCGGCGTCAGGAAAGCTGCGGCATGTTCTGATTGGCCGCCTGCGCGGATGGAGCCCGCCCGTCTTCGCCGTCATCCAGCCGATGCTTGATCGCAAGGGCGTAGATCACATCGAGAATATTGCGGTCCCGGAGATGAGGATCGATGAGAGCGAGAAGCGAGGCCCGGACGATCTTCTTGCTGGTGGCGTTTGGACAACGCGCCTTGACGAAATCATAGAGCGCCTGATCCGTCAGCCCTTCCATGGCGCCGTCTACGAGAGCTTCGTAGACCCGCTTCTTTTCCTTCATTCTTGCTTTTCCCCTTCAAATCAGCGGCGTCATGATCTGTCATGTAGTTGTCATAAACAATCGCGGATTTACGCTGCGGCGATGGCGTCGTCGGCCCGTATGATTTTTTTATCGTCCCCGGGAATAAAATCCGCCCGGCTTGCGTATACTCAATCATGGAACGCAAAGACCGCCCCTTCGACGTCATCGGACAGCTTGCAGCGCTCAGGCGCTACGCTCGCTCGCTGGTGCGCAATTCGGACGAGGCTGAGGATCTGGTGCATGACGCGCTGGTGCGGGCGCTCGAGAAGAAAAAGAGCTTCCGCAGCGGCGGCAATCTGCGCACCTGGCTGCTCTCCATCCTGCACAACGCCCATATCGACCGTCTGCGCCAGAACCGATCGCTGACGCGCCGCCATGACGAGGCGGCTGTCGAGGCCGAACAGTCGCTGCCGGCCGGCCAGGAACATGCCGTGCGGCTGCAGCAGGTGCGCGACGCCTTTTTCGATCTGCCGGAGGAGCAGCGCGAGGCGCTGCATCTCGTGGCGATCGAAGGCCTTTCCTACCAGGAAGCCGCCAATGCGCTGGGCATTCCTGTGGGCACGCTGATGTCGCGCATCTCCCGCGCCCGCGCGCAATTGCGCGAATTCGAGGAGAAGACGCCGCGCATTTCGCATCTGAGACTGATTGGAGGGGATGGCAATGAAGGCAATTGATCCGATCCTCGATGTCGATCTCGACGCCTATGTGGATGGCGAACTCGATGTCGCCCGCCGCATCCAGGTGGAATCCTATCTTTCCGGCCACCCGGCGATTGCCGCCAAGGTCATGGCCGACCTCAGCATGAAGGGCGAGTTGCGCCTGGCGCTTGCCGGCGAAAGCGCCTTCGGCCGTCCCGAGACCCGCGATGCCGCCCGCCGGCTGGAACGGGGCCTTTCCTATGGCCGCATTTTCCATTCCATGCAGCGCATTGCCGCTGTTGGTATTCTGGTGACCGCCGGCTGGGTGGCGCACAATTCCTTCGGCGCTTTCTCGGCAACCGAGGTATCGGCATCGGTCCCGGCACCCGCCTATGTCGAGGATGCCGTCCGCGCCTACCAGACCGCCGCCCTGCGTCAATCGATGCCGCCGCAGACGCCGGCCACCTACAGCGCCGACGACATTCGTGCCGCCACCGCGATCGTGATGCCGGAACTGCCTCAGGATTGGAAGGTCGCCGACGTGCAGATCTTCCCGTCCGAATTCGGCCCCAGCGTCGAAATGGCGATCGAGCAGTCGGATGGAAAGCGGCTGTCGCTTTTCGCCGTCCGCCCGGGCGCCTTCGAGGTCAAGCCCGTCAGCCATCTGGCGCTTGAGAAGGCAGAAGCCGCCTATTGGCAGATCGGCGAGGTCGCCTATGCGCTGATCGCCGACGAAAGCGGTCTCAATCTCGATCAGGCGGCCGAACGGCTCGCCCGCTCGCTCTATTAGTTCAAACCGAGGAGATCAGCATGAACCCGATCAATTCCCGCTATGGCGCCGTGGCCGGCTCCCAGGCCGTCTTCGACGAGGGCCTGCGCCAGCATATGCTGCGCGTCTACAATTACATGGCGCTCGGCCTGGTTATCACCGGCCTCGTCGCCTTCGTCGTCGGCTCGACGCCGGCGCTCTACGTGCCGATCTTCGGCTCGCCGCTGAAGTGGGTGGTGATGCTGGCGCCGCTCGCCTTCGTCTTCTTCTTCTCGTTCCGCATCCAGACGATGTCGGCCAGCACCGCGCAGATCACCTTCTGGGCCTTCTGCGCCGTGATGGGCCTGTCGCTCGCCTCCGTCTTCCTGGTCTTCACCGGGATGAGCATTGCGCGGACCTTCTTCATCACCGCCACGATGTTCGGCGCCACCAGCCTCTACGGCTATGTGACGAAGCGTGACCTCTCGCGCATGGGCTCGTTCCTGATGATGGGCCTCATCGGCGTTGTCATCGCCAGCATCGTCAACATCTTCCTGGGTTCGTCGGCGCTGCAGTTCGCCGTCTCGGTGATCGGCATCGTCGTCTTCGTCGGCCTCACCGCCTACGACACGCAGAACATCAAGGAACAGTATTCGGAAAACTACGATCAGGAATCGAACCAGAAGCTCGCCGTCTTCGGCGCTCTGTCGCTCTACCTGAACTTCGTCAACATCTTCCAGCTTCTGCTCAACTTCACGGGCGAGCGGGAATAAGGATCGCGCTTCCGGGGGCAAAGGAAGCGCAAGAGCGCCCGGTCTGCTGTCTGTGACAGGATGGCAGATCGGGTGTTCACTTTAAATACATGGATAAACAAAGAGCCAGAGTGGCCGGGTCAACGACCCGGCCGTTTTCGTTTCAGATAATGCCCCAGGCGCGGTAGCGGCCGCGGCCGGTGATCTCACGAATGCCGATCTCGTTGACGAGGTTCAGCGCGCCGCGTGGCGTAATGCGCAGATGGCGGGCGATCATCGCCGCCGAGACCATCGGCCGCGACAGGATGAAATCGGCAAGATCCGGCAGGCTGCTGTTGGAACGGCGGCCGCGAAAGCGCAGCTCCATCTGCGTGCGGGCAAGCGACAGCCGGTCGAGTTCCTTGAGGCCGGCGGCAGCCCCCAGATGCATCGCTTCCAGGAAGGCCTGCAGCCGCGTCGCCCGGTCGCGCGCGCGGCGACGTTCATGACGCACCAGCTTCAGCCCACCGTAAAAAGAAAAGAGATGCGACGCGACCTTGCCGCGGGCGCGCAGGTGTCCGGCGACCAGAAGACCGCCGAGCCAATGCTGGCGCCGCAATGGCTCGATCCTTTCCCAGGCTTCGAAAAGGATGATCGCGCCGAGAACCGGCGGCAAGCTGTCGGCCAATGGCAAGAGGCCGCGCCACTCGGCAAGCCGCTTTTCCTCGTCCCATTCGTCGTCACCCAGCAAGCCCAGAGGATCGTCATTGCGCCGTGACGGGGCAGAGACAGGCGCCTCGCTTGCCGGCACCTTGCCCGTATGGATGTCGAGGAGCTTCTGCGAACGGGCAAGAAGCGCGTCGATCTCGGCCATCTCGGCAGCGAGCGGCCCGTCCTCATCCCCGCCCTCGTCGTCGGTCTCGAGCGGAACCGCAGGGCTCTTGACCTCCGGCGCCGTCCCCTCCCCTTCCCCGAGCGTCGCCGTCAGCGTCGCCAGCCCCGCGGCTCCGAGCGCCCAGGCCGGTTCGCCGGTCCAGATGCGCCGGCGGGCCCGCAGCACGGAATGGGCGATCGTCAGCTCGTGGCTCGGCGCCCGGCTATCCATATGCGCATCGTGCAAAACCAGATCCTCGACATGCACCAGTTCGCCGGCCACCCACAGCGCGCCGGCAGCATCGAAGAAATGACTGCGTTCGGCAAAGCCCTCACCGACCGACGAACGCACCACCCGTTCGTCCAGCCGGGCCAGCGCATCCTCTGCCGCGGCAAAGGATGGAAGCAGAGTTTGAAGCATCGCAGCGTCGATATCGTAGCGCATTGTTAAGCTTTACGGTTTTTCACAAATGGAAGCAAAACAGATGTTTCCTTCCGCCATCTATGACATGGTTAACGGCGCATTTCAACAAATGGCTAGGGAAGGAAGCGGTCGCGACGCCGGAGCGGGCCGCCGCTCAATTTGTAGCGGTCGCAGCTGGCGCGAAACTTTTTCATGGCCCT